>JAIXPZ010000043.1 GCA_027486005.1 Legionellales bacterium
AAGCTATTTTGATTGGCTTTCAGTCTATGCAGCCTCTTATTAATTGCTTAAAATCGTCGCCGCCAATTCAAAACCTTACGCAAAAGGAGGTTTTAGCATGATTTTGTCCCCTACAAAGAGTCAATTATTGATCAAAGCAGCGGTTTTATCGATTATAAAATGTACGATAAGATAAAAAAATGGTTATTTCTATAATAGATCTCTTTCCAAACCCTGGTTGTCGTCATGGCGAGTACTCGAAACCATCCATCTTTTTTTAAAATTAAGATGGATGGCCACGCTATGCTCGCAATGACGCCCCTTACGGGACGTTTGGAAAGAGCTCTAATAAATCAACACCTTATCTGTAACTTTCGCTTGGGTGTAGATTCATACTCCGCTTCTCTGAAGAACCCTGACCCACCGTGCTACTCTGCTGAGGCTGATAAAAAGCAGAAGGCCTTGTCGAATCTTTTGATGTATAAACTCCGCTATCCAATGCTTTTAATTGAGCTCTAATACTTTTTACAGGCGATTGCAATAATGGCGATTCGAACAAAGTGGTGCCTCTCACAGGTTTCTGTAAATTACGGGATAAGGCCGTAAGTTGGCGCTCAGCATCTTGCACCCGCTGAGTTAACTCATGGGTATTCTGAGAAAAGTCTGAAGTGATCCTAGTAGCCGTCTCTTTTTCTTTCTGCTTCACTGAGTACTGCATTTGCGCATTTTGGTGTGTTTTTTGCAAATCTCTTAGATAAGAATCAAGGCGGGTACTTTCATTGTCTAACTCTTTAAGAATGCATTGCAATTTTTTTCTGGTGTTTTGCCCTTGATTGTTTGCCCTATGTAAATCTTCTGAAGCTCTTTCAGAACCATTTCTATCCAAGTCTTCTATAGCTGCTCTTAACTGCTCTATTTCAGCAGAAATACTGGCATCAGAATCTTTAAGCTGCTTTATTGTATTAACGCCACTCTCTAATTGCCGTGATCTCTTCTCTAATTTAGAAGTTTTTTCTGCAATTTTCTTTCTTAACTCGTCTTTTGGTTTATATTTCCTTTCAATATATTCTTGTAATGACTTCATTATGAATTGCTCCAACCACTATTAGTACTAGTAACACTATCATCATCACTTATAATCAGCCTTCTGTCATTCATCATTTGACTTAAAATATCTCCTACCTGAGCAGGCGGCTTTTTTACTAAGACTCTTTCGCTTGCATTTTTGAGAGCAAAGCCTGCAGGATTCATTATTTCAGTAAATAAACTTAGCCTGTGATCCGAAAGTGCTGTACTCACATTTTTTGGTGGAGGTGGTGGTGGCTGTGAGCCTCGCTGACTATTACGCGGAGGAGGTGGAGCTGGCTTCCAAGATGGAGATTGTATCAGTGTAGAGGACTGAGAGGATGCGCTGTGTGAAGCTTTTTTCTCTAATTTAGCCTGCACGCGCTGGATCACTGGAGAATTTTTTATAGCTGACAGGTTTCCGTCTGTATGTAACGAGCCTCGACTCTGTGTGCGCGTCGGATTGAATGCTCCTGGGCTGTTGCTTTCTACAACATCACCCATTTTTGCCTTAGGATAGGGAGGTGGTGATGGCTGAACACTTGGCTGACCACAACGCGGCGGAGGCGGTGGTGTAGCAGGTCGAATTGGTTTTTTTCGGCTAGAAACACTCGGTGACGATGCTGCGGGCGTAGTCTGTATTACATGCGACGGGGTAATCCCTCTCACATTTCCACTAAAACTGTCAACGGATTCAGAACGAAGTGATCTATCACTGTGATTTTTTTTAGGCGTTAGATAATTAGTATCTTCATCATACGGAGACGTCATAAGATCATCACTTTTTTCTAATCTCTGCATTAATTCTACACGAAGAGCGTCTATTTCTTTAGCCAACCAAAGGGTGATGTCAGAGGATTTATCATACTGTTGTTTTTCATATTCATAAGCAATTTTCTGATGATGTTCTGCTTGTTCTAATTCATTAAAATCACTTTCTATCACTCTCAAACGAGATTCTAACCGTAAAATTTCATCTTGAGTTTCGCCATTTTTAGCTCGTTTCTCGGCAATCTTTTCTTCCAGTTTTTTTATTTCTTCAGCTTCCTCATCAACCAATCTTCTTCCTATATGATTTTCTTTTCTTAATTCCTTATGCTGCGAGGAATGTCTCATGTTTTTTTCAGAAAGCTCTCTCTTTAATTGAAAAAGTTCCGCCCTTTTTCTATCTATAATTGCGCTTAAATGCAGCAATTCGGATTGATAATGGCTTTCTTTTGCAGTCACTTCTTCTCTTAATTTCGCCAAATCTTCTTGCTGATGGTTTAAAGAAATATACCGTTTATCAAGAAAAGTATTAATTGTGGCAAGAAGCTTTTCTTCAGAAACATCAAAATTGTACGTAGCCTTATAACGGTCAGGTTGACGCAACGCTGGCACAGAAGATTCTTTGCTAACACTTATTTTTTTAAGATGTTTACTGATAACATTAAGATAACTATGATTATCTTCTTCCAAAGACTTTATTATTGCCTTCTGAAAAAAGGGACGCAACGTGAAATTAGAATCCGGATCTACAAAAATATACCATGGACTCACCAAGAGTCTATCATTTTTATCATTCGTAATCCTAACGGGAATAAGTTCATCAGGTAATGAATTTAATATAGAATAGAAAGACGTATGCGCATTTATAAGATATTCATCGGCAATCAACGCTTCTAAAACCAACCATAGATCAGCAAGCATCACGGTGGTTTGTTTGCCTCGAAGTTTAAACGTTGGAATAAAATCTGTATAGCTTTGGGGATACTGTGGAAATTGATAGCGCGATTGCTCTGAAGCCATCAGCTCGGCCTGACCGGATGCAGAATCAATAAAACTAGACCTAGAAAAAATACTAGACCTGTCCGTAAGTTCAGAGGTGCTTTGGCGTCTAAACATAGAAAGTGTTCCAATTATTAGTTATTAGTATTTTTATGGTGTGAATAGTATCAATTTTTAATCGCTAATAAAAGAACAGTTTTTGATATTTATTTGTCCAGTCAATTGATGTCTAAGCTGTTTTCTTCAAATGGACCAATAATATGGAAATCGCCGCAGGGGTAATACCCGAAATTCGTGCCGCCATTCCTAGTGTATCCGGTTTTATGTTACTTAATTTTTGACGTACTTCATTAGATAATCCAAGCACTTGAGCATAATCTACATGAGCAGGAATTCTAAAATTTTCATAGCGTAATTGTTTATCAATTTCGGTTTGCTGCCGATCAATATAGCCCGCATACTTCACTTGTACTTCGATTTGCTCTGCGACACGCTCATCTTCTACCCATGGGCCGAAAAGATCCATACTGCGTAATAATTGATACGTCACATTAGGGCGTTTTAATATATCTAACAATGAATATTCATGTTCTATTGCTTGCCCTAACAGAGCCTCAAGCGCAGCACCTTTTTCATTACCCGGTTGTGCCCATGTTGTTTTTAAACGTTGTGTTTCTTGCGCAACTGCAGCCATTTTTTTTTCAAAATGCTGCCAACGTTCATCAGAAATCAATCCTAACTCGCGTGCGACAGGTGTTAAGCGTTGATCAGCATTGTCTTCACGTAACGACAAACGATATTCCGCGCGACTGGTAAACATTCGGTAAGGCTCTTGGGTACCTTGAGTAATTAAATCGTCAATCATCACGCCCATGTAAGCTTGATCGCGTCGTGGAGTCCAACCTTCTTTACCTTGCGCTAGCAATGCTGCATTCATTCCAGCGATTAAACCTTGTGCAGCAGCTTCTTCATAACCGGTGGTACCATTAATTTGTCCGGCAAAAAACAAATTTTTAATGAATTTAGTTTCTAATGTGCCATGCAAATCTTGTGGATTAAAAAAATCATATTCAATCGCATAACCAGGACGAGTGATATGCGCGTGTTCAAAACCAATAATAGAACGTACAAACGCGACTTGCGCATCAAAAGGTAAACTGGTTGAAATTCCATTGGGGTAAATCTCGAAAGTATTTAATCCTTCTGGCTCTACAAAAACTTGATGCTGATTTTTATCGGCAAAGCGCACCACTTTATCTTCAATCGATGGACAATAACGCGGACCAATGCCTTCAATTTTGCCAGAATACATGGCAGAACGATGCAAATGTTCACGAATAATGTCATGGGTGCGTTCTGTCGTATAAGTGATATGGCAATTTACTTGTTGCGGATGTTGTACCACATGACCTAAGTAAGAAAACACGGGGCACGGAGAATCGCCTGGCTGTTCACCCATCAGCGCATAATTCAAGCTACGCGAATCAATCCGCGGTGGCGTTCCGGTTTTCAATCGACCCACACGAAAAGGTAATTCGCGCAAACGTGTCGCCAAGGCTATCGAAGGCGGATCTCCAGCACGACCGCCCGAATGTGTTTGATCACCGACGTGAATTTTACCCCCCAAAAAAGTCCCGACGGTTATCACCACACTTGTCGCATAAAACCGTAAGCCCATTTGGGTGACAACGCCGACTACACTATCATTTTCAACAATTAAATCTTCGACAGCTTGTTGAAAAATACTGAGGCTTTCTTGACGCTCAAGAAAGTTGCGCACCGCGCGTTTGTAAAGTTCTCTATCGGCTTGTGCTCGTGTTGCCCTAACGGCAGGACCTTTGCTCGCATTTAAGGTGCGAAATTGAATCCCGGCCAAATCAGCCGCTTGCGCCATTACGCCGCCCATGGCATCGATTTCTTTGACCAAATGGCCTTTGCCAATCCCGCCAATCGCTGGATTACACGACATTTGCCCCAAGGTTTCAATATTATGCGTCAATAATAAAGTTTCCGCGCCCATGCGCGCGGCGGCCATTGCAGCTTCAGTGCCTGCGTGACCACCCCCAACGACGATAACGTCATAACGCTTTTCTAGATTCATGAACTAAAACTCTATCAAAATTGAGGGTGATTATATGGCTTGATCATTATTAGTTCAATAGACTTAGGCAGGGGTGAGTCATAACAGATTTCCAAATGCGACAATATGTGAAAAGAAACCGCTCTCTTTTACTGTTTGGGTTACATCATTGACATGAATTAATACTGGACGAATTGAAAACCCTTTGGGAATTTTCAAGCGAGAAATTTTTTCTTGCACTTCTTTTACAACGTCAGCACCAATGGCATCTGTTGAAAATTTTATTTCACAAACATAGAGCGTGTTGAAAACTGTCTGAATCAAATAATCAATTTGACATCCTAATTGCAATTGAGTTTTTTTCTGAAAAAAAGGATTATCATAAACAATTTCTTCCGGGCGAATACCAAGCGCTGCGTCTAATAAACGAAAATTATTAATCACTAAGTTTTCGAACTGCAAACCCATAATAGCGTACCACGCAGGAGCAGCAAGCATCCGGCCTTTTTTGATACGTGCTTTATTGGGAAGAATATAACGTAAATAGAATCGCAAATAATTATCACAGAGCCGATAACGACTTAAAGCTGATAATTTTGCTGTTTTGAGATGCCAAGTATAATCACGAGCGACATATCCCGTTTCTATTAAATCTTCTAAGTATGCACTTAACACGCCACTTTTTTGGTAATTCAGCATATTAGACAAGCTATTTAGATCAACACTACCATAAACAAGTTTCTCAACAATAGTTTGATAAATATGGCTACGTTTTGAAAAAAGATCTGAAAAAATACGATCAAATTCATGAAACAAAATGCCTTCTGGATGAAACGCCCATTGGAGAATATTTTGTTCAGCAGTTAATTCAGGCCGAATTTCTTCAAGATAACGAGGTACGCCCCCCGTCACTGATAAAATTTTAAATTTTTCGTAAGCACTGACATGAGGAGATTGCTTGCCCCAAAATTTATCGCATACGGACAACGGCAACTCTTTGAGTGTCATTTCTAAAGAAATTCTTCCCATAAAGCCTGTGTGGCTTAAAATGTTCCTATCGATCCAAGCTGACATTGAGCCGCTGAGTAACAAAACTAAATTAGGATTTTTTTTAAAATGAAGATCCCAAGCTGTTTTAAGCTTGCCTAAGAACGTGGCATCTTTAGACCCCATCCAATTGATTTCATCTAATACAATCAAAATACGGCCTTTTTGGGTGACATTGGCTAAATGCCAAAATAAGTCTCCCCAATCGTCGGCCTTTAGGCCGCTGAGGCCTGCTTCTCGGGCAAGTTGTGCCGAAAAATCACTCCGTTCAATAGTGGCTGTGGTATGTTCATTAGGAGGTAATCCTGCAAAAATGAGTGTTTTAGTGAAAAATCCACCAAATTCCTCCGCTAAACGACTTTTGCCAATTCTCCTTCGCCCCTTGAGAACCACTAAACTCGCCACTTTTTTCTTAAGTAACAACTTGAGCTGATCGAGTTCTTGGGCGCGGCCAATGAAGCTACTCATCGAAAAACCTCATCACAAAATAAATAAACGTTAATTTCGTGATGAGTAATTTAGCTATATTTCACATCACAAAATCATCATAATCGATTTTCGTGATGTACGCAATGCGTTGATTCATGAGCTCAGCAAGCTCTTTACGCTTCCCAATCTAAAATCACTTTCCCCGCTTCTCCAGATAACATTACATCAAAGCCTTTCTGGAAATCATCCACTTTAAAATGATGCGTGATCACCGGCGCAATGTTCAAACCGCTTTGTAACATCGCGGCCATTTTGTACCAAGTTTCAAAAATACGTCGGCCGTATAATCCTTTGATGGTGAGTGTTTTGAAAACCACATCACCCCAATTAATTGCATAAGGTTGTGATGGAATTCCCATAAAAGAAATTTTTCCGCCATAATTCATCGCACTAATCATGTCAGCAAAGGCATGCGGTGAACCGGACAATTCAATCCCCACATCAAAGCCTTCTTGCATCCCTAATGCTTGCATCACTAATTGAAGTGATTTTTCTTGAGAATTAACGGCATACAATCCCATTTTTCTCGCTAAATTTAAGCGATATTCATTCACATCGGTAATCACGACATGACGTGCGCCTGAAAATTTACAAATCGCGGCAGCCATTAATCCTACAGGACCCGCGCCGGTGACCAGAACATCTTCCCCGACTAAATCATTTTCTAAGGCGGCATAAGTTGCATTGCCGAAAGGATCAAAAATAGCTGCGCAATCATCTGAGATTTCTGTAGGAACTTTAAAAACATTGCTTTCTTGCAAAGCAAAATATTCTGCAAATACTCCCGGAACATGATAACCAACACCACGTGTATGCCGACATAAATGTCGATTGCCCGCACGACAATTACGACATTTGCCGCAGGTTAAATGACCTTCACCTGACACGCGATCGCCGACTTTAAAATGTTGCACATCTTCGCCAACTTCAACAATTTCTCCCACAAATTCATGACCAGTACGTAACGGCACTGGAACCGTTGCTTTTGCCCAATCGTCCCATTTATAAATATGAAGATCGGTGCCGCAAATTGCGGTTTTTTTTATTTTGATTAACACTTCATTGCGTTTGGGGATTGGTTTAGCTTCCGTTGACATCCATAAACCAGGTTCTGCTTTTAATTTTGCTAATACTTTCATACTATGGCTCCCACTTCTTTCCCTACGCGACCAAAAATTTCAATCGCTTTCGCAATTTGTTCTGATGTATGCGACGCACACATTTGTACTCGAATACGTGCTTTGCCCATAGGCACCACTGGATAAGAAAACCCAATCACGTAAATGCCTTCTTCTAACATACGTTTTGCCATGGCTGATGCTAATTTTGCATCGTTTAACATCACTGGAATAATCGGATGTTCACCAGGCACTAAATTAAATCCTAATTTTTGCATGCCTGCTCGAAATTGCTGACTATTCGCTTTTAATTGTTTTCGTAACTGCGCGCCTGCTGCTGAATCTAATATATCCAAAACATGTAGAGATGTTGCGGTAATCACCGGCGCTAAAGTATTGGAAAAAAGATAAGGACGTGAACGATTTCGTAACCATTCCACAATAGGCGCTCGTGCTGAAATATATCCACCGGATGCCCCACCCAACGCTTTACCTAATGTCCCCGTATAAATATCAATGCGATCTGCAACGCCGCAAAACTCTGGCGTACCGCGCCCATGCTCGCCCATAAATCCCACCGCATGAGAATCATCGACCATGACTAAGGCGTGATATTTATCGGCTAAATCACAAATCGCTTTTAAATTGGCGATGATGCCATCCATAGAAAAAACACCATCGGTGGCGATCATAATAAAGCGTGCACCGGCAGCGGTGGCTTCTTTTAGTTTAGCTTCTAAATCTTGCATATCATTATTTTCATAGCGAAATCGTTTTGCTTTGCATAAACGAATGCCATCAATAATCGATGCATGGTTCAGTGAATCACTGACAATCGCATCTTCTTCACTCAATAAGGTTTCAAACAAACCGCCATTGGCATCAAAGCACGAAGAATATAAAATAGTATCTTCAGTACCTAAAAATGTAGCAATTTTCTTTTCGAGCTGTTTATGAATGGTTTGCGTACCGCAAATAAATCGCACCGAAGCCATACCAAAACCATATTGATCTAAGGATTTTTTGGCTTGCTCAATTAAACTCGGGTGATCCGCCAATCCAAGATAATTATTGGCACAAAAATTGAGAACCTCTCTACCGCCATCGACTTTAATATGCGTATTTTGTGGCGATTGAATCGGATATTCAGTTTTATATAAACCTGCGACTTTCAATTCAGCAATTTGGCTTTGTAAATGTGCCACAATGGGATGCATGACGATTCCTTGTAGATAGATTACGGCTGATTCTAAGAGGATAGTGGATGGGATGCAAATTTAGATAATTTTGAGTAAGTGCTTGACACTTTTATTGCATATGTTTGCATTTCAGCCTCATTTGCGCTACCTTCCGTTCATCTTACTTATGGGCAGGGTTTGATCATGATGACTTTGATTAAAAAAGGGCTGACAACGTCTGTTTTTGCAGCTTTAACACTTTTTCTCACCGGATGTCAGGATGACGACAAAACCATCAAAATTGGTACGATCGCAGGCCCAGAGACTGAGATTGCGCAGGTGGCCGCTGACGTCGCTGAAAAGCGTTATGGTCTACATGTCAAAATCGTCACTTTTACCGATTATTTACAACCTAATACCGCATTGAATGACGGTCAATTGCAGGCCAATGCTTTTCAGCATGAGCCCTATCTCAATGAACAAATCGCAGCACATCATTATAATATTACAGTGATTGGAAAAACCTTTGTTTATCCTATGGGAATTTATTCAGCTCATTACCATTCGCTTGCTGATTTACCCGAAGATAGCCAAGTGGCAATTCCTAACGACCCAACCAATCAAGGCCGCGCATTTTTACTCTTGCAAAAAGCTGGTTTGATTACACTTGCACCTTCTGCCGGCCTAAATGCTACGCCGCAAGATGTGGCTGATAACCCTAAAAAACTTCAGTTTGTTGAATTAGATGCCGCACAATTAGCACGCGCTTACCAAGACATCGCTGTCGCGGTGATTAACACGAATTACGCAATACCCGCAGGTCTCTTACCATCGCGCGATGCGTTATTTACTGAAGATAAACACTCTCCTTATGCAAATTTGATCGTGATTCGCACCCAAGATGTTAACAAGCCTTGGGTAAATGAGTTGTTAGATTCTTTTCATTCGCAAGCAGTTGTAGATAAAGCAAAAGCTTTATTTGAAGGACAGACAGAAGCGGCGTTTACTGTAACGCCGGATACTGATTCTACAACTGGAAAATAGAGCTGTTTGATAATCAAAATTTTGAAATTTCTACCCCCATCGCTGTTGCAATTAACACGGCAGCAATCCGTACAAAAAATTGAATAGCAAGTTTACTTATGCCGGCTTTTGTGAATTCTCCTGTTTATAATTAAAATTACTCTATATTGTCATAAGTATAATATATTGTTATTATTAGTTTGATAATTTATTGTTATAAAAAAATATAGGGCAGTATGAACACCAGAGACCTAGAATATTTAGTGGCTTTAAGTGATCTCAAGCACTTTGGTAAAGCCGCTAGCGCTTGTTTTGTCAGCCAACCTGCGCTGAGCATGCAAATTAAAAAGCTTGAAGAAAGCCTGGGGGTTCAATTATTAGAGAGAACTAATAAATCCGTATTACTTACAGATCACGGTAGCATTATTGCCGAACGTGCTCGAAAAATATTAAATGATATTGATGAAATAAAAGAGATTGCTAAGTCTGCAAAAGACCCATTGAGCGGTGAAATCAAAATTGGTATTTTCCCAACTTTGGCGCCCTATTTATTACCTTTGATTGTTCCTCAATTATCTCAACTTTACCCAAAACTATCTTTTTACTTATTTGAAGAAAAAACGTCACCGCTCATTGAAATGCTAAAAGAGGGTAAATTACATGCTGCATTCTTGACTGCACCTATTATCGAAAAAAACCTTAGTAATGCTATTTTATTTGAAGAAGAGTTTATGCTTGCAGTGCCGATTAAACATAGACTTGCTAAGCTAAAATCTGTGAAGCAACATGATCTAAAAAATCATAATTTATTATTACTGGAAGAAGGACATTGCATGCGTGACCAAGCTCTTGCCTTGTGCCATCGAATGGATATTGCAGAAAATAAAAATTTTCGAGCCACCAGTTTGGAAACATTACGGCATATGGTCGCTGCTGGAGTTGGCATTACCCTCATTCCAAAACTAGCCTGTTATACGAACAATAATATTGCGTATATCCCATTTATAACGCCAAAACCCACTCGAACTATTGGATTGTTTTGGAGAAACTCTAGCGCAAAACAAATTTTATTGAATGATATAGCGGCTACAACAAAATCTCTTCTTATATCCATTTAGTGGGGGCATTATATCCAAATAAAACGCCCTTCTAAAAAATATTATCCTGACTAAATATCAATATTCGATGCAAGCAATGCATTTTTCTCAATGAATGCACGACGTGGCTCAGCATCGTCACCCATCAAAGTAATGAATAACATATTATATACTTTCCTTGTGATTGATTGAGTTAACCCCTATAATTAACCTAGATCATCTAGATTAATTATAGGGGTGTTTATGCAGCACAAAAATGAACATTGGTTACTAGCTGAAGCTAAAAACCGCTTTAGTGAAGTCGCTAGATCTGTTTTTACAAAAGGCCCGCAGAAAATATTACGCAGAGAGGGGAATGTTGTCGTTATTTCTGAGTCAGAATATCTTGAGCTAAAAGGCAACTCAGTAGATTTTAAAGATTTTTTATTACAATCTACGCCTGATCTATCAGATCTGGATTTACGGCGTGATAGTAGCTCAATGAGAGAATTTGTATTGTGAAAATTTTGCTGGATACCTGCGTTTTATCCGAGTTGCGCGTTTCTCATGGTAACGCCTTAGTTAGAAGTGCATTAGATCATTTTGATGCGAAAGATTTGTTTATTAGCGTCATTACTATTGCTGAAATAACGAAGGGTATTGCTTTGTTACCCTCTTCAGAAAGAAAAACGAGTTTAACTCATTGGTCTATTTCGCTTGAAAACAGTTACGCAGATCGTATCTTAAATATAAATCGTGAAGTCGCTCATATATGGGGAGAACTAACAGCAAACGCACAAAAATGTGGGAAAATTATCCCTGCTGCTGATGGACTGATCGCTGCAACCGCACTCGCCCATGGATTGCATGTCATGACACGAAATGTAAATGACTTCAAGCATACTGGAGTATTGCTAATTAATCCTTGGGAAGACTAAAACGTGCTCCAAAACTAGCCTATTATCCGAACGATAATATTGCTTATATCGCTTTTAAAGAACCAAAACCCACTCGAACTATTGCCTTAGTTTGGAGAATTGCTAGCGCAAAGCAAATTTTATTGAAGATATGGTCTCTAAAGTTAAATCTCTTTTTAAGCCCGATTAAATATCAATATTCGACGCAAGCAATGCATTTTTCTCAATGAATGCACGACGTGGCTCAACATCGTCACCCATCAAAGTGGTGAATAACATATCCGCAGCAACAGCATCTTCCACCGTCACTTTGAGTAAACGCCGTACTTGCGCATTCATCGTGGTTTCCCATAACTGTTCAGGATTCATTTCACCTAAACCTTTATAACGCTGAATAGTTTGTCCGCGTTTCGCCTCTTCAATCAAAGCTTGATACACTTCAGAAAAACGATTTACGGGAATTGCTTTTGTTTCCTTTTGGATAAATGCATCACTTTCTAATAATCCGTGTAAAATTTCTGCCATTTTAGCGATGACGCGATATTCACCCGACACAATGAAATTTCGTGTTAATACAGTTTCTTTAGTGAGTGTATGTTCAATCACTTGAATCACCGGCAAGTAATTATTGGTCAAGCTATCTTCAGATAAAATCACGCGATGTTCTGTTAATTCACTTTGGAATTTTCTTAATACCGTTTCTAATAAGCTACACCAAGATTGCATCGCATGTTTATCAGCAAGTAATTCAGCAGTTAATGGCTGACTTTCTGTCAATGCTAATAATAATTCACGCGAATAACCACGGTGGCTTAATTTGCTAATCAATGCGAGTGCGCCATGATATTGATTTAATAATGACTCAAGTGCAGCGCCTTGAATAGCGGGTGCTTGTGCTGTGGTATGTAAACTCGCACCTTCTAATGCCATTTGAATCAAATAATATTCTAATGCAGCATCATCTTTTAAATATTGTTCTTGTTTGCCTTTTTTTGCTTTATACAACGGCGGTTGTGCGATATAAATATGGCCGCGCGTCAATAACTCTGGCATTTGACGATAGAAAAAAGTGAGCAATAGTGTTCGTATGTGAGAACCATCGACATCGGCGTCGGTCATAATAATAATTTTATGATAACGTAACTTATCTGCGTTAAATTCTGCATTTCCAATACCGCAACCTAATGCAGTAATCAGTGTTCCCACCTCAACTGAATTAAGCATTTTATCAAAACGGGCTTTTTCCACATTTAAAATTTTTCCGCGTAATGGCAGAATCGCTTGAGTTCTACGATCACGGCCTTGTTTTGCTGAGCCTCCCGCTGAGTCTCCCTCAACTAAATAAATTTCAGCTTGTGCAGGATCTTTTTCTTGGCAATCAGCTAATTTTCCTGGAAGACCTGCAATGTCAAACGCATCTTTACGTCGCGTCATATCTCGGGCCTTTCTTGCCGCTTCTCGTGCTCTTGCTGCTTCTAACATTTTATTGACAATGCTTTTTGCATCTTGTGGATTTTCTAATAAATAATCATGGAATTTTTCACCCATGAATGATTCAACCACTGCGCGAATTTCAGACGAAACTAATTTGTCTTTAGTCTGTGAAGAAAATTTTGGGTCTGGCATTTTTACTGATAGAACAGCAGTTAATCCTTCGCGGCAATCATCGCCGGTTGTGGTAATTTTTTGTTTTTTCGCAGCGCCTTCTTTTTCAATATAATCATTAAGCGTGCGAGTTAATGCTCCGCGAAATCCAGTTAAATGGGTACCGCCATCGCGTTGTGGAATATTATTAGTAAAACAATAAATGTTTTCTTGGTAGGTATCATTCCATTGCATAGATACTTCGACACTAATACCCTCTTTTTCTACTCTAAAACCAAAAATAGTTTTATGCGCAGGCGTTTTATTTTGATTAAGATAAGCAACAAATTCTGCAATACCGCCAGCATATTGAAACGTTTCTTCTTTTGAAGAACGTTCGTCAGTTAATGTGATGCAAACGCCAGGATTAAGAAAAGAAAGCTCGCGTAAACGTTTTGCTAAAATTTCATAGTGAAATAAAATATTTGTGAAAATTTCGTGGTCAGGTTTGAAGTGAACCGTCGTTCCAGTTTTTTGACTAGTGCCAATAATTGCTAAGTCAGCGACTGGTTTTCCTCGTGTATAAAATTGCTCGTGTATTGAACCATTACGATGAATTTCCAAACGTAGTTCTTCTGATAATGCATTGACAACAGAAACACCTACGCCATGTAATCCACCCGACACTTTATAAGAATTCGCGTCAAATTTACCACCGGCGTGTAACACCGTCATAATCACTTCAGCGGCAGATCTACCTTCCTCCGCATGAAAATCGACCGGTATCCCGCGACCATTATCTGTCACAGTAATGGATTCATCGAGATGAATCGTGACAGTAATTGTGTCACAGTGACCCGCTAAAGATTCATCGATGGCATTATCCACCACTTCAAATACTAGATGATGTAAGCCAGTGCCGTCATCAGTGTCACCGATGTACATCCCTGGACGTTTTCTAACAGCATCTAGGCCTTTTAAAACCTTAATATTCGACGAATCATAAGTATCTGCGGTGTGTTGATCAGTCATGGTGAGGCACTTAATTATCTAAAAAACAGTCGGTAATTATACCACTATTGAGTATTAAATATAAGATCACTTGCCTAAACAAAAATCATTGAGAATAGCGCGTTTCCACAATAATGCTTGACTATTTTTACTCAAACCTACCTCATCGCAAAGCAATTTCCACAGTGAGCAAATCGTTTCATATTGATGCTCAACTATCTGCACTGCCTGACTTTCCTCTAAAAGAAAGCAATGTGAGATCGAAAGAATATTACGAATGGTGGAAAAATTCCCTTCTATTCCGCCCATCGCCATTGCTTGTGTCGCTTCACTACCAACTCGCTGCTGAGGGCACAGATCATACGCTGGGGTCAGGCTAAGTGCATTACCGTCCCAAAAAGCAGCATGATTGCGTGCATGGTCATCCGTATTACCTATCAGCACATTAAATACGAGACGTTTAAATAGTTCTGTTAGCTGATTTTTAGGGTGTAGAAATTTCTCTCTAATGGTAGTGGCTAAACTCTGGTAGCTGGCATATCTTGCTTCCATTTCATTGAGCCCTAATAGGCTCAAGCCGCTTAATAACAACTTGCGTAAAATTTGGTTTTCTTTTCTTACTCGATCAAAGCGCTGAACTAACAAAACATCTCGAGCCGTGATACGATCGAGTTGAACCTCGGCAACGTGTATCCCTACTGCTTTTGCAAGTTTCATGCCAATATATTCTGCTTTAACAATCGGATAAACGTCCGTGGATAAGGAGAATTTTGCAATATAATCGGTCTGATTTATCGTCATTAAGCATTTAGGTCGTGCGCCACCAACGCTAGTGCCATGTAAAAATAGTGGATTCAGCGAGCCTTTAAACGATTCGCCTGATTCTAATTGCGAAGCAAAGCGATCAAGATCTTCAATATAAATCTCTTTTGCTGTCCTTGGGACATACTCCGTTGCCGATACTTGAAAATCTAAAGCGCCGATTCGATTGCTCCCTGATAACAAGAGATAATCTAATTCATTAGGCAAAAAGGGCGAGTATTGGTAATCGATTAACATTCTTCCCCATCCATCGGGTGCTGCATCACGAAGGCAGGAATGCATAATATTCATTCCTTCCGGAGTATATTTACCTAAATGCAAAGGAAGCTCCAAAGGAGACAATACGATTGCATGCGGATTTTTTCGATAATTTTTACCATAGCTAAAAACATATAGTTCGTTTTCTTTTTCTAGCTTACCGCAAACAATAGGCTCTGTCGCATCGGGCAGCCATATCCAAACGTACGCTTCTGCTGCATGCTTTTGATTAGAAGTCATCATCAATCTCTTTGCCTTTATCGACACGCGAAGGCATCAATGCCTGGAACTCACCTAATAACTCTTGCCACCGAGAAATTACTTTTTTTTCTTCATTCAGTAACGGTATTCCTAGAATTCTAGCGGCTTCGAAAACAACCCCAACAGCGACATTCGGACGTCCTTTTTCAATGGCCATCACGGTTTGTCGACTGACATTAAGACGTTCAGCTAATTCACTTTGCGGCATTTTACGTTTTATGCGAGCTATTCGTATAAAACTTCCTAACATACTAAGTGCTGTTTGAACGAAATCTGAGATAATCATGTCTTCTATAATTAACCTATCATGTGTATAGGTTAATTATAATTAACTTTTTAGCAATAGCCAGCTTTTCTATACGCCGGATTGAATACTGATTTTTTAAATCAAGGTAAATCAACAATAAAAATCAAGAAAATCTAAAAATCAAGGGGTCACAAAATCAAGGGGTCAGATCAACTTGATTTTCCCTCTCAAAATCAAGGGGTCGCAAAATCAAATGATCTGACCCCTTGATTCAGACCCCTTGATTCAAATTGATCTGACCCCTTGATTCGTGACCCCTTGATTCGACCCCTTTAAAATCAATCGGATACGAGATTTCCATCCAAAATTGTATACCGCTTTATTGCCTCTGCTTTCATACAAATTTTATCTAAAACAATCTGACCTGCTTCTAATGTCGTAATAATAATTTGCTTATCTTTAGGGTCCAATGCATCCACTAATAATTGCTGCCCATCAAGATCAAGCTCAGAAGAAAAGTCATCAATCAAATATAAAGGATGCTGGCCCTTTTCTTGATACAGCAATTTACCTTGGGACAAGTAGAGAGCGATTGCTAGCATTTTTTGTCGTCCCCGAGACAGCTGATCTTTGCTTGTGCCAAAGGGGGTATTTAATAGAATCTCAGCGCGATGCGGGCCAATCAAGCAATGTCCTTGTTGCCGCTCTTGCTTTAAGACTGTGGATAACTGTGTGGGTAAGTCGTCATTTCCTCGGGCCCAACCTGGGAAATAATCTAGGCTAACATCTCGTATAGCTGGTAAAAGTGCCTGATATTCAGCGAGAATATGCTTTAACTGATTAATATATTGCTGCCGCATATTATGCAGTGCATAACTTACTTCGGAGAGTATTTGATTCCACTGCTCAAGCTCTTCATCAGAACAACGCATCTTCAGTGCAGCGCTTTTTTGTTTTATAATTCTATTGAGTTTTTTAAGCAGTCCCCAATAGGAATGTTTCACGTGAAACACTCCCCAATCTAAAAACTTTCTACGCTGCTCCGGGCCACCATTAATTAAGACATAGGCTTCTGTTGGGCTAATAATTCGGATAGGCAGCATACGTGCTATTTCAGAAAATTTTTCTGGCTCTCCCAGGCATTGAGCAATAACACCACGATTGCGATCACGCTGAACGCCTACAGTAAACGCTTGAAGATTATTAGCATCATTAGGTAAGAGAGACGCAAATAAAGCAAAACTATCCTGGCCGTGTTGAATTAGTTGCGGGGAATCTGAGGTTCTAAACGATTTCCCATAGGTAAGCGCATAAATAGCCTCAAGAAGAGTAGTTTTTCCACTGCCATTTGGTCCAGAAATAATGGCAAGTCCATGCCGCGGCATAGAAAAAATAGCCGATTTTAAGTTTCGAAAGTGAGAAATTTTAATGTATTGTAGGAACATGAAATCCTACAACCGCATCGACATCACGACATAGTGCTCGTTTTCTGAAGATAATGGCTGAATAAGCAAACTTGTCTCGGTTAAACATACTCGAATAACATCTTCATCAATCACAGACAAAACTTCTTGCAAATACATAACGTTACAGCCTAAACGCATCGGATCATGAGCATAATCAATAATAATTTCTTCTTCTGCCTCATCTTTATCCGGATTATTAGCTTGAAGTTTTAACTGATTATTGTCAAAACTTAACCAAGCACCACGATATTTTTCATTAGAAAGCACCGCGACACGAACCAAAGCGTCTCTCAATATGCTTTTTTGAATGACTGCAACCTTAGTGGTTCCATTCGGAATTAAAGCGCGATATTCGGGAAAGCTCCCTTCTATTAATTTAGATGTAAAGCAATAATCTTGAGAACGAACACTAATATAATTCTCTCCAACGCAAAAATCGACAAGATCATCAGCATTTTCAAGCAGTTTCATCAACTCGGTCACTGCTTTTCTTGGTAATAATACCTGAACTCGCTCACTGACTGAAAAATCTAAAGAACGCGTACTCATCGATAAGCGATGGCCATCGGTAGCAACCGCATGAACCAAAGATCCATGAAAATCTAAAAACAGCCCATTGAGAAAATAGCGAACATCTTGCTGTGCCATTGAAAAATGCGTTTTTTCCAGCAAATGACGTAATAACATTGCTGAAATTGCAAAAGTAACTTTAGGTGCACTATCGCATTCTAATGTAGGGAATTCCTCTGCCGACATCAGTGATAAAGTAAATCGACTTTTTCCTGACTGGATAAGCAGCTGACTCCCTTGCCGCGAAAAGTGCATCTCAGCTTGTGAAGGCAAAGCTCGACAAATGTCGTGTAGTTTTTTAGCCGGTACTGCTAATGACTCACTCATGCTAGCGTCAACTGGTTCGTGTAATGCGATATATTTAATCAACTCTATCTCTAGATCCGTTCCTAATAAAGTTAAGCGTTGGTCGGAAATCTTAAATAAAATATTCGACAAAATAGGCAACGCTTGCTTTCTATCAACAGTATTCGTAATTAGCTGAAGCGGTTTTAACAGGCGCTCTCTGTCGATGGTTAATTGCATATTTCTCACCTAACTATATGATAATTAAAGTAATTTAAAATTAAGTTGTTAAAATACGTAGAAGATTCTTGTAATCCTCTGCTATATCAGTCGAAGTCTCTACTAATTCCTTAATCTTTCTACAAGCATGCAAAACCGTTGTATGGTCTCGCCCTCCAAAAAATTCTGCAATCTCTGGTAAGCTATGATTTGTTAGCTCCTTCGCCATTGCCATTGCCATTTGACGCGGACGTGCTACAGAACGAGTGCGTCTTTTTGACAACATATCACTCATTTTGATTTTATAATACTCGGCAACGGTTTTTTGTATATTATCCACTGTCACCAGCTTATCTTGTAAATATAATAAATCCTTTAAAGCATCTTTTACAAAATCTAAGGTTATTTCCTTACCTGTAAAATGCGCATTAGCAATCACTCGTTTTAAAGCGCCTTCCAATTCCCGCACATTTGAACGAATACGCTTTCCAATAAAAAAGGCAACTTCGTAAAGTAACTCAACATTGGCTTGTTCGGCTTTTTGCATCAAAATAGCCACTCGAGTTTCAAGTTCTGGTGGTTCCACTGCAACAGTCAATCCCCAACCAAAACGAGACTTTAATCGCTCTTCAATACCTTTAATTTCCTTAGGATAACGGTCACAGGTCATAATAATTTGCTGCTTACCTTCAAATAGGGCATTGAAAGTGTGAAAAAACTCTTCTTGTGATCGATCTTTTCCTGAAAAAAATTGGATATCATCGATTAAAAGAGCATCAACAGAGCGGTAAAAACGCTTAAATGCATCCATCGTGTGATTCTGTAACGCTCTGACCATGTCAGCCACAAAACGCTCAGAATGCAAGTATAGCACCTTGGCATTAGGATTAACTGATAAAATATGATTACCTACTGCATGTAACAAGTGTGTTTTACCTAAACCTACACCACCATACACGAGCATAGGATTATTCTCTCGCCCAGGATCAGTAGCCACCTGCCTTGCTGCTGCCCAGGCTAATTGGTTAGAGCTACCCTGAACAAAATTCTCAAAGGTAAAAGAGCGGTTAACATTCGATTGAAAATCATTACTTACTACAGTCTCAGAAGAAACATTTGAGCTTGCTCCAATATCTTGAAAAGAAGCGCGATGTTCCTTTGGCGGAGAAATAACTGAAGAAACTTCCAATTGCACAATGACAGAATGAGTAGAGGAAAGTTCATTAATAAGCTCAACAATACGCACAAGATGATGTTGACGTATCCAATCAACAACAAACTTGTTTGGCGCCAATAAAACTAAATAAGTCTGTGAATCTTGACACCTAATTTCAGCACGCAGAGGACGAATCCAAACATTAAACAAGCTACCTGACAGCTCTGACTGGAGACGTCCTAAACATCTTTCCCAAAGGGATAATTCTAGTGTCTCCATACAAAAATTTACCTTTTCTTGTCTAATTTTTTATCTGCTTTATTATCTATTTTTTCGCCACTATATTTTCTCATCATATACCATTGCTGTGATATCGATAAGGTATTATTCACAATCCAATATAAAACTAAACCTGCCGGAAACTGCAGGAAGAATACAGTAAAAACAACAGGTAGCAACAACATCACTTTTGCCTGCACAGGATCTGGCGGTGGAGGCGAAATTTTTTGTTGAATAAACATGGTTAAGCCCATAATTATAGGCAATACATAAAAAGGATCTTTCATCGCTAAATCATGAATCCAAAAAATAAACGGCGCTTGTCTCAATTCGACACTTTCAACAATCACCCAATAAAGCGCAATGAAAACAGGAATTTGTATCAGCAATGGAAAACACCCACCTAATGGATTAACTTTTTCTTTTTTATAAAGTTCCATCATCGCTTTGCTTAGCTCTTGTTTATTACCAGAAAAACGTTCTTGCAAAGTTTTAATACGTGGCTGTAATTGTTTCATCGCTGCCATTGAGCGATAACTTTTTGCGGATAATTGATAAAAAATTATTTTGATAACCACAGTGACCAATACAATTGACCAGCCCCAATTACCTACAATATCGTAAATATGCTGCATTAACCAAAATATAATAATAGAAATAAACCATAACCAACCGTAATCGATGGTTAATTTCAAGTTAGGTGCAACTATTTCTAAATTATTTGCGGTTGCAGGACCAGAATAAAGTTGCATGCTTGATTGATATTCTTTTCCAGAGTCTACAGATAAAGTTGGACTCAACACGCCTATCGTATAAAGGTGATTTGCACTATCGACATTAGAATAAAAATTAACTTTTTGATCTTTATTGGGGACTAGCGCACTTACAAAGTAATGTTGCAGCATAGCCACCCAGCCACCCTGAATCTTTTGAAGATCAACAGCTTCCTTATCCATCGAGCTAAAAGTTACTTTATTATAGTGTTGCTCAGGTGTAGAAGTTGCTGCGCCAAAAAATGTATATCGCGCAGTACCATCAGAAGCATCAGGCACTTCATCAGATCGCACTAATTGCGAATAATAATATCCACTCCACGGTGTGGTTCCATTATTTGTCACAGAGTAACTTTGATTTACAGAGTAACTTCCTGGATAAAAAGTATAAGCTTTAACAAAAGCGAGCCCAGAGGAAGAAACACCATTTAGAGTCACTGTTAAAGATTGTTGATCAGCAGTAAGAATATAATTTTTCTGTTCCGCAGTATAATTAATAGCTTCTTTTTGGCCTGATACTGACAAAAATCCAGATTGTGCTTGATAAAATTTCTTGGGATCAGAAGTAAACAAAGTTAAAGGAACTTCTGCTTTATTTTGCTCTTGTGGAAATTTTAATAAAGATGACTTCACCAAGTTACCACTATTCACATCAATAGCAACATCTAGAACATCTGTCTTCACATAAATAAGTTGATCAATTTGTGCATTTTGACTGACTTTATTAGGCTGTGCTGACGCTGTTGGGACGTTAGGGATATTATCAGTATTAGAAACTACATTAGTTTCTGTGCCAGTCATGGTTGAAGTAGTTGGAATTGAAATAAATGTAGTATCTTGCGGAGTAACTGTAGGCCCATGTTCAGCTATCCAAGCATTCCAAAGCATGAAAGCACTTGCAACAAGAAGAATATAGGGCAACATTTTTTTTTGAAAATTCATGAACAATTTCTCTCCGGATTTACATTAAAAGCGAACTAATATTGTCAAAATCTTTTATCGTAAATCCTCTTCTTTTTAATCATTGGAATAGGATCAACGCCGCCAGAATGCCAAGGATGGCATTTTAATAAACGCTTCACGCTTAAAAAAATCCCCCGAATGATACCATGGTTTTGAACTGCTGCAATGGCATACTCAGAACAGCTTGGATAAAATCGACATCGTGGCCCTAATAAAGGGCTAATGAACCAACGATAGAAATACAATAAGCCAATAACAGGCGCGCTAATTGCTTTGCGCCAAAAAAGCATTATTTTATTTTTATTAATTTTTGCCATGCATCACTAAATTCAGAAAATAGAGCCTGGTTATCGGATTCAGCAATTTTCCCCCGAGAAAGGATAACAATATCAATATTAGGTAAGCTATTTTGCATAAGACGAAAGGACTCACGGGAAACTCGCTTGAAGCGGTTTCTTTCATTGGCATGCTTAGCAGTCTTTTTAGAAACAATTAAACCTAATCGAGGATGCTCAAGGTTATTTATACGATAAAGCAAGGTAGCAGAACGCATTCCAATCTTTTTTGCAGATTGGAATACATAATCATATTGAGGTTTCTTTAATAGTCTCAATGACCTTGAAAAAGAAAAAGTCACGCCTAAGCTGTCAGTTTATGTCTACCTTTAGCACGACGACGACTAATAACGTTACGGCCATCTTTAGTTTTCATACGTTCACGAAAACCGTGAGTACGTTTACGCTTCAACACGCTGGGTTGAAATGTTCTTTTCATTTTTTCACCTTAATAACAACTAATATACAGAGATCTATAAAATTTTGGCAATGTTATAGTCTATTTCACACCAGGTCAATAGTTCCTGCTGTGTATAACTACTGGATAGTGTGTATCATTCCTGTCTGTAACTACTGTATAAAAATTACATGATGATATAAAACAATTTACTTAAATAATTATCCACAAGTCTTATTGGTATAATGAGTAGCGTTAATATTTTTATAACATGATGAATTATCTAATTTAATTCATGTTATCCACAGAAAAATCTCTCTTAATCTTAATAACAATCTTATATACTTATATTATATTTAAGAGCAAATGAATAATTTCAAAAATCTATTTTTCTCGTAAGAATCTAAATAAATGATATGATGTGCATTTTAAAGCAACATTTAACTCGAATGATAAAAAAACTCATCTTTACGCTATTCAGTTTCTCTTTTTTAATCAGTTTATCAGGATGTGGTCAAACAGGACCGCTCTATCTACCTGACCATTCATCAACTAAATTGAACACACCGGATTAATTGTTATGTTATTAAAATTCACTAAAATGCATGGATTAGGTAATGATTTTGCATTATTTGATGGAATTTCTCAAAAAATAGATTTTTCAGTTTCAGTGATTCAACAGTTAGGCGACAGACATTTTGGTATAGGATTTGATCAATTATTACTAATAGAGAAGGGTATTCCTAAAGTTTCTGATTTTCATTATCGTATTTTTAATGCTGATGGGTCTGAGTCTGGCCAATGTGGTAACGGCGTGCGTTGTGTAGCGCGTTTTTTAAATGAAAAAAAAATAAGCAATAAAACCACATTACAACTTTCTGCCTCTGCAGGGGTGATGACTGTTGAGCTGGGAAATTTAGATCATATCCAGGTGAATATGGGATTGCCTATACTTGAACCTAAACAAATTCCTATGGATATGCCCTATGTTGCGAAACAATATGTGCTCAGTCTTTTTGAAACAGAGCAAAAAATTATGGCAGTCTCTATGGGGAATCCTCATGCGATTATACGTGTAGATAATGTGGATAAAGCGCCAGTCGCGAGTTTAGGTGAGAGAATCAGCCATCATCCGGCGTTTCCAGAAAGAACAAATGTTGAATTTATGCAAATTATTGATCGTAATAAAATCAAATTACGTGTCTATGAACGAGGAGCGGGAGAAACACTGGCTTGCGGAACGGGTGCTTGTGCTTCTGTAGTCGCTGGAATAGTAAATCAATGGTTGGATAGTAATGTTGAAGTTGAGCTCACTGGCGGTACCTTAAAAATCGAATGGAAGGGTATTGGTCATCCCGTTATAATGACAGGACCGGCAGTGACAGTGTATGAAGGTGAATTTATTGTATAAAAATCCTACAAAGATCATTCAAGAATTTTTTTCCAAGATCAGTGGTTTCAATAAAACTTTCATTTTTTAATAATCCTTTTTTAACAGCCAACTCAAAAGGAATTTTAAGAACATTTCGATTTAATCCGGTTTTTTGTTCAAAAAGTTCAAAACTAACAGGTTCAAATAAACGTAATGCATTCAACATGAACTCAAAAATAATATCAGGCTCTTTTATTTCAATTGTATTAGAAATAAAAAGCTCATTTTTTTTCATATAAGAATGAGGAGATTTATGGTTCCAATGTCTTGTTATTTTTGAATTTACGGTTAATTTACTATGAGCTCCAGCACCTATTCCTAAATAATCTCCAAATAACCAATAATTTTTATTATGTTGAGACTGTTTGCCTGGTAAAGAATATGCAGATATTTCATATCGTTGATAATTGTTTTTTTCGAGTAAACCAAGACCTTCTATTTCTATTGATTCAAGCGTATTTTCATTTGGAAGGGTTGGCGTGTGTTTATAAAAATAAGTGTTAGGTTCAATAGTCAGTTGGTACCATGATAAATGAGTAGGCTTGTGATTTATTGCTTGAGCAATATCGTTCAATGATTCTTCTGAGGTTTGATTAGGTAATCCATGCATCAGATCAATATTAAAATTGATAAACCCAGATTTTTTCACAGCATCAATAGCCGTGTGTGCTTCAATATCATTATGAATTCTTCCTAATGCTTTTAATTTATCTGCTTGAAAACTTTGTATACCAAGAGAAATTCGATTAACGCCAATTTCGAAATAATGTTTAAATCGAGTTTGCTCGACAGTTCCTGGATTAGCTTCTAAAGTAATTTCACAATCACTAGAAAACTCAATGGAAGATTGCAGTGTTTTAAGTAATCGATTTAAGCTTTCTGCAGAAAATAAACTCGGTGTACCTCCACCAAAAAACACACTACTAATTTGTCTTCCTTCAATAGAAGTAAGATGTGAATTAAAATCTTCTAAAAGGCAATCAACGTAAGCTTCTTCAGGTATATCTCCAATAACTGCATGCGAATTAAAATCACAATAAGGGCATTTTTTGATACACCAAGGGAGATGAATATAAAGGGATAAATTTTTATTCATTATGATTTATAATATTGGCAATATCTCGATAACCACTAAGTACGCGTACAATTTCTAACGGAAGACATGCCTTATAAACAATAAGATAATGCCACTTAAAAGTATAAAATCGTACAGGATAAGAAGTTAAATCAGTTCTAGCATGACCAATATAAGGATTTTCGGCGAGCAGAATGGCAGTATTGTGTAAACTCTCAATAAATTTTCTAGCTGATTTTATATTTTCACTCATTAAATATGAGTTAATTTCGTCGATATCCTTTTCTGCGAGAAATGATAAGACATACTGTGTCATTCTTTTAACTCAAATTTATCAATTTTTTTATTGAATTTCTTGAGCATTTCTTCCCCAGAAATTTTATTCCCTTTGTTTAAGTCATCTAGACCTTGCTCAATAGCTAAATTTAATTGATGACGAGCATGATAAGAAGAGTCTCGTTGCAACATGGTACGTAGAGCTTCACGAATAATTTCACTAACAGAGGAATAAAATCCACCGTGCAGTTTTTCATAAATATATTTTTCTAATTCTGGAGTTAAAGAAATATTCATTTTATTTAAACTTTAATATTTTAATAACAAAAAATAGCATAAAATAACAAAGTATGCAATTTGAATTTTATTTTTTCTAGATATTTCTGAAAAATTGAGCTAAAATTCTAAAAATATTTGAAAAGAATAAGTAAAATGACAAAACGACGTATAAAAGTCGCTATTAGCGGCGCAGCAGGTCAAATCAGCTATGCATTACTTTTTAGAGTAGCAGCGGGCGATATGTTTGGCCCAGATTGTGAAATTGAGCTACAATTGCTCGAATTGGAAGGAGCAATGCCATTGCTTCAAGCAACGGCTATGGAATTGGATGACTGTGCATTTCCTCTTTTAAAGAAAATCACCTGTACTTCTGATATTAAAACTGCAATGAATGGCGCAAATTATGTCCTATTAGTTGGTGCAGTTCCACGTAAACAAGGCATGGAGCGTTCTGATCTATTAAAGATCAATGGTGGTATTTTTGGACCACAAGGTAAAGCCATCAATGATGTTGCTGCCAAAGATGTTAAAGTATTTGTGGTCGGCAATCCTTGCAACACAAACTGTTTAATTGCGATGCATTCAGCACCAGATGTTCCAAAAGAACAATTTTTTGCCATGACTGCGCTGGATGAAAATCGAGCTAAAAGACAACTAGCGTATAAGGCTGGAGTCGATGTGACTGAAGTTACCCAAATGATTATTTGGGGAAACCACTCTGCGATGCAATACCCTGATTTTTATAATGCTAAAATCAGTGGAAAACCAGCGACTGATGTGATTACGGATATTGCATGGTTGAAAAATGAATTTGTACCTATGATTCAGCAACGTGGTGCGACAGTTATTAAAGCTCGCGGTTCGTCTTCTGCGGCTTCGGCAGCTAATGCAATTGTTGATGGAATTCGTCGACTTGTTTTTGATACGCCTACCAATGAAATTGTTTCAATGTCGGTTTGCTCGCAGGGTGAATATGGGGTTGATAAAGGCTTGATTTTTTCTATGCCGTGCCGAATTAAACAAGGGCAGTTGGAAGTGGTGACGAATTTTCAGCTGAATGATTTTGGACAAGCTAAATTTCAACTAGTGTTAGACGAGCTCAGACAAGAATATAAAGCAGTGCTAGAAATGGGATTGCTTAAGTAGCTAGTAGATCACTGTATGAAAAAAACTACCTTTTTATTTGGAGTTTTATTGTGTTCGGCGCTCTTACTTACAGCGTGCGCGCCGAAACCTCCTAAAAATCAAAATGATATTTGTGAAATATTTCGTGAATATCCCGGCTGGTTTTGGGCAGCCCAAGCTTCACAAGCTCGTTGGGGTATACCTATCAGCGTGCAAATGGCGATTATGTATCAAGAATCACATTTTCAAGGCAATGCTAAACCTGCTAGAAAAAAAGTTTTGTGGGTGGTTCCCTGGTCACGTCCCAGTACTGCATATGGCTATTCTCAAGCTCTTGACGGCACTTGGAATGAATATACAACAGAGATAGGCAAAGAAGGTTTTCGCAGTGATTTTGATACCGCTATCGATTTTTTAGGCTGGTATTGTCATCGTGCTCACTTACGCGCTGGAATTCCAGTGAATAATGCTTATGCTTTGTATCTTGCTTATCATGAAGGGATAGGAGGCTATACTCGAGGGGTTTATAAAAATCAAGAGTGGTTAATTACGATTGCGAAACGCGTGCAACATCAATCAGACCTTTATCACAAGCAAATTCTTCAGTGTCAGCATTCCTTGCCTAAGAAATCCCACTGGAATTTATTTTAATAATGAAAATTGTTCTTGCGAGTCATAATACAGGTAAGCTTGAAGAATTTGTCCATCTATTTACTGGCACAAATATTACAATGCTACCTTTTCTTGATTATTGTGATGAAGGGATTGAAGAAACTGGATTAACGTTTATTGAAAATGCAATTTTGAAAGCCCGTTATGGCTGCCAAAAAACAGGACTACCCTGTATTGCTGATGATTCTGGATTAGTAGTGCCGGCACTCAATGGAGCTCCAGGAATATATTCAGCGCGTTATGCTGGAACACATGGTGATATGTCTGCAAATATCGAAAAATTACTCTATGAGATGCAACATGTTCCAGAAACAAAACGCCAAGCCTATTTTCAATGCGTGTTAGTTTTTATGTTGAATGAAGACGATCCAACACCAGTTATCGCTGAGGCTCGTTGGCATGGTATAATTACCCATAATCAAAGTGGTCACTGTGGCCATGGTTATGATCCCGTGGTATTTTTGCCACAAAAAAATTGTACTGTTGCTCAACTAAGTCTGGAAGAAAAAAATAAACTCAGCCATCGTGCGCAAGCAATGAAGATTTTAATGGAAAAATTATGTTAGCAATTGAGATTAGTGGATTAACAAAAATCTATAAAGGCGGCTTTGAAGCATTGAAAGGCATTGATTTATTAGTCAATCATGGAGATTTTTTTGCATTGCTTGGGCCTAATGGCGCAGGAAAATCTACGACCATAGGCATTATCACAACACTGGTGAATAAAACATCCGGTACTGTCAAAGTCTATGGGCATGATCTTGATAAAACACCTCAAAAAATAAAAGAACTTATTGGTGTTGTACCGCAAGAATTTAACATGGCAGTTTTCAATAAAGTGTATGATATTGTTTATCATCAAGCGGGCTATTACGGAGTTGAAAAAAAGCTTGCCAAAATACAAACAGAAAAATTATTAACTGCTCTTGGTTTATGGGAAAAACGCAATGAAACAGTACGTCAACTTTCTGGTGGAATGAAGCGACGTTTAATGATTGCGCGTGCTTTAGTGCATCAGCCAAAGTTTCTTATTTTAGACGAGCCAACTGCGGGCGTAGATATTGAGTTGCGTCGCTCAATGTGGGAATTCTTGAAAGAAATCAATCAGCAAGGGACTACTATTATTTTGACGACGCATTATCTTGAAGAAGCCGAACATCTTTGCAATAAAATTGCAATTATTGATCAAGGTCGTATTATCACCAATACGGACATGAAGACTTTGTTGTCACAATTAAACGTAGAAACGATTATTCTAGATTTGCGTCACCCGATTGATAAATTACCTGATATATCGCCTTACATTTGTCGATTAATAGATGCATCTACTATTGAAGTCGATATTACAAAAGATCAAAACGTTAATTTGCTTTTCCAACAATTAACTGAACATGGAATAAGCATTGCTAGCTTAAGAAATAAATCCAGTCGTTTAGAAGAATTATTTATTCATTTAGTAAACAAGAAATAAGGGTAAATGATGATAAGAAAACAATGGATTGCATTAAAAACGATTGCCTATGGTGAAATAGCACGATTTATGCGCGTTTGGGTTCAGTCGTTGATGCCTCCAGTAATTACAATAATTTTGTATTTTTTAGTATTTGGACATTTTATTGGGCCGCATTTGCAAAATGATTATGGTGTTCCGTATATGGAGTTTATCGTTCCAGGATTAGTTATGATGGCGATTGTAATGAGCTCTTATAATAACACTTCGTTTTCTTTTTTTATGGCGAGATTTCAACGTAGTATTGAAGAAATCCTTGTTTCTCCTGTTGATAAAAATGTATTAATGCTGGGATTTTGTATTGGAGGTATGGCGCGAGGTTTGTTAACAGGATTAATTGTTACATTGGCTTCTTTTTTATTTACACATAGCGTTCCAAAGCATATTGAAATTGTGTTGCTAAGCGCGATTTTAGCTTCATTATTTTTTTCGCTTGCTGGATTTACCAATGCCATTTTTTCTAAAAAATTTGATGACATTTCAACCATACCCACATTTGTTTTGACGCCACTGATTTATTTAGGAGGTGTCTTTTATTCGATATCGCAATTACCACCTGCGTGGCAAGTAGCGTCTTATTTTAATCCTATCATGTATATTGTTTCTATTTTTCGGTATGGGTTTTTAGGAATAGAATCAACAAATCTTGGCTATAGTGTTATTACCTTAGTGATGTTTGTTGTAGCACTGTATAGCTGCAATATCTACCTTTTAAAAAAAGGTGTGGGAATTCGGACCTAATCTATGCGAATTTATCGTGTTTATTCTACATTCTCATTATCGCAGTCTGAAATCATTTTAAATAAAGAAACTAGCCACCATTTAGCTAATGTTTTACGTTGCCAAATAGGTGATATCTGTCATGTTTTTGATGGTTGCGGTAATGAAGTTAAAGCAAAAATTTCTGCGATTAATAAGTCACAAATCATTCTTCATACGCTAGAGATAGTAAAGAATGAAACTGAATCTTGTTTAAAAATACATTTGTTTCAAGCTTTATGCAAAGGCGATAAAATGGATGTCATCATACAGAAAGCAGTTGAGTTAGGCGTGGCGGAAATTACCCCATTATTAACAGAGCGATGTGATGTCAAGTTAACTGGTGATCGTTTAGAAAAAAAAATGACGCATTGGCGGAATATTATTATCAATGCGACAGAGCAATCTGGTCGCGCCGTGTTGCCTAAACTACATTACCCTTTTTCTTTTGACGAAAGCATTCAATCGCAAGCGCAAAATTTATACGTGTTATTTACGCCACATACCAACCATAGAATTTCTGAACTAAGAGCAGGTCTTGTGCAAGCTCAACAAACTATTGCCATATTTATTGGCCCAGAAGGTGGTTTTAGTGAATTGGAAGAATCACGAGCTTTGAATCAAGGAGTCTATGTTGCCGCTCTCGGAAAGCGAATCCTTAGAACGGAGACGGCTTCACTTGCCATAATAGCCAGTTTGCAAACATTGTGGGGGGATTTTTCTTGACAAAAAACCTTGAAATATTAAACTTATACTTTAATTTTTCAAGGTTTTTTCATGAAAAGAACGTTTTATCTTCACCAAATTGCTAAAATGTTCAATGTGCACCCTATTTCAGCTCTGTTAGGTCCACGACAATGCGGTAAAACAACCTTGGCAAAAATGTATGCGAGTGAAAAAGAGCAGGTTCATTTTTTTGATTTAGAAGATCCAACCGATTTATATAGACTGCAAACACCTAAATTAGCTTTGGCTAACTTAACTGGTCTAGTAGTTATTGATGAAATTCAAAAAATACCAGATCTTTTTTCTTATCTTCGTGTTTTAGTTGATAATAATTCTAATGTGCAGCTTCTTATATTAGGCAGCGCTTCACGTGATTTGATTCGTCAATCTTCAGAAACACTTGCTGGTCGCATTGGTTACATAGAGCTTACGCCATTTTCATTACAAGAAGTCTCTGACCAAGAAAAACTATTACTTTATGGTGGATTTCCTCGTGCTTACCTTGCAGATTCATGGGAGTCTAGCGTTCAATGGTTAAAAAGTTATATTTCTACTTTTCTTGAAAGAGATATTCCTAATTTGGGCATACAAATCCCCCCCGAAATGTTACGTCGTTTTTGGTTAATGTTAGCACACTATCATGGAGGGATATTTAATGCTTCGGAAATTGCACGATCTTTGCAAATAAGTGGACCAAGCACCCGTCGCTACTTAGATATTTTGACAGGAACATTTATGGTCAGACAATTGTCTCCATGGTTTGCTAACATTAAAAAACGTCAAGTGAAACAGCCCAAAATTTATTTTAAAGATAGCGGCATTTATCATGCTTTGGTTGGCGTCACAACAAAAGAAGCATTAAATACTTATGCAAAATTAGGTTCTTCTTGGGAGGGATTTGCATTAGAAGAAATTATCCGAGTCCATCGAGCAGTCCCAGAAGAATGTTATTTTTGGGCTACACATTCTGGCGCTGAATTAGATTTGCTCATTGTTCAGGAAGGTAAGAAGCATGGGTTTGAATTTAAATATTCCGATGTTCCTCGATTGAAAGCATCCATGATGACAGCATTTGAAGATCTTCATTTAGATAGTTTAACAGTAATCTATCCTGGAGATAAAAATTTTCAATTAAGCGAATCTCACTCGTCGATTATAGCATGTGGGTTAAGCCTTTATGTTGAAAATAAAATAGGAGAAGCTGAATGAACCGCAATTTTTCTTTGATTGATACTTTCTTAATTCATGCAGATTTAGCACGAAAAACATTATGCATTCAACCGAAAGAGCATGTGCGCACTTACCCTGCTGAAAAAGTGCTAGAAAACATGATGACAGAACAAGAAAAAAAGCATGCAGCCGGGCTAATGCGCGTCAATCATTCAGGCGAAGTTTGCGCACAAGCCTTATATCAAGGCCAAGCGCTAACAGCGCGCTCATTGCTTATTAAAGAAAAAATGCAGCAAGCTGCGGATGAAGAGTTAGATCATTTGGCGTGGTGTAATCAACGTTTGTATGAATTGGGCAGTCATACCAGTTATCTCAATTTTGTTTGGTATTGCGGTGCATTAAGTATTGGAATAGTGGCTGGTGTAGTCGGAGACCGTTGGAGCTTAGGGTTTTTAGCCGAAACAGAAGATCAAGTGGTGCGACATCTTGAGTCTCATCTCGGTACATTGCCACAACAAGATGAGAAAAGCCGCGTGATTATTGAGCAAATGCGCGAGGATGAATCCAGTCATCGTGATATGGCGCGCGATGCAGGTGCAGCGAACTTGCCAGATTTTATACAAAAGATGATGATGGCGAGTTCAAAAGTAATGACTAAAATTGCTTACTATTTATAGCAAATCACATAATAGGCTTGTGACAAGTAATAATTTCGTCCTTCCAGAGGCGTGTTAAAAAATCTTCCCAATATAAGATAATTATATTGTCTTTTATTCGATTAATTTTATCCTGGCTCACAAGAATATATTTTTTAAATAAATTTTCTTCTGCCATCGCTTTTAGACCTTTAAGATGTTTTTCTTGAATATTATTACTACTTTTTACTTCGATAGCAATATCGTCACCAATGACAAAATCAACTTCTTGTCCATTTTTCGATTGCCAATAACACAATGATTGTCGAAGTCTACGATAGCTAAGATAAGCGCGTAATTCTAATGCAATAAAGTGTTCAAATAAGTTTCCGAAAATATCTGTGTTTTCAGGAACGCTGTCAATTTTAGCTAATATATTTTTTACACCTAAATCGAAATAATAAAATTTAGCAGTGCTAATAGCTTTGCGCTTTTTCGTTTTAGTATAAGCAGGCAATGAAAAACCTAGGAAAGAGTCTTCAAGAATACTGTAATATTCCCGAATTGTAGAGGCAGAAATGCCAACATCGTTGCTGATATTTGCATAGTTAAGCATTGTCCCGCTAGTGATCGCAGATATTTCTAGAAATCTTGCAAAAGCTTGTAATTTTAATACGACAGCTTCCGCAATAATTTCTTCTTTTAAATAAGTATCAATATAAGCATATAAATCCTCCTGTGGCGCATCACTAAGATAAACCATAGGTAAACCGCCGTGTAATAAATAATGTTTCAAACTGAAAGTTTCTATTTCATGATAAGTGAGAGGAAATAGCTTAGCTTCTCGAGCTCTTCCTGCTAGCAGATTGGCGCCTCCACGCTTTAATTTTCTAGCGCTACTGCCAGTAAGCAAAAACTTGATTTGGTTTTCTTCAATTAACCTATGTACTTCATTCAATAACATAGGAATACGTTGCACTTCATCAATGACCACAATAGAGTGATCCTCGTAAGCAGTAATAATGGATTCTAGGTCTTCAGGGCGATTGCTGAGACGTAAATAATGTTCACTGCGCAGTAAATTTATAATCGGAATAGCTGAGCTTAATTGTTGTCGAATCAAAAACGATTTTCCTGTGCCTCGCGGCCCAAATAGAAAATGTGATTTTTTTTTGCAGCAATGGCATTAATTCAAGAGTTCTTTTTATATGCAAAACTAACCTCTGGCAATAAAATTATCCGATAATCAGGGATTGTATCGTTGAATATCTTGATAATCAACGGATGAAGACCTGATTAGTTAGATATTATTGCAAGTAAAATGCATTCACTTGAATGGACTATAATCCAAAAAAAGTCGGATTTAAAATAAAGATCATAGTTTGAATAATCCACAATGCCCAAAAAATTTCCTTTATATGCGGCATAGTGTTACGTTTCATGCACCAATATATTCCTGCTGGGACAAATGTGACAACGAGTGGAACCGCAAGAAATGCCAGTACCTTTTTAATCCAGCCACCTGCGCCATTGTTTGAAAAGACTTCGCCCAAATAGTTTGAAAGCCAGCTTTGCAAGTCCATCCAGACCCCAAAGACTGTGTGAATAAAGCTATGACCCAATAGCACGATTAAGGTGAGAATGACAAGAGCAGCGAGGTGTTTTATCAACATGGTGTATTCCTACTAGATTTTTTAGCATTCTATCGTAATTGACGTTAATATTGAAATATAACAAGAGGGATTTATTTTGATTAGTATTTCTAAAGAAACCATCACTGCAATTGCAACCCCCTCTGGTCGAGGCGGTGTAGGTATTGTGCGCGTTTCTGGTCCATTAAGTTTATCTATTGCAAAAAATATAATAGGGTTTGAACCAAAAACGCGCCATGCGCATTATGCTTCTTTTACCAATCCATCGCGGGAAGTGATAGATCAGGGGGTTGCGCTTTTTTTCCAGGCACCCAATTCATTTACTGGCGAAGATGTATTGGAGTTACAGGGGCATGGCGGGCCAGTGGTGCTGGATCGATTGCTCAAATGTATTTTAGAACAAGGTGCGCGATTAGCACGACCAGGTGAGTTTTCAGAACAAGCTTTCTTTAATAATAAAATGGATCTGACGCAAGCCGAAGCAGTCGCGGATTTAATTAATGCGGAATCAGAACATGCCGCACGTTGCGCTGTGCGCTCTTTGCAAGGAGATTTTTCTACACAAATCCATGCAATTGTGGATCAGATGATTCAATTACGAATGTATATTGAAGCTGCGATTGATTTCCCTGAAGAAGAAATTGATTTTCTTTCTCAAAGCCATGTTTTAGGCGATACCAAAAAACTATTAGAAGCCCTTGAGCAGTTGTTAGCGAAGGCACAGCAAGGCACATTAATCCGTGATGGAATTACCGTGGTGATTTCAGGCGAACCTAACGTAGGAAAATCAAGCTTACTTAATTTATTAAGTGGAAGAGAGAGTGCAATTGTAACAGAAATTGCTGGAACTACGCGCGATATATTAAGAGAGAAAATTATTCTTGATGGCATGCCGTTACATGTTATTGATACCGCTGGTTTGCGAGAAACGAATGATGTCGTCGAGCAAGAAGGTATTCGCCGCGCTAAAGCAGCGCTGCTAGAAGCAGATTTAGTCATTTATATTGTTGATGTTTCGCAAGAGAAAAATATTGATGTCGCTCTTGAATCATTGTCAAAAAATATCCCTAAAAATATTCCCAGCATTGTTGTTCTTAATAAAATTGATTTAACCACGCTCTCAAATAAAAGAGAGGAATATCATGATAGAACGTTAGTTTATGTTTCTATCAAACAACCATTAGGCATAGATTTGTTGGTGAGTATTTTAAAGGAAAAAGTGGGTTTTGAACAAACTTTTGCGGAAGGTAATTTTATAGCAAGACGTCGACATCTTCACGCGCTTAATCAAGCGATGCAACATATTCAATACGGTATTATGCAATTGGAAACTTATAAAGCCGGTGAATTACTCGCAGAAGAATTAAGAATGGCTCAGAAATCCTTAAGTAGTATTACTGGTGTATTTACTTCGGATGATTTACTTGGTGAAATATTCTCGAGTTTTTGTATTGGGAAATGAAAAGCCCCTTGACTATTTGGCTAAATCATGCGCAATATATCCTATGATTTCATAGGAGTGAGCTATGTTTGGTCGAAAAAAAAATATTCAGAACGAGGTTGTCAGTCCTACAGAGCAGCGGCTGCGTCAACTTGTAACTGCCTGTCGAGAGCCCAATCAAGATATTAATATAACAGTAATATGTGAAAGATTTATTGCGTTTAAAGAGAAATATAACGGTAGTTATGTTGAGTACTTAATAACAATAGAAGAGGCTATTTCTGCGGCAATACACGATTTTTCATCTGGGCCTTTATTGGATATTATCGTATTGAAGCGATCACTAGAGACGATACTGCAAACGTATACGCGTGAGCGCCGTGGGGAACGAACACTTAACAACAGTACTATTGTTGAGTTTCTGGGGGATCTCATAGAAGATATCGAGGCAGCTATTCCTCTGCCGCTATATAGTCAATATAAGCCTGATCATATTCAGAAATATCAAGACAGTATTGGAGCGGTTGTTGGTCAAAGCGGAGAGCAAGATGAATCTCTTCTCTTTTCTGTAGCTCGTGTCTTTATTGGTTGGTGTGGCGATTATCAAGAGATAAATAACTCGCTTGTGACAAGAAAGTTGATGTTTTCCATAGGTAAAAAGATCGATAGTACATTGGCAGAAATGCAAAAAAACAATGAATACAAGGGTTACACACTCGATTTATTTCGTTCACTGGAGGTCATACTGAATGACTATCAGTCGATTTACGAGTCTAATCATGCAGCGCCTTTTAAAGGATATGGACAATGTTATCGGATGATACAAGCATATGTGAGTGCCTTAAATAAGAGTTTAATCGATCCCGAGCGTTTGCAGATTATTAAATCATTTGTTAACGATCTCAATCAGCCTGAGACTAATCTGAAACGAATAGCCCAAAATTTTTTACTCCATTTTTCCGACAGTAGTGTTTATAGTGAGTTAGATCAACAATGGATAGCAAAAATACGTGAGGTGATGAGTGATTCCATCAATAGATTTAACTTTGGAAAAGATAGATATTATTTTCAAGAGCATTCACTCATCGATCCATTGAAAAAAATACTTTTTTCAGAGGAGAGTTCTCCGAACGTGAAAAACTTTGTCAATGACAATATTAACATTCCAGCGTCTGACCCTCTCTACTACAAGGATTATTTTGACAGAGGGTATAAAGAAAACCTGACGTTACAGAATGCAGGAGCCTTTAAAGCAGATTTTCATAGACATGGAAGTTCCACTGTTATGTCAGGGAAGCGACTTAATCAAGACATACTTAAATGTGAGCGAGGGGTTCCGCCTCCTTTTGATCACTATCCCAGCATCGTAGAAGAAAATCTTTTTTCTGACGCCAGTTATTCACTTGGTTTTAAGAATGCATTGTATAAATTATTTTGTAGACACACAAATCAAGTATCTTTATCTTACCTGTCGAAATATTGGCCAGCCTTTTATTTTGGTCCAGAAACCGAAGATTCTAAGGCTCCTGATTTTTGTTTTAAACAAGTGAATGATCCCTGGCCAGTACTTTTTTATCCTATAAAAAATGGTTATGGAATAGTTCAAAAAAACGGATTGAAGATGGAAAAAAATCCAAAATATTTATCAGAATTACAATTAATTAAACTCATGTCAGAGAGAGAGGGAAAGTTGTCTCCTTATCACGGCATCATTTCTATGGGGTACGAGTTAACGCTAGAGAGTGAGAATCCGAATCCAGATAATGTTACCGTTAGGTGCATAGATCTTAAATGCGAGATACTTAAAACACAAGACGATGAAAAAATGAATCAGGTGCTTGACCAGTTATTCGAAAAAATTCAAGAAAAAGCAGCGTTGATTCTTCCTTGGCAACGTGTTGATGTAGAGGTGAGTTTATTTGCGTATGGTGTAGCGATCAAGCCTGAGTACGACCTAACAGGTCATCAATTGCAAGAAATTGCCAAAGCTTTTTGTGCGGTTGTGCGTGAAAATTATTCTTCCCCAACCCCCAATACCACGATTGATGAGATGAATCATCTAACTACGTTGATTAAAGAAGCGATTCTTACTTATCAAGCAACTGGTCTTGATCCTGAAGCTATTAATAGGCTGAGTAAACAAGTGCACGTATTGAGGCAGAGTTTTCAGACTAGAAGCAGCGGGTATTCGCCGAGTATGTTTTCATCTCCTTCTGCTGAGCCACCACCACTCCCTTCTTCGAAGTTCGGGCCGCTTGAAATAGGCTAGTGACTCGCCAATAAAACTTGGTATTGTTTCTCAATGCCTTAAATCCCGCGGTCGGAGCCGCGGGGCGACAGAAAAATTGGTACAAGGGCGACAGTCAATTGCCCTTGTATGGATGGTTAAACATTTTGAAGAAGGATAGAGCAACAGTTTTTCTGGTCAGGTGCTTTTTGCATAAAACTACAGCACCAAATGTTCGATACCGCGGCTTTTTGTACTTCTCGCAAATGCCAGTTTGAACTAGTCATGGATGGAATAACCTTTGTTGAATAGTTCAAAGCACTACTAAACTCTTTTAATGTTATCTCCCTGTCACCTTCTTCTTGATGAAGTAATTGTTGACGCAACCCTTCTTGATTAACCAATACAATTTTTTGTGAGTCATAATTAATCAAATGAAGCGATTCTCTTGTAGTGGAACTTTGGCGTTTTACCCCAATACCAAGATTATCTGCGCGATCTTCAAGATACGTTAAAATGTTAGCACGCTGACTAAGTGCGACATTCACTGCCATAAATCCTAACACGCTAAACATGAATAAGAAGAGTAATGGAAACAATAGCGGTTGAGCATCAGCCAGTGCGTCCAGTTTTTCTGAAGTGAATAAAAAACTAAGCGTTGAGCCATTGCCAGCATCAAAACAATTATGTTCAAAACATAACAAATAGTCATTAACCGGCGAGTAGATGAGTGTCAGTGCGGTAGCAATAATCATGCCAATAAAAATATTTACAATAATTTCTGGTGACCAGGCTTTAAGGCGATAACCATCTTGAAGAAAGTAGTCGACTGTGCAATAACGCCAGCTCAACAGTTCGTTTGCAACTTTACCACACAGTGAAGTAGAGTCTGCAAAAGAAGTTTCTATATTATAAGAAATGGTAGGCTCTAGAATGTTTTTAGCCACTACGCCATTAAAAATCCTCAAAGAAGATGTAGCAAAAATATAAAAAATAAAGGAAATAATTCCAGCAATTAAAGAAGGCATAATAACGACTAATTCATTAAAAAGCCCACCAGCGCTGAAACTTGCAAGAATAGGAGCGCCAATGTTTCTCAGACACCAGATAAAGAAGGGATTAAATATACACACATAACCAGGCTGCTGATTTAATGGAGCAAGATTCGCCGTAGTGGGCATCTCGTCTTCGTTCGCTCGATGACTGACGGAGAGAATATGAGCGTTTATGCCGCCAATCGAGTCCGTAACGAGGTTTTTTAAAAAATTAAGTGTTGAAACAAATACGGCCGCAATAAACTGTATTTTTGCATCTTGACCTTCTGTCAACGATAACGCAAGTAGTGATCCAGACGTTATTGAAATAAGTAATTGCGTGGCAATACATTTTGGTACAAGAGTATAATCAATTGTATGTCCTGCAATAACAGTTGCATCGGGCTTTAATCCAGGTTCATGATGTTTGTCGACAGCTTGCTTTAATAAATCACATTGTGCAGCAGTTAACTCGTGAAATTTACGTTCTTTAATTAAGTTTGCAGTTGTACTATCTAAATCGTTTAATGATTTGATTTCTAAGGTTTCTTCGTCTTTTTGTATCAGATAATGCAACACATCATTCTGTAGATAAAAATACAAAGCATGCGGTTTAATTTCAACATCCTTGGTTAACCAATAAAGATCAAATTCAGGGGTTGAGCGATACTGCAGCTTATTCCAGTCCATCCAGACAACATTAAGACCCGAGAAAATGGTTGCCGCCAAAAGTATCGCAAGCGCTTTTTCGAGGCCATGATCTGGATTATCCCTGATATCTTTGAGAGACTTAAATTGTGTTAAAAGAATGAAGGTAGGAAGCGCTTGTTCAAATGCTTTAAAAGCTACCGTCCAATAAACCCGCGTGGCGGGTGAGCTTGACTGGGTTCTGCCAAAACTCAGAATTTTTTCATCCTCAATCAAAAGCGCCAATGATTGATTTATAGTATCTTCAGAAGCTCTAAACATGCTTACCTTTTTGATCTATTATGTATTAATTATTAGATAATAGATCTGTTATCTTAAGGTAAGCTTATAAAGTATTTATTTTTATATCCATTGCTTTGTACTGGACACTTTTAGAAAGGATTAAAACATCCACCTGGATTATATTAATGACGTGCAACATTTTACTCAACAGGGCGACCGCCGGATCGCCCCTACAGCTCAGCTAAATTCGATTTTCTATTCTAAAAGAAGACCAGGGATGGCCAACGTTTATATAAGTCGAGGAATCATGTCGTTTTTTTAAAAAATGGACGACAAACCTGGCTGAGCTGTAGGGGCGATCCGGCGGTCGCCCTCTTTTTCAACGATTCAATGATCGCGATTAAGACGATGCTAAAACGACATGAATGTTTTGCGGCGGCCCAGTTAAAAATGTCAAACAACATGTAAAATCGGTGGCGGATGTTTTGACATTTAAAATCAATTCACGAATAAAGTTAAAGCCATAACGAAACAAACTATGTTGTGGTCGTATGCTTTGACGAAATCGTTTACATGGAATCGGCTTTTTCTCAGCGCGCCATTCGCCAATTTTATGTGCCCAACAAAAAGCAATCGCTAATAAGGCCATCAATTTTTCAATGCGATCACATCGCGTAATATGGGTGTCTTCAAATCGAAATCCTCTACCTTTTAAGCAAGAAAAAAGGGTTTCTATTTCCCACCGGCGCAAATAAATCGAGATCGCATTATCTGCGTGTCGATGTGTTGCCACAATCATCAGCTCGCCGTTATCAGCGCGTGATCCTGACAAATAAACACGTTGGCCATAAAGCCAAAGATTCATATCAAAATGATGCTGCGTATTCGGCGTCAAATGCTGAAAAATATCAACCGCATGACACAGCGTTTTATTTTTCATTTTCACTAAAGAGTCCTCTTTGATCCTAGAAACCGCAGTTGACCATTCGCCTGCCGCTCTAACCCCGCCTGAAATCTGATAGCTTTCTATCCAATGTCGCCATGTTAGGTAGGCGCTGGAAGTAGATTCGGCGGATGAATA
>JAIXPZ010000026.1 GCA_027486005.1 Legionellales bacterium
AGGGCACACAAAGACACGGAAAAGAGATTCAGCTTTTTCATAGGCGCCTGTTGTAGCAGAAGCTGCGCGCAAGAAAAGCGCAAAATGCAGCCTTTAACCATTCTAAAAACAGGGGGTTAGTGGGTATTACAGAGAGTCTTTATGATGGTATAAAATAGATTACACAAAAAAATGTCATCAAATCTTCATGCAAAAAACAATCATGGCATGATATTTTAATACTGAAAATTTTTGTTCAACTATAAACTAACAATACAATGCTGATACTAAAGCATTTGAATGGCCGCACATTGACCGATATGTGGGCGGCTCAACGGCAGGAGAGAATTCTCAAGGCTGCTCAAAGAATTCTGGATGAAAATCCAGATGCCCAGATCACAAATATCTGGGTGACCCTCAGATATCAGGGAAAAGAGGGGGCTAGCTTTTCTTTGGCGTTTAAATTCGCTGAAGTCAACAAGCGCAAACCCACTCTATACTTTGTTGAAAAACAAAGTTTAAAGCTCCCGGGGGAAGCTGGCGTGACGGAGCTGCTCAGCAAAATTGCTGAGCTGGTAAAGGCGGATGTAGACTTTACCATTACAGTCGGCAATGTCGATGATTGCGACATTGCCCGTATGCTCAGGGATATTGATTTTGATTGGAGCTAACGTAAAAACTAAAAAACCGTCAGTCGAAAGACTGGCGGTTTTTTAGTTTTTATAGGCAGCGATCCAATTATTTGGTGCGAATGTTGTTTCGGGCTTTTTGCTGCTCAATGATTTCTGATAAATCTTTTGCCAGTGGATTTTTTGCAAGACTATGAAGTGCGTCCATTACCTGGTTAAATTCGTTGAAATGACAAGGGCCTTGGTAGCTTTCGCAGTTTGTTAGGGATTCTTCCCATTTTTTATAGGCTTCTGGCCCTCGTTCAAAATGGTCTTCTCCTTCAAATGCTTTATCATCCATCACTGCGCCGCCGCGGTGTGGATCGAGGATCTCGTCTGTCACACTATTTGTGCATAACATTTCGTATGTATTACGTTTTTTTATGATGCTGACATGAATACGCCCTATATCAAAACCAGCATGCTTAGTGGGACCATCATAGTCCTTATCATCCTTCCAAGGGAGGTCTTCAGATGTCAAATTTTGTAAATCATGGGCGCTGATTTTTTTTGTTGTAGTCATAACATTGCCTTTCTGTTTCATAGCTTGTTGTATGAATCTAGCACAGAAAAGTTTCAAAATGATTAAGGTACAAAAAATCTGCTCTGAATGACTTCAGAGCAGATTTTTTTAACGTTCGGAGCTTTCGGAGCTTTCCTTGTCCTCGTCTTCCTCCTTCAGCCCCTCAACGGACAGGAGATATGCCGTGGCTTCTTCTAAGCAGAAGAATAGGGCATAACCCATTGCTGAGATTATGGCCGGAAATGCTAAGTAATTCCAAAAAACCCCTAACCTGTTGTATGACAGGCTTGAGGCTTCTCCGCGGAGCGAGCCCGCGGCAAGATAGCCATTATATGACGTCATGTCGTGTAATAGCTCTGGGCGATACTCGTGTGCCCAATAGCCAATCCCTACAAAACATGCGGGGATTAGACAAAAGATGACGGCCGTTAAAGGTCGTCTTAAAAAATTTCTCATTGTTTTTAAGTTTAAGTACCCCTTTATTTTAGGCTTAATGGCCTATGGTGTCATTATTTCAAAAATGAAATTTTTGTGACAGTAAGAAAAAGCAAGAGCCTTCATCAAATCTTCATAATTATCTGATACATTAAGAGTGTTATTTCCTCTCTCGTAACATTCACTAAAACCAAAAACAGTTGAGGGGGGTCGATAAAGCTTATGAAGATTAACGCATTTTCTAGCGCTAAGTTAGCTGGGCTAACAAAAGAGCAAATAAAAGCCGTCATCCTTAAGGCTGCTGTGGACTTTGCCGTTGAAAAGGTAGCCGCAGGAGAGGCAACCTTAGGAGACGCCATACTTGTAAATGGCCATCTGGGAGTTGGCCGTACTTTTGAATACGACGCATCACTGTATGAGATGCGTGTGTTGAGAAAGAAAGTCGTTTTCCAAGAAATATCGAGAGACGATATTAACGTCGAGGAGGTTTTTCTTGAGAAGGATGATTACCTCCTCACGTTAGAGGAGGATGAGGAAGGTTTCGATGCTGCAGATGGGTCTCAAGCCCACGAGTGGTATGATGCCTTCATCGCCAAGACCTTGTCTTGGCTAAAAGAAGGTAAAGATTTCGAGATTAGCCTGACATAGGAAAGGTAGAATCTCGAGATTGCCTTAAAAAGGTCGTTTGTCTTCGGGCAAACGACCTTTTTTTATGTCAGCAGCTTTCGCAAATCGTTGAACAGGGTAAAGACCATGAGCATGGAAAGCACGGCCATACCTATGCGGAAACCCCATTCTTGTACTTTCTCGGCCATTGGGCGGCCACGCACGCCTTCAATGGCGTAATAAAGCAAATGCCCACCGTCTAGCAGCGGAATCGGCAGTAGATTCACCATGCCGAGGTTTGCAGAAATCAGCGCCATCAGCCAGAATATCGTGACCAAGCCTTCTTGTGCCGCTTGCCCCGAAATTTTGGCGATGCCCACGGGGCCTTGCAAATCTTCTGTGCCGCGTTTGCCCACTAGCATCTGCCCCAGCGCCTTGAGCGACATGGCGCATAGTTGATAGGTTTTTTCAGTCGCCACTTTCAGCGCGCCGAAAATACCCAGCTCGTGCACATCCATCTTCTGGCTTTTAATACCAATGCGCGCGGCTTTGGCTTTGTTGCCAAATTGGTCTTCTACCTCTTCAATCTGCGGGGTGAGGGTGATGGTGAGGGTGGTTTCCGCACGTTTGACCACCAGTTGCACGGGCGTGCCAAGGTTGGTGGCAATCATGTAAGGAATGTCGTTAAACGCATCCACCGCTTGGCCGTCGATGCTTTCAATGCGGTCGCCCACTTGTAGTTCTGCGTGTTGTGCGGCGCTGCCTTCCAGCACTTCACCTACCACGGGGGCGGTGCTCATCATGCCATATTGAAATAGCATGAAGGTGAAAATCGCAATGCTGAGCACGAAATTAGCGACAGGTCCTGCCGCCACAATAATCGCTTTTTGCCAGAGCGGTTTGAAATGGAAGGCGATATTTTTCTCGGCATCACTCATTTGCTCTAGGGCGACGCCGTCCGGCGTGCTGGCGGCGGACGCGTCCCCAAACATTTTCACATAGCCGCCCAAGGGCAGGGCAGAAAAACGCCAGCGCGTGCCGTGTTTGTCGGTGCGGCCAAATAGCTCGCGGCCAAAGCCAATCGAAAAGGTGGTGACGCGCACACCGCACAAACGCGCGGCCAGAAAATGCCCGCCTTCATGCACAAAAACAATCAC
>JAIXPZ010000038.1 GCA_027486005.1 Legionellales bacterium
AAAAACAGAGTTGATTGCTTTAAAAAAGGCATAAAAGGAAAAATTTATGAGGCCTTGTACTTGTAATAATCAATATTGATTCTTCAGACTGCTGTTAAGCTCGAGGCGGGAATTTCTGCCATCATATCAGCAATACCCACTTCTCCAGGTTTAGATTTTTTATGTTGCTCTACTGTTAACCCTAAGGCGCGCCGAATGGAAGATTGCACACTATCTCGATTGAGGAGCTCGCCTTCGATCTCAGACGTATCCAATGCCTCTGTACTCATCAGCTCAATGGATAACAACTGCTGATCTTCACTATTAAGGTGACGAGTGGCGCCTGCAACAGTACCTACGCCCTCAAGAAAAACAAGCTCATTTTCTTGTAGTTTTGTCGCGTCCCATTTAAACCTTGGCCACTCTGGATATTGCCAATTCCATTTCATGATTGATAACCCCACTATTTATCGATCATAATATAGCATAAAATTGATTGATAAACAGCAGGAAAGCCCAGCTATTCTCTGTACACGACAAAATTTCACGTTGCGCACCTCCCTAATACATTGATCTGGTAGACCCCTTGATTTTTATCTGACTCCTTGATTTTTCAGCGAGGAAATTATCACTTCTTTTGCAACGTTACGAGATTTATTCGAATAATGGAAAGATGAATAGTTACATTCTATACTTTAAGGCATAAGCGTTGAGAGGAAACTTATTTATGTCTAAATCCCTGTATGACGACCAAACAACCCATGTTGATCTTGCGGCTGCGCTAGGAACGCAACCAACCAATGGTTTTCGGGATATTAATGGCCAATTATTATCTGTAGTAAAAATTAATGAGAAAGATACCTTCCTTTCTCAAGACAGCGGCACGGAAGGTTTATCAGATTTTTTTAACAGCATAAAACCGACGATAAGCTCGACGAATTTTGATACAAATGTTATAAATCTCCAACAAAAAGCAGATGAACGCCACAGCCTCTTCCCGATCCATAAAGCGATGTTTTTCTATACCTGGCGATTTATCAATGGGTTAAGTCTCGCAACTGATGTAGATAAGCAAAAAGCTTTTAACCAAGTCTACCAAGATCTTAACGCCTACATTAATGCCGATATTGCGAAATTCCTTAATTCACGCCCCAATATCAGCATTAGCGATATTAATGCCTATATTGATGAAAACCGAGAAACATATGCTTTAATGGCAGAAGGGTTAGTGGCAAGCGCGCTTGTTATTAACAGTCATGAGTTAAAAGATAAAAAAGAAGCTAAAGCCTATTTTAAAGAAAAAACCGCGCTCAATATTGATATGATAGAAACCAATAAAGTGACTGGGATTATTACTCATACTCATGGCGTTGAAGATTCTTCACATAGCAAAAAACATCGACCTCCAGCGATTACAAAAATTGAAAAATACATTAAAAATCCTGATGGAACATTAAAGCTGATTCAAACGCAATATCGTACGCCCTCTTTAGTCGATGCAGAAGTCTATGAAGACACTTGTCTTTTTAGTGGAGAAACGCTAGCTGCTAATCAAGAATTAACCGTAGAGCAGCAAGTCGCTGACTTTGTTAAGGTTATAGTAGAAAAAAGAGGCGAAGATGAAAAAAACACCCCTATTGTTTATAATTTATTAACTTCACTTTCCTCCAGTAACAAGCAAGATAAAACAGCTAAAAAGAATTTTCTTGCGATGCATGCCTATAACAAAACCGCTTTCAACGATTCGAGCGAACAAACACAGCCTCTATATTACGTCATGAATATTCCTGTGAATCAATTTGGAGACACGCTCGATCTAAAATCAGGAAATTCGCTAGCAAAAGAAGCGGCTTTTTTTGCGGATCTAGCCACATTCGATACCATGCCTAAAAAAATTTTGGGCGAAGATAATATTAGTGCAATTGAGGATATTAAGAAGTTATACCAAGCATTTTTAGCTGATCCTAAGGCGCCACCTTATTTTTGCAAGTCTTCTCAGTGGAAAGACGCGCGCAATAAAATGATAGAGCTGAAAACAAATTTTTCTCTTAATTTTGAGAATTTTCCTCTTCCTTTTAGCAAATTTGAAGAAAATCATCTGACAGCGTTGTATCAATTAGTAGGCGATAATTCGACAGACATTAATCCAGAGTTAGGCAGTAAACTTCTTAATCTAAAACAGCAAGCTTACGCTTATAAAGCTCAACGGTTTACTCCTTCAGAGACCTACGCTATTAAAGAATTTTTAGAGAAGCATGGTACAACAAATGATCTTTTGACGAAATTCAACCAATGTTTTTCAAATAATACTGACGGCAGTCAGGACTCTACAGAGGATAAACTCAGAAAAGCATATCTAAAACTCTATCTCGAAGCTTTTAGTGGAGAAATGACTTTACAAAAAGAGCTATCTTCTTTAATCCAAGGCATGTTTTTAGCATTAAACGATAATGATAACCTCAAAGGATGCAAAAGCGGGGTCGATAGATATTCATTTGTTGAAGGATTAGATAATTTGTTTTTGAGTTACTTACATACTAATCCTGAGAGTGCCGTTAACAAAGAGATTGAAAAAGCTGTGACTGACTATTTGAGCATTGGTAGTACAGAAGACTTTGCCATAGCAATTCATACTATCAATAATAAATACAATGCTTATAGTTCCAGTATGGATGCGTCTTTTAATGACGCCAATGATGCAAAAAATATTGCTTCAGGACGCTCTTCACCCTTAAAAGCTGCCATGATAAATACAAATAAATTTATCCCCAGTATTTACACGAACATTAAACAGGGCAATGCACCTATTGTACAAGCAGAAAAAAATGCGGCTAAACGCGCGGTTGAATTAGTAGAGATTGCCCAAAAACGCCAAGAACAGCTGAAAGACTATATATCGCCACCACGAAAAGAAATACAATCTGAACATCTCCAAACTGACAATGAAAGTGAAGCGTACAAACAGTTATGCATTACCGTACTATCAGAATATACTGAGTCCTGGTCTTGGAGAAAAAATCACAAAGAATTTGCGAAAGCGGCGATTAAGAGTTTAGACGACGCCAGCACAAATGTTACCAAAACCATCACGGGATTAAGAGAAAAAATCTATACTGAGAAAAAATTCAATCCAAAAGGTGAATTACATGCCAGACTTAATTTCTTACTTGAAAAGGCCCCTAAACCTGAATCTCCGTCTCCACAAATGTGATGATAGATAATACACGCTGCCTTTTAGAAAGCCCATAGAAGCAATAAATGATTGCTCTGCAGGTTGTAGTTTTTCCTTATCCCATTTAAAATTTGGCCAATTGGAAAATTGACAATTCCACTTCATGATCGATAAATAGGATATATGACTATCAATTACCAATTCTCTGCCCCAGGTTCCATCATGCTGATGGGCGAACACGCGGTATTACGCAATCATTTGGCCCTTGTCGGCGCGGTGAATAAACGCATGACGGTGACACTGACGCCGCATGATAATAGGCGTATTGAGATATATTCTGCATTAGGCAATTTTCATACTACGATTGAAGAATTAACCCTTAAACCTCCTTTTCAATTTGTATTAGCTGCCTTAAAACGTTATCAAGCTGAAATGACGAGTGGGTTTCGACTCGATATTCATTCTGAATTTTCCAGCAAAGTGGGCCTTGGATCTTCTTCGGCAGTGGTGGTCGCAACGCTGGCTTGTTTGCAGCAATGGTTAATAAGGGCGAGCGCCACTCGCCCCTACAATGGTATTGATTTACAACAATTATTTCTTGATGCACGCGCAACGATTCAAGCGGTTCAAGGCCGTGGATCTGGCGCAGATGTTGCTGCCAGTGTTTTTGGTGGTGTCGTCGCGTATCGCATGGATCCATTATCAATTGAAAAAACTGAAAATCTATTTGATATTGCACTGTTATATACCGGATACAAAACCGCGACTCCTGAAGTCATTCGCCGTGTGGATGCTCGTGTCAGCGTCGATCCTGAAAAATATGCCGCACTGTTTAAAGAAATGGGTAGCTATAGCGAAGATGCTTATAAAGCCATAAAACAAAAGAACTGGTCGTTGCTGGGAAAACTCATGCGACTACACCAATATTCTCAAGAACAATTGGGGACGAGTGATGAGACCTCTCAACAACTGTTAGGCTTATTAAATCAACACCCACAAGTGATAGGCAGTAAAATCTCTGGCTCTGGATTAGGTGATTGCTTGGTTGCTCTTGTAACCCCAGATTTTCAATGGAAGCACCCGCATTTTATTGATGCTGCGTTATCCGCTGAGGGAGTTATCGATGCGCATGCCTCTTAATCTAGCTTTGCAACACACTACTTATTTTTGATTGCCAACCTGCGCCTTCTGATTTGAAATACTCAACAACATCGGGTGGCAACCGCAATGATATGGCTATTTTCTTTGGTGATTTTTGTGAACCGCGGCGCTGAGGAGCTGGCTTTTCAACACCTGCGACTTTATAAATTGCTCGCTCAAACATTGCATCAGTTAACTCAGGTAATTTTTCATACTCATTCAACTGAATTTCATGCGCATCATTTTTTTTCAAATCGCTTTTGATACTTTTTATTTTCACGCTCATTTGCCTTCCTCATTGAAAAACATGCTTTTTTATCAATTCAACTACATTATACGGCAACATTTGATGTTTTCAGCTGTAGTTAAAGAATAGATATAAATTTACAAAAAACAATACCGACTGAATGCTTCTCCCCTCGAGGGGAGAAGGTGCCGTCAGGCGGATGAGGGGTGATCAATCAACTCCAAACGCACTATTATATATCTGGTTTTTTACCATCTCAAATTGATTTAATACTTCACTATTCCAGAATCTCAATACAATATATCCAAGTTTATTAAGAAATTCTGTACGCATTGTGTCATAACTTTCCTGCTCATTATGTTGACCACCATCGACCTCAATAATCAATTTTTTCTCTATACAAATAAAATCAACAATATATTTTCCGAGCGCGTGTTGACGACGAAATTTTAATTCCATGAAACGATGTGAGCGAAGGTAATGCCATAGTTTTATCTCCATCGAAGTACTATTTTTCCGCAGTTTTTTAACGTTCTCAATGCTCTTGATTTTGTTTGGCATAAAAAAACTCACTACATATGTTCCTATATCACCCCTCATCCGCCTAACGGCACCTTCTCCCCTCAAGGGGAGAAGGCATCAGTAGCTAACTTCCTTGCAATCTCCCCTCGAGGGGAGAAGGATTCAGTCGTTATTGTTTTTTGTAAATTTGTGTCAATTCTTTAACCCAAGATAAAAACAATAACGCACAATACCCATTTAATTGTATATACAAATAGATAAAATAACAAAGATTAATCTTTTACTTGAGTAAGTATATTTGCGCTGAAGGGGGTAACGCGTTTATGATTTACGAATCGAAAACGCTTAAAAAGTGTCACAATGAAACCAAATGAAATTATTCAAGATTTACTAAAATATTGCAATAAAAATCCAATCACTGAATCCGCAACGTGCTTTGCGCCGGTGAATATTGCCTTAATTAAATATTGGGGGAAACGCAATACAGCGCTCAACCTTCCTGTCACTAACAGTTTTTCTGTCACGCTACCCCGCAAAGGCACCACAACTACTATTCGCGTGAATCATTTAAGCCACGATAGATACATGTTAAACAACGTTTTGCTAAGCCCAGAAAATGAATTTTCAAAACGACTTGTCAAGTTTTGTGATTTTTTTCGTTTTACTGATGCGCTACATTTTGATATTGAGACTCAGAATAATATTCCCACTGCAGCGGGACTTGCCTCCTCTGCATCTGGATTTGCAGCACTCGTTTTAGCATTCGATAAACTCTTTGGTTGGCAGCTGGATCAATCAACGCTGTCTATTTTAGCACGTATCGGCAGTGGCAGCGCATGCCGATCTTTTTGGAATGGTTTTGTAGAGTGGCAAAAAGGTGAGCGCGAAGATGGATTAGATAGTCTTGCACATGCCTTGACTGAATCCTCTAATCTTTTTCTTTCTAAACTTCGTATTGGCCTGTTAATATTTGAGAAAGATAAAAAAATCATCAGCTCACGTCAAGCCATGCTAAATACCGTGAATACTTCACCCTCCTATAGAAATTGGTCTAAGCAAGTAGAACAAGATCTCAAAGACATTAAACAAGCTATTTTTAATCAAGACTTTATTCGTTTCGGCGAGATTAGCGAGAAAAACGCATTAGCTATGCACGCCACCATGCTGGATAGCCATCCCAGTACAGATTTTTGCACAGAAAAAACTCGAGAGTATAGAGAAAAAATTTGGAGTTTACGACAAACAGGTATTCCCGTGTATTTCACCCAAGATGCAGGCCCGAACCTGAAGCTTCTCTTCCAAAAAGAGATGAGTTCGTTAATCATTGAGAGGTTCTCTGGAATCGAGATAATTACCCCTTAACTGGTGGACGTGCTCCAATCGGATAGGACAAGAGAAGAAAAATAAAATAGAACGGGTTATTTTAGCCTGTCACTTCTCGGTAACTGCGAAGTGACCGAGAAGGAAAGCATTAAGCATTAAGCAGCTGGAGCCACTTCAACTTTCTTAGTCACTTTTTTCTTAGCAACTTTTTTAACCGCTTTCTTAGGAGCAGCTTTAGCTTTAACTGCTTTTTTAGCAGCTGGTTTAGCTTTTGCTACTTTCTTCACTGCTTTTTTGGCTACCGGTTTAGCCGCTGTCTTTGCAGGTTTTTTTGCTGTTTTAGTTGTCTTAGCTGCTTTAGTTGCCTTAGCCGCTTTTAGAGCATCTTTGTGTGCCGCTTTAAGCGCACGAATTTCACCCTTAAGTTCTTGAACCGCTGCCTTTGCTGTCGCAAGAGCTAACTTCAATTTTTCCACTTTTGCTTTCATAAAAAATATCTCTCCGTTAATTGGAGATTATATTGTATGCAATGTTGCACAAAATAAACAAGTCACTTTTTGAAAATTCCAACTAAAAATAGCAAAAAAGTGGAAATAAGCGGTGTATTTTTTTATTTTTTTTGATTTTTAATTTCTTTTTGACGAAAACGACGCTCCAGCCACCAAAATCTGATTGAGCGCTTAAGAAAAATAAAACCACATAATATGCGTGTAAAGAAATAAACAAAAAATAAAAGTAACAACAATATCAATAATGCAAACCATAAAGGCATTTGCACCATCCAACCATGATAAACAAATAATGCGTATCCAGGGTCTTGCACAATCTGAAAACCAAATACCATTGCCGCAAGAAAAATAATGATGAAAAAAAGCAATTTCATCGTAATGCCCCCTATTCTAGTTATTCGTCAGCGTTGATAACGCATTAATCGTTTTATCTAATGTTACATCCGAAAAACTAGCGTTTATTTTTTGTAATGCATTTAGCGCATTTAACACATCTTGGGTTTTCGGATTGAGAATAACGAAGTAACGGTTTATCCAAAGATTGGCTTGATTTAAACTGGTTTGATAAACGAAATTATCATGATGCAAAACCGCCCACTGCGCCTGCCCAAGCTGCATATGTAAATATTGATTAATATATTCACCTTGTTCTTGCGCAATTAATGGAAACAAAGTGTTAGAGGTCTTACGTACATCAACAAAATACCGCAATTGGCGCAAGGTTTGCTTCAAACGATCGCGCCAGGTGTGAGGAACGGGAGCGATCTCTTCAGGAGACATATTGTCTTCAGAAAAACCTGAACCCAGCAGCGGCATTCCATCAATATCTTGATCCAACGTAGAAATTCGCAAAAATATTTGAGAAGCATCTGCAGCTGTCATTTCAGCAAGGATTTTCATATCACTTTGCACGGCTTGATCTAACACATCTAACGTGGCGTCATGTAAAGCAAGAATACTACTATGCACTTGCTCAAGTAATTTATGACTCGCTATCGCATCACGTGAGAAAATTAAACTGATATTCGCTAAATTGATAAGATAACGTATTTCATCTAATCGCCATTGGCGTTGCTGCTCAAACAGCGATAGTCGTTGCAGAGACTGGCGTTGTTGCTGTAACTGATTACCTTGATCACTCACTGTTTTTTGCAGTTCGCTCCATATAGCGTTGTCTATGGCACGCGTCTGCTCAGCCTTCACTGTTTGAGCTTGCAACTGGTTAATGGTTTGCGCCATCTGTTGAACTTTAGCATAATAAAAACCTATGCTTGACCCCACGAGAAGAAAAACCAGCACGATAAGCAATATATTGAGCCAAAGCCAGGAACGAGGACAAACAACAGAGTTTTCTTTTCCAGAAGTGTTTGTCACTAAAGTGGCCTCTTTTTTTTCTTCTTGTATAAACTCAGAAGTCATACTGTTTTTCTCCATCTACGTTACCTCTTTAGAATATTTCACTAGCTGCTGAACAATGCCTATATTATCAAACGATTCGCTCATCGCAAGCACCTGTGTAAATCCTTGTTTTTTCGCAAGCGCAGCAATGCGATCACTGATCACAACAAGAGGCGTTTGATGCAAGCATGTACGCTGTGAACCTGACAGTTGTTCCAAACATAACAAGCTTTCGCCACTAGTACAAATAACATAATCTAAAGCAATTTTTTTTAGCAAGGATTGTAACCGTTGCGCTTCATTAACAGCAGCGTAACGCTGATACACCTCATAGCGCTGACAGCGTGCCCCACGTTTTTTTAATGTTTCTTGCAACAGCGTTCGTCCACCAACGCCACAAAAAATTGCCACTTCCTTTTCAGTCACCTGTTGTAATTCAGTCAAATCAAGCAAACCTTCGCTACTGCTTTTTTCGGGTTGTTGCGCTATAACACCACGTTGCATTAACGCAATGGTTGTTGCAACTCCTACCGCAAAATAACGCACAGCCGTTGGGAACTCATTAAAGGGATAATATTTGACTGCATTCGCGCTGATAAAAATAGCAATATCAGGCTGAAAAAGACTTAAATTAATAGCGCTCGGCCGAATTTCTAAGGTAGGAATATAGTAGGCATAAGCGCCCATTTTAGCGAGTAATTCACACAAATGCGCGCCTTGCGGCTCTGGGCGCGTAACAAGAATGTGTCGGCCAGTAAGTGGCATTATGTTGATATCCATTCCTTGACGCCCTGCGCAATTAGCTCATTCGCGACTTTCTCTCCAAGCTCTTCTGCATCAATACGATGCATTCGAGATTCTGCATATTTAAAATTTTGGCCATTCAGTGAGGACACCCAAGCACGCAAAAATAATTCATCTTTTTCTAGTACAGCATAAGCTGCCAACGGCACACCACACCCGCCGTTAAGCACTCGACTTAATACGCGCTCTGCTGTCACAACATCCCACGTATCTTGGTCATTAATAGACTTTAAATAAGCCGTCATTGCATCATCATCGGTGCGAGATTCTACTCCAATCGCTCCTTGTCCTGGCGCGGGCAACCAAGTATCAACAAAAAGTCGTTGGTTAATGTGATCGGATAATTCCAAGCGCTCCAAACCCGCCGCCGCAAGGATCAATGCATCAACATCACCTTGTTCACATTTTTTCAAACGTGTTTGCACATTGCCACGCACATCGACAGCCAGTAAGTGAGAATGTTCACGTTGCAAAATAACTTTGCGGCGTGCGCTAGAGGTACCCACGCGCGCGCCTGCTGGCATATCTTCAATGGTCTTGAATCTTGTACTAACAAAAGCATCTTCAACTGCCCCACGACGCGTCATCGCAGTAATTGCCAGTCCCTCGGGCAAGTGCATCGGAACATCTTTCATCGAGTGTACAGCAATATCTGCTTCTCGGTTTAGCAAAGCATTTTCAAGCTCTTTTACAAACAAACCTTTGCCGCCTATTGCAGCAAGCGAACGATCAATGATCTGATCACCTTGTGTAACTATAGGAATAAGCTCAATGTTTAACTTGGGATAGTGTTGTAATAGCTGCGCTTTAATTGCATTGGCTTGCCAAAGAGCTAAAACACTTTTTCGCGTTGCAATACGAAGTAGTTGCCGCACTCATTCTTCCTCTAAATAGGTGTACCCTTGTAATCCATATTCAAGATACGCAAGATACTCTTTCTTTAGCTCAGCGGATAATTTCGCGCGTTGCATTTGACTTTGGTAAGCTCGTGTCAAGTAAGCTTCATCAAAACTAACATAACGTAATGCTTGAGCACTGCTATCGCCTGCTTGCTGATGGCTAATGTCATACTCACCCTTATTATTCAAACGAATATGCACGGCATCAGTATCACCAAATAAATTATGCAGGTCGCCCAAAATTTCTTGGTATGCACCAATCATAAAAAATCCTAAATAAAGATTTTTTTCATCGCATTCTGGCAATGGCAAACTGGTTTCAATACCTTGACCATCGACATAATAATCAATACGGCCATCGGAATCACAGGTTAAATCTTGCAACACGACACGCCGCGTCGGTTTTTGATCCAAATGCGATAAAGGCATAATTGGGAAAATTTGCTCAATTGCCCAAACGTCAGGCAATGATTGAAATACAGAAAAATTACAAAATAATTTATCTGCAAGCTTCTCATTAATGCTCTCAACAATTTCTCGATGTTGTCGCACGTTAGATTGCAAACATTGACGCACTTGCGCCATTGCACGAACATAAATTTGTTCTGCAGCTGCACGCTCTTGCAATGTGGCATAACCCAATTGAAACTGTTGATGCATTTCTTTCAACCAGTAACCCATTTCATGATATACTTCAATTGCGTTACGCGCACTTAATGCTTTAAGAGCTTCCTGCATTTGTTGTAATACTAATAACTCGCTTTCAATATGTACTGGCAATTGCGTATCAGATTTTTCAACATCAATAATATTGGTCACTAACACAGCATGATGCGCGGTTAAGCCTCGTCCTGACTCTGTGATAATACAGGGCTCGGGTAAGTTTTGTTGTTGGCACACGCCAGAAATAACCTTGACGACACAATTAGCATATTCTTCCCAAGAATAATTAATAGAACAGGTACTTCTTGAGTTTGTCCCTTCGTAATCGACACCTAAACCGCCCCCAATATCAAAAAAACGAATATTGGCTCCCAGGCTATGCAATTCTGTGTAAAAATGGGCGCATTCGCTGACGCCACGTTGAATGTCACGAATATTGGAAATTTGCGAACCTAAATGACAATGCATCAACTGCAAACAATCTAATTTTTTAACCGCTTTTAGCTGATCAAAACATTGCAATACTTGATAAGCGGTCAAGCCAAATTTTGATTTTTCTCCGCCGGTATTCTGCCATTTTCCTTTGGCAATCGACGCTAAACGCACACGTATCCCTAACATTGGAGAAATATGCATTTTCGCCGCTTCTTCAAGCACTAAGGCAAGCTCTGATAGTTTCTCAATAATAATAAAAACTCTATGTCCAAGCTGCTGACCAATCAATGCAAAGCGAATATATTCTCTATCTTTATATCCATTGCAAACAATGGTGGTACATGGTTTTAATGCTGCTAACGCCAATACCGCAAGCAATTCTGATTTGCTCCCAGACTCTAAACCAACGTTAGGTTGTTGCTGGATAACTTCTGCAACGCTTAACTGTTGATTGACCTTGATCGGGTAAATGCTTAAGTAGCCGCCTTCGTAAATATTTTTTTCCATTGCAATAGAAAAGGCTTTCTGTAAGGTGTGGACCCGGTGTTGCAAAATATCGGTAAATCGAATTAATAATGGAAAGCGTAAACCACGTGCTGTCAGCTCTTCTATCAATGCAGGCATGTCAATGGCTGTACCGCGCTCTGGGTAAGGGCAAGCGCATAAATGGCCTTTATCGTTGATGTCAAAATATCCTTGGCTCCATTGCGCAATATTATAATGCTCTTTTGCCTTCTCAATATTCCACTCCATTGCCAGCCCCTCATCTACGATCAAAAGAGCATTCTATATCAGATAATTCTCATTCGAAACAATTACCATAGATAAGCACCTTGAAGGGGTACGCATAAAGCTCTGGGATATAATCATCGATAGGATTTGCCAATGAATTTTATTGCCTAAGTTTTTGCATCTCTTGAATGACGCGACGCATTGCGGTCGCTTCTTCGATTTCGATCAATAACGCTTGTTTGCTGGTGAGTGAGGATTTTTTATCGATACCCGCCAAAGTATCTTTAGCTTTTTGCTGTGCTTCTAATGCAACAAGATCATCAAGATCTTCTGCACGAATAACAGTATCTGCCATGATAGTGGCAACAGAAGGCTGTACTTCTAGCATACCGCCAGAAATATAAAATAACGACTCTTCACCTTCTGTAGTTTTGAAGCGGATTTTTCCTGGTTTAACCGTGGTGAGCAACGGACTATGTCCAGGCATGATCCCCAATTCTCCCATCGTGCCGCTTACGACTAATAGTGTGACCTGTCCACTAAAAATAGTTTCTTCTGCACTGACGATATCTAGAGTTAAGGATGTTGCCATAATATTTTCCACATTCATTCAAAGAGGGCGACCGCCGGATCGCACCTACGCCATTTTACAAATCTTTTGCCTTGGCAACCGCTTCATCAATGGAACCGACCATATAAAAAGCTTGCTCAGGAAGATGATCGTAATCACCATTAACAATCCCTTTAAAGCTGCGAATCGTATCACTCAATGGAACATATTTTCCTGGACTACCGGTAAATACTTCAGCAACGAAAAATGGTTGAGACAAAAAGCGTTGAATTTTTCGCGCACGTGACACTGCTAATTTATCTTCAGCAGATAATTCATCCATTCCCAAGATTGCAATAATATCTTTCAACTCTTTGTAACGTTGCAATGTGTTTTGTACAGATCGCGCAACATCATAATGTTCCTGCCCAACTAACAGCGGATCTAATTGTCGACTATTTGAATCCAATGGATCTACCGCAGGATAAATGCCTAACTCAGCAATTTGTCGTGACAAGACAACCGTCGCATCCAAATGCGCAAATGTTGTTGCCGGTGATGGGTCGGTTAAATCATCCGCTGGGACATAAACTGCTTGAATTGATGTAATAGAGCCTGTTTTGGTTGAAGTGATACGCTCTTGTAGCGTTCCCATTTCTTCTGCAAGTGTTGGTTGGTACCCTACTGCCGAAGGCATACGACCTAACAGCGCTGACACTTCAGTTCCCGCCAAGGTATAACGATAAATATTATCGATAAACATCAACACATCCCGGCCTTCGTCACGGAAATTTTCCGCAATCGTTAACCCTGTTAATGCAACTCGTAAACGATTTCCTGGTGGCTCATTCATTTGACCATAGACCAAGGATACTTTGTCTAATACATTGGAATCTTTCATTTCATGATAGAAGTCATTACCTTCACGCGTACGTTCACCAACGCCGGCAAACACCGAGTAACCGCTATGTTCAATCGCAATATTACGAATTAGTTCCATCATGTTAACGGTTTTACCAACACCCGCACCACCAAACAATCCGACTTTTCCACCCTTTGCAAATGGACAAAGTAAATCGATAACTTTAATACCCGTTTCTAACAATTCTTCAGCAACGGCTTGATCAGAGTAATGCGGAGGGGCGCGATGGATAGGTAAACGCTCATTTTCTGCTTCGCCAATCGGGCCGCATTCATCGATGGGGTTTCCCAAAACATCCATAATTCGGCCCAATGTTTTTTTGCCGACAGGAACAGTGATTGGACCGCCACTATCTAGCACTGAAAGTCCACGCTTCAAACCATCAGTTGAGCCCATCGCAATCGTTCTGACAACACCATCACCAATTTGCTGTTGGGTTTCCAAGGTTATATTGGTGCCTTGTACTGTAAGTGCGTTATACACTTTAGGGACATGACCTCGTGGAAACGCTACGTCTACAACAGCGCCGATGATCGCTTGGATTGTTCCTACTACTGCCATTTTAACTCACCTCTTTTAATTGTCATTGGGCAGGCACAAGGCACAGCCCCTACACTTAGACTGCGTCTGCGCCGGCGACGATTTCAGAAATCTCCTGAGTAATCGCCGACTGACGCGCCTTATTATAAACCAACTGTAAATCATTAATAATTTCGCCCGCATTATCGGTAGCACTTTTCATCGCCACCATTCGCGCAGCTTGCTCACAAGCAACGTTTTCAATCACTGCTTGATACACTTGCGATTCAACATATCGTCGCAACAAATAATCTAACAATGTTTTTGCTTCTGGTTCGTAAATATAATCCCAATGATGTTTTAATTCAGAACTATCATCCGCTACAACTGGCAACAACGTTTCAATATACGGCTGTTGCTTCATCGTATTCACAAAATCATTCGCACAAATATATAACGCATCAATTTTACCCGCTGCGTATTCATCCAATAGTGTTTTAATCACTCCGATTAATTCACTCATGGCTGGTTTTTCGCCAAGATGACTCGCTTGCGCCACAATTGAAGTATCTATACGTTTAAATAATTGAACTGCCTTGGTACCAATCGGACAAACGTCGACTTCAATACCCTGACGTTCTTTTTCTTTCATATCTAATAAAACAGAGCGAAACAATGCTGAATTTAAAGGGCCACATAAACCACGATCAGAACTCACCACTATATAGCCGACACGCTGTAGCTTTTCGCGTTTATCGAGGAACGGATGGCGATATTCCGTATTACTATCTGCTAAATGACTAATAATCTGGCGAATTTTAGTGGCATAAGGTTTCGACAAACTCATGCGATGCTGGCATTTACGCAGTTTACTCGCGGCAACTAATTCCATAGCGCGCGTGATTTTCTGCGTACTCTTAACACTGCTTATTTTTACTCGAATCTCTTTTGCTGTTGCCATGAGGTGTTACCAAGTTTGCGTTGCTTTAAATTGCTGAATCACTTGCTCCATGCCTTCAACCACTTCATCGTTATAGTGACATGCAATATTAATTCGACCCATCAAATCTGCATGAACACTTCGGAAGTAAGCCAATAACGCACGTTCAAAACGCACGACTTCAACCAAAGGCACATCGTCAAAATAACCTTTTTGCACGGTATACAATACCAATCCCATTTCCGCGACAGAAAGTGGGCTATATTGTTTTTGTTTCATAATTTCTGCAGTACGCTGGCCACGCTCTAATTGTTTACGTGTCGCATCATCAAGATCGGAAGCAAATTGAGAAAATGCTGCCAATTCACGATACTGCGCCAAGGCCAAACGAATATTTCCTGCAAGTTTCTTAATAAGCTTGGTTTGCGCAGCGCCACCAACACGCGACACTGATAAACCAGCGTTAATTGCAGGTCGCATGCCTGAGTTAAATAAATCAGTTTCTAAGAAAATTTGTCCGTCTGTAATCGAAATCACGTTCGTAGGAACGAAGGCAGAAACGTCGCCGGCTTGCGTTTCAATAATGGGAAGCGCAGTTAATGATCCGGTTTTTCCTTTGACTCTACCATTGGTGGCTTTTTCAACATAATCTGCGCTCACTCGTGCTGAACGTTCTAGCAAACGTGAATGCAAATAAAAAACATCCCCTGGATAAGCTTCACGACCTGGCGGACGACGTAGCAATAAAGAAATTTGTCGGTACGCCCAGGCTTGTTTGGTTAAATCATCATAAATGATCAAGGCATCTTCACCTTGATCACGGAAAAACTCACCCATCGCACAACCTGAGTAAGGCGCAACAAATTGCATCGCCGCTGATTCTGCGGCAGATGCTGCTACAATAATCGTATGCGCTAATGCACCATGCTCTTCTAGCTTTCGCACAACGGAAGCAATCGATGCCGCTTTTTGTCCGATAGCCACATAAATACATTTAATGCCGGTGCCTTTTTGATTAATAATCGCATCCACAGCCACTGCAGTTTTACCGGTTTGTCTGTCGCCAATAATTAATTCACGCTGACCACGACCCACAGGCGTCATTGCATCAATACATTTCAATCCGGTTTGCAATGGTTGATCGACAGATTGACGCCATAAGACACCGGGTGCCACTTTTTCGATAGGAGAAGAAAATTCAGTTTCAATCGCACCTTTGCCATCAATTGGACGGCCAAGCGCATCAACCACACGTCCTAGCAAGGCATTACCCACCGGCACTTCTAAAATACGTGCGGTACATTTAACAATATCGCCTTCCGTTAAATGTTGATAGTCGCCTAAAACTACCGCGCCGACAGAATCTTGCTCAAGATTCAATGCCATCGCAAATACGTTACCTGGGCATTCAATCATTTCGCCCTGCATAACATCGCGCAATCCATGAATACGTATAATACCATCACGCACACTGATGATTGTTCCTTCACTACGCTTTTCCGCGCTGAAATCAAAATTGGCAATACCTTCTTGAATTAAAGAGCTAATTTCAGAAGGATTAAGTTGCTGCATACTCATTAACGTCACCTATGATTAAAATTCCTAAGACATAAACTTTGTTTTTAAACGCGTTAATTGCGTTTTTATCGAGCCATCCAACACATAATCATCTCCCACGCGAATCACCGCGCCGGCGATAATTGCATCGTCAACATGAAAAGAAGCCTGCACTTTATGCTTTAAATGCTTCACAATATTGTCAATTAACGCAGACTGTTCCGCGTGATTTAAAGTTATCGCTGTTGTCACATCGACTGAAACAATATTTTCTGCCTGCGCTTTTATCGCTTCAAATAATTCAAAAATCATCGGTGCCAATTCAAGCCTGTGATTAACAATGAGTAATTTAAGAAAGTTCAAGCCATAAACATCCAAAGATTTTTCTGTTACTGGCTTTAACATCTTCAACAAAACCGCTTCATCAAGCTCAGGTGTACTCAATATTTTTTGAATTTTCTCATGCAAAACTATCGCACGAATATTCGCTAACATGTGACACCAAGCATCAAGCTGATTGCGTTCTTTTGCAAAATGGTAGGCCGCAACTGCGTAAGGACGCGCCAAAGTTTTCAGCTCACTCATGTTTAAATCTCTTCAATCGCTTGTGCGATAAGATCGCGATGTTTTTCTGCATCAATATTACGATGCAGGACTTTTTCTGCGGTCATCACCACCAACATGCCGACTTGTGAACGCAGCTCTTCTTTTGCCTTTACCACCGCTTGCTGAACTTGATCATGCGCATGCGCAACTATGCGTTGACCATCCACTCGAGCCACTTCTCTCGCTTCTTCGACAATAGTTTCAGCACGCTTATTCGCTGCATCAAGAATATGCGACGCGCCTTCTTTCGATTCACGAAGAATTTCAAGTGCTTTTCGTTCCGCCAACTCAAGATCACGTTGACTTTGCTCTGCTGCCGCTATGCCATCAGCAATTTTCTTTTGTCGCTCTTCTAATGCCTTCATCATCGGTGGCCATACATATTTCATGGTAAACCACACGAAGACAGCAAACGTGATCATTTGTCCAAGTAAGGTTAAATTAATATTCATGCATCCACCTATTTCTCAAAATAAGCGGGCACAAGGCCCGCCGCTACTTATTTCTAATTCGCACCGCTTTGTAAAGCAACGGCTTCTTTAATCGCTTTCAAGAAAGGATTATCAGCAAACATCACAATGAACCCCATTACGATAGAAATCGCAGCGAAAGCATCAAGCAACCCGGCCATCAAAAACATACGCATAGTTAACATTGGAGTTAATTCAGGTTGGCGGCCAATCGCCTCTAAGTATTTTCCACCTAATAAACCAAAACCAATCGCAGTTCCCAATGACGCTAAGCCAATAAATAAACCTGCAGCAATCGCTGTCAGACCTTGTACTTGCGCAAACAGTTCAGCAATCATCATCTTCTTTTCTCCTAACAGTTATATCGAAACCTAGTGTTGTTCATGCGCCATTGTCAGATACACAATCGTGAGCATCATAAAAATAAACGCCTGAATCGTAATAATTAAGATGTGGAAAATCGCCCATGCGCCAGCAGGAAGCCATTGCGACCACCACGGCAACATAGCGGCTACTAAAATAAAAATAAGCTCGCCGGCAAACATATTGCCAAATAATCGCAAAGAAAGTGAGAATGGCTTCACACACTCTTCGACTAAACGAAACATAATATTAATCGGGAACAACCAAATGCCAAAAGGCGCGGTGAACATTTCTTTTAACACGCCTTTGGGACGCTTAATTTTAAAGTTGTAGTAAAGAATTAATAAAAATATGCCTATAGACAAACCAAATGTCATATTAGGATCCGCGGTTGGCACAACTTTAAAGTGCTCAACGCCAAACAACTCTAAAAATCTCGGCACAAGATCAACGGGCAACAGATCCATCAGGTTCATTAAGAAAACCCAACAAAACACCGTCAACGACAATGGCGCCATTAAATCACATTTGCCATGAAATGATTCTTTCACTAAACCTTGGGCAAAATCGATCATAATTTCGACAAAATTCTGCAGCTTACCGGGAGCAGCAGAAGTCGCTCGCACCGCCGCGAAACGAAATAAAAATAGGAATGCAAATCCCACTACCCAAGCGACAAGTAATGAATCAACATTTAACACCCAAAAACTACCGTCATCATGCCATTGTCCACTTTTGACGTTATACGCCAAATGCACTAGATGATGCTCAATATATTGTGCTGTACTAATAGTTTCCGTCATACGTTACTAACCATCGTCCGATTCATTAACCACAAAGGCGCGACACAAAAAGAAAGCGCCGCCACCAAATATCCTAAAAAGTAAGGTAATAACGGAAAAGAGAAAACATGGAACAGTGTAATGAACAGCCCAATGCTTACCATCAACTTCAGTATTTCACCTAAATAAAAAACGAACATAATTCTTACAAGTGCATGCGGCGAAACATTTGAAAACAAACGTCCTGCGTAAAAATAGCCCGGCAAAATATATACCAAGCCACCACATAACACCGCAAGCGCTGCCCGATGATTATTGATCAATCCGAATACAATTGCTAAAAACAATACAACTGCACACTGAATAACCACAATCGCATTTACCTGCCGCTTAAGCGACTTAAGCACTAACTTAGCCACTTGACCGCCCGCAACATGCTCGAAAAATTTTGTCGAGTATAATGACTTTTCAAATATGGCGCAATGGCCAAGTTTGACATGGCTAAATTTAGACAAAGCTAACTACTTTTAAAATACGTCGCATCAATCCGCTCGCACAAAGCGACTAAATTTTTATATTTCAACGCATCGCGCTTCAAAGGTGACTCAATCGGCGCATGCATAATGGCTGCTAAAAATGCATATGCACAAGCATCTAACGTACTCGGTTTTTCACCAAAGAAATACAGGTTTTCTCCCAATAATATGCTGAGCGCTTGCAAATCTTTATCACCAAACTGATAAATTTCTTTAACAGTATGCAAACTCATGCCTTGCAAACGCAAGGATCGTAATACACGTTTTCGAATTGATTTCGCCAAGTATTTACGAATTAACCAGGGAGCTTTTGAAAAAAAAGTGGTTTTAATAATTGCCCAATTTTTTTTCGGCACCCAACGACTATACAATATTACCCAAAAAAAATGCTCATCGAGCATGCGTTTTGCCATCAAAGAAATGGCTTTTTCTGTTGGCGTAAGATGCTCATCTAAGGGATGTGCTTGCCGCGCCTCAAGTACCTCAATAATGATATGGCTATCTGCAATGGCTGCATTATTAATCTCAATATAGGGCAGTTTCCCCTTAGGCGCTTTAGCTGGATTTCCGGTGTAAACAGGCTCGTAAGCAATCCCCGTCATTTTGAGATAAGTTTCTACTTTCATACAAAATGGGCTAGGACTAGGCATACCCCAGTAAGAAGGAAATTGATAGAGTTTAATCATAGCATTACTTAGATTTTCCATCATAAGGAGGACCGCCGCCCCCCTTCCCCGCCTAACAAAGGTACTCTTTGATCTGCGTCAAGATCATCTGGCTTAGAATACAAACAAGCGCAACAAGAGCTAAGCTGACTTTGTATAAAGCTTTCATTATTTTGAACCGGGTCAACACAAGGCGTATTTAAAATAATATATGTCTTTAGTGTTGCTGCAAATTCTGGATTGATGCGCTTAAAATCGCGTAACAGCGCTTCAATTTTAGCGTTAATAATGACGATATTTTTCTCAAAATCAGCACCTTGATACTGCGCATAATGATTTAACATGATCATTGCAAAATCAAATGCTACAAACCCTCCCAGCAGCATGCCGATGCCAATATCGACAACCCCCATCATGATAATCATTAGCCACGCGGGAAAAATTTCCGCAAATGCTATTTGCATCATTTCACGCCCTGGGGCGCCAGCAAAAGCCATGATAACTGCAACACCTAACATCAAAAAAGCAAAAGCTTCAGGGTATAATTTAGCCGCTGTTGGCAATTTTTCTTGTATTGAGGCTCGCCTGAAAGCAACATCTCGCAGGGATAGCATATTTTCTAATACTCTTACCCCCATGCCATCACCAAAAAATGTCATAAGCACCATGAAAAAATAGATGGGCATGGCCGTAATCGCCACTGCGCCTTCAATAGAAAAAGAAAAGTCATTTCTAAAAACTAAATAAGGATTAACAGCGTAACCTAAGCAAGCCACAGACACAAACCCGCCTCCCAAAATACGCGCGGCTTTTTTTGCGCCAGGATTTAATGCTGGAGTTGCTATGTAGCACGCTAGCATTTCTTTAAGCAACGCATCTGGTAAATTTTGATAGCGCTGCAATCTTGCTTGAATTTCATAATCATTTTCGCAAGCCAAAACATGTAAAAAATTTTCCTTTGCATTGTTCAGTACAGGATTAATTGCATCCAATATCACTGCGCGTTCGGCGAGTCGCTCTGCGCGTTCGGCTTCAGCTGCTGAAAGTTGATAACAAGTTATCCAACGCGATAAGCGCGTCAGCTGATGAAACAACAAGCCATAAAACTTATCACGCTGTGTCAGCTCTATCGGCACCAAATGCATCGCAGCATTAACAGCCAAGATAAAACTAAAAGTAAGCCAAAAAAGCCACGGATGGTCCTTAAATATTTCTAAGTCTGTATCAAATAGCGTTGTCGCTAATGGAACTGCTGAAGCTGTTGCTAGTATGCTTTGGCCAATCATTTCTCGAAAAAATTTTTCTTTGGTCAATGGTGCCTGAATAATTTCTTCTAAAGCCGAATCAACATATTGAGGTTGAATTTTTATGTTGTAATATATCAGCCCTGAGATATACAACACTTCAAGACCCAAAATCGCTGTAGTCACTGCATCAATGACTTTAATAGCAAATGTGCTGCCGTTCTGATAAGCAACGAATACGTAATTTAGGCCGCCCAGCCCTAAAAAAAGTAATATCGCTTCTTTTCGAAAAACCGTGTAGCCATCGGGAAGGTGATTTTCTTTGATGTGATAACGAAGTAATGTGTCTATTGGTAATTCTGTCGGTGCGGAGCGCTCATGAGTCATTTTAGTATACCTTGATTGCATATTTTACTTCATCACAGATTAATTTAGGGCTGTTTTTATACTATTTTTGAACAAAAATCCAGTTCGGCCACGTTTTTATTTTTCAAATCCGCAAAAATACTATATTTTTCCGATCTGCTGCAGAGTTGAATAAGCGAGTTTCAACTGTTTCACTTCTTCTAAAAAAGCTTGATAGGCTTGTTCGCGCGTCTTTTGGCTTTCTTGCACCGCAGTTTGTAGCTCCAAAAGCGCTTGTTTGAGCGCTGGAGTGCTGACATAACACAGGCTGCCTAAAAACTTATGTAACGCTTTTCTCAACTCCACTTCATCATCATTCAAATAAGCGCTGGTAATTTCAGGGATAATCGTGTTGTCGAGCAATTGTATCACCATTGAAAGCATCTCACGCGCACGCGCCTCACTTTCTACGATTGCGATACCGCCTTGCAGGTCAATCACCGGCAATTGAGATGGCGTATACTCCACAACAGGTTGTGAAGCTTCAAGAAAGGTTAAGCCATCGACAGCTGTGGTTGT
>JAIXPZ010000004.1 GCA_027486005.1 Legionellales bacterium
GCTGAGAAAGATTAATTTTTTTCAGGGGGAACGACCACACCAGGAACTTTTAAGAACTCAATCCTGACCAGGATGCTGAGATGAAGTCGCTCGCGTTTTTTTCATTGTCTGAATTGCAGCAACATACATCTTGCGAACCTACAAAGCTTTAGCTTTATATAAGCGCTTAATTGCCGTACACGTATACTTCCCTTGTTGACAAGTTAAACTAGGATCGACAATCATCCGCTTGTTGAGAGCTTGTCTACCCAATAGCATGCGAAATACTAGCGGATCACGATTCGACAAAGAAAGTTCTATATTGTAAATATTTTCACCTAATTGAATATCAGTCATAATAATGTAGCGATGCTCTTTATGACCATTAGAACTCATGATATAGCGTTCATCTACAATCAGTGCCTGACAAGAAGTTACAATATTGGTACTGCCTTGGATAGGATGAACTTTGAAATGAACATATTTTTCATGATTAATCGTTTCAGCGCAAATATCAAAAGCATGAATTGCAGAAGTCTTTGCCCCCGTGTCAATTTTGGCTTTTATTCCAGGAATACCTAAACCGGGCAAGCTACACCATTCAGATCGGCCAACCAATACTTTCTTAACAAAAGCTGTTCTCACAATTTATCCATCAAGCCGTGTTTCAAGAGAACTATCTTCTTCTTTATCGGCATCATTTAATTCTTGCAACCACTGCGTTTTATCTGTCGCAGCCTGCACGCGCTCCAAACACGCAACATGAAATACTCCCGCCCCTTCATGAATCAACGGCGCATCACTACGCCCAATAATCATTCCTGCAATCGGGGATACAATCTCATATTCCTCAGATTCGGTAGGATGCACTACAATACCTAGCACATCCCCTTTTTCAATGTGATCTCCCAGATTTTTCTCCGCAATAAAAACCCCTCCAAACGGAGAGCGCACCCAATAACTTGAACGTGCCATCATAGAATCACATATATCTCGCGAGGCGACAGAAGCGGGCAACATTTTTAAATGTTGCATCACGCCAATAATGCCATCAACGCCTATACGAATACAGGTCTCATCAAAACGAGAAGACTCCCCTGCTTCATACAGTAGATACGGAATGCCACGCTGCCTTGCATATTCTCTAAAAGAACCCGCTCGATGAGGTGCAGATAAAATAACCGGGGCGCCAAATGCTTCGGCTAAAGATTTAACCTCAGGCACTTCTAAATCAACTCTCACTTGGGGTAAATTAGTACGCCTCAAGGATCCCGTATGTAAATCAATGCAATGCGTTGCATGAGAAAAAATTGTCTGCGCCAACAATCGTGCAAAACGACTACCCAGCGAACCTTTTTCTGATCCGGGAAAAGATCGATTGAGATCTCGTCTATCAGGCAAATAACGGTCTTGAAATAAAAAACCATAAATATTAACCACAGGCACCGCAATAAGAGTGCCTGATAAAGAATCAATAAATGATTGCTTAAGCAAGCGTCGAATAACTTCAACTCCATTCACTTCATCACCATGTAACGCTGCGGTGACACAAAGTGTTGGGCCAGGATTTTTACCGCGAATCACATGTACAGGTAAAAAAACAGGCGTAAAGTTATAGAGTTTTGGCGCGGGAATACGGACAACAACCCGCTCACCCGCTTGAATATCCTTATCAAAAATCTTCATGTCATTTATCTCCCTCTATTATGCGCCATCACCCTTGATAACGACTGTTGGGACTAATCGGTTTCGCCTTTTTTTCAATATAACGAATAATCATCGAAGCAATATCTTTGCCTGTGGCCTTCTCAATCCCTTCTAACCCAGGCGAAGAATTAACTTCAAGCACTAATGGCCCTCTATTTGAACGCAGCATATCAACACCTGCCATTTTCAAGCCCATAGCTTTTGCCGCTTTTATCGCGATCTCACGTTCTTGAGCGGTAATTTTAATTGCTTTGGCTGCACCACCACGATGTATATTCGCCCTAAACTCGCCAGGTTCCGCTTGTCTTTTCATAGAAGCGACAACTTTATCCCCTACCACAAAACAACGAATATCTTCACCTTTTGCTTCTTTAATAAATTCTTGAATAATAATATTGGCATTCAAACCTACTAATGTTTGCACCACACTTTCTGCAGCTTTTGGAGTGTCAGCAAGAACAACACCTACACCCTGCGTTCCTTCCAACAATTTAATAATCAAAGGTGTTCCGCCAACGAGTTGAATAAGATCTTGTATGCTATCCGCAGCAGGCGCAAATCCAGTAATGGGCATCTCAACACCTTTCATTGCCAACAATTGTTGAGCGCGTAGCTTATCTCGCGAGCGCGTGATGGCGAGCGAAGAGTTAATAGAATACACTCCCATAGTTTCAAATTGCCGCACAATTGCCGCACCGTAAAACGTCCGCTTCGCTCCAATGCGCGGAATGATGGCGTCAAAATACCCGGTTTCTTCACCTTGGTAATGCACAGTAGGATTACTGGACGTAATATTCATATAACATTTTTGATAATCGATAATTGAAACCTCGTGCCCCAAAGCAATAGCTGCTTCTTTAAGGCGCTTAGTTGAATGAATGCTTTCTCGTTGAGATAGAATAGCTAACCGCAATGTGTCCTCTCTTTATTCTTAAGTGTTCTAACTAAAGGTTAAATAAGCCGCCACTTTAGCTGATATTGGATACAACATCTACTATTGAAGTTTCATTATAGTTGAGGAACTATCGTTAATATTGCGTGTTTATACACGAGTTGAGAAGCTGTAGTAGATCCACGCAAAACCATCGTATTCGCGTCATATTGCACTATTGTTCCTAAAAGTTTAACACCGCTCTTGAGATAAACTGCCAAAGGAACTAACCCTTCTTGAAGCTGTTGTAAAAGACGGTCTTGTCGGGAAACTGCACTGGCTTCTTGATTTTTCATTGCACGTCCCAACACAAAAGAGGCCTCATTTTTCCTAACTGTACCATGAAAGCGATAGAAAAACCCACCCGATTACATAAAGGCCTGCGTTGGCCAGCGATGCTGAATTGAAATCAAAAAAGCAACGCTCTTTAATAAGCCGCGCGATAAATCGACACCCTAAACATCGATGATTGATAGTTGTTGCAATTTAGGGTAGATTCTCCAACCCTGGAGAGATGGCCGAGTGGTTTAAGGCGCACCCCTGGAAAGGGTGTATACGTGAAAACGTATCGAGGGTTCGAATCCCTCTTTCTCCGCCAGCATTTTAAGAATACGCAAACACTTTAGAAAAAACCATCAATTTTCAAAGGATTCTAATGGACCTTCGTTCTTTCATTCATATCGTCCCCAACTGGCCTACCCCGGGGGTTGCATTTAAAGATATTTCTCCATTACTTGCAGACTCTAACGCATTTGCTTGCGCTATTGAGGCGATGCATCCTCCTATTGAGCCTGTTGATCTTTGGGTGGGAATAGAGAGCCGTGGGTTTTTATTTGCTGCCGCATTGGCACAAAGGTTTCAAGGTGGACTACTCATGATTCGGAAAAAAGGCAAATTACCACCACCGACCGTTGAGATAAGTTACGCGCTTGAGTACGGCAATGACATTATTCAGATGCATAAAGGGTCTGGGAATGTTGTGATCGTTGATGATGTTCTTGCAACAGGCGGAACCTTGCGAGCAGCACATCAACTATGTATTCAAGCAGGCTACAATGTTATTGGATATTCATCGCTGATTGATCTTGCATTTTTGCACGGACAAGACCCTTTTTGCATTGAGGGTAAGTCCGTGCATACTGTCATTCGCTATTAATTAATGATGGCGGATAAGGTGGTTTTGCCCTCTTCAACTGCGTTAGCAGAAAGCATTTTATGCGCTGGATCTTGACTAAACGCATAACTCAGCACAGTAGCATTATCTGCCGTTGCGCATGTAATCTGAGTTGCCGAAATACTTTGCCCACCGCCTGAAGTGAAGGTTGCATTCGCACTGCTTATTGCGCATTGCACTGCAATAGATTTGCCATTATATAAAAGTTGCGTTTGTGGAAATGATGTCAAATTAGCGCTTAAGGAATTACTTAAAAACAACACCAATGATAAGGTATCGAATTGATTTTCGGCTAGCGTCTCATTTTCTGAGTTATCATCTTTAGTCACCATAAAATTTTTCGCAATAACCTCGCCTTGAGCATCACAAGTTCCAGTTGCGGTTTGAACGATAGTTTTGGTGACAAAGAACTTACTCGCATTAATTGTTGATGTGATCGAATAATTATTTCCTTTAATTGTTTGCACCTTGGCTAGGGTACCTTTTGCGCCATTCGCTTCCAAGGCATAATTCTCACTGTAAGGAACACAGGTAACACTCATTACGATAGTTGGTAATAGAGCGCCAGAGAGTGAACATAATAAGGCAAGTTTTTTCATAATAAATCCTTCGTTAGAAATGATTGGCTTTTTTAATCTAACGGATATCGTTTGAAATGTCTAAAGCATTTCATTTTTCCTGGATCCCGCGGTCTATGCCGCGGGAAGACGAACTTCTAGCATAAACATTTTAAAAGATTAAAGAAGGATCGCTGTCAGCAGACATAGAACTACTCGGTGGGCTTGCGGGTTGCCACTTACAACATTTCGCTTGTAAAGATGAAACTATTCCCCCACAACTATTATCAATTTTAGATCCTATCCCAGATTCTTGCACCAATAAATCGGTCGCAAATCCAATCGCGAAAGCTGATGCAAAAGCTCCTAAACTCATCCCCTTCAGTATGTTTGTCATTTGAAAAACAATGGCTAAGATAAACATCGTTATTGTACGTGAGACAGGATTAGGATGAACCTCTTTGAATTTTCCACTGTATTTAAATAAATGCGATCCAATAATTTCACTCAATAACACAGATAAAGCAACAATACCTGCAAAATTCGTTAATCCGCACGCCTCTATCACTTCTGCCAAAGGTATTTGCATGCCTTCAAAAAACTGTCCGCTGGCATTGGTAGCACTAAATAATAACGGCAAACGCACAAGGAAATGCATCGCAACATGATTGTACCATTTTCCAGCATATGCATTTACTGATTCATCCTCTGTAGTGAATGTCAAAAGTGGTTCGCTCTGTCCAAAATCATATCCAGTTACTTCGCTATGAGAAGAAGTTGAAAAGTAATTAGTAAGCAGTTTTAAACAAATCCCTGGCACGATGATGACGCTGTTATAACCTAAGGGCGAAAAATCTTCATCTTTATGACTGTAATAAAGAGCAAGCGCTAACGCTAATAAAACAACTATGTGGGCAAAATTAACAGGTGCATCAAAATCAAAAGTTTTTTTCAAGGCTCCACTGAGGTTGAGTCCGAATTTAATCCACTCTATCGAAAACGGCACCACCACAGCGAGTGTCAATGCTGCTGCTAATGATTTCTCTGGACAAGTAAACTCCACAATTGTTTGAGATATGACTGCCATAACAACGGTTTGCATGACGCTCCAAGAAATTTTCTGGATACGCGTAAAGGCAGTCGTTCGACCATCCCTATGTCCATCCAAGACGTTTTCATCATTACTCAAATTTGATGGGCATGAAACAAAACCCTCTCTTCTGAAAACCTCATTCCCTCCAGGCCACACTACTCTACTAAAGCTATCGATAGCATTACTGAGATTCCAAGCCGCATCATTAGACAACCTTGACACTGTGGTTGGCCTCGGCTGACCAGAGCTTGACAAAGCAAGGCTATGAAGAGAACCACTTGATACGTCTGTTCCGCTGTCTACATGATGAGCTGTTTCCATCAGTTAAGACTACCCTCTTTTTTTCGTTATTACTATCAAAATCATGATGACATTGTAGAGGGATAGTCTTAACGCAGCCTTATAAACAGCAATTTTGTTTGCAGCTCAATAAAAAAATCAAAAGCAGGCAGGGGCCCGCGCCGCACCATACACTTTCTACCAGCTACGTCCGCCACCGCCACCCGATCCTCCTCCAGAAGAGCCGCGGTTGAATCCACTACTCATTCTTGAAACTGGTACAGGTGGCGCAGTAAACGCTTGACTGAAAGAACCATTAAACTCGCGTAAACTCCGCGCCAATATCTGACTATTGAAACCAGTCGCTGAAGAGTTTTCATACCAACTTGGTAGAATATGATAGATACCTTCAAATCTCTTTGCCCACTCTTCTTCAACTCCAAGCACCATCGAGTAAGGCAGAAACTTTTCAACCTAGAAACCGCAGTTGACCATTCGCCTGCCGCTCTAACCCCGCCTGAAATCTGATAGCTTTCTATCCAATGTCGCCATGTTAGGTAGGCGCTGGAAGTAGATTCGGCGGATGA
>JAIXPZ010000067.1 GCA_027486005.1 Legionellales bacterium
AAGCTATTTTGATTGGCTTTCAGTCTATGCAGCCTCTTATTAATTGCTTAAAATCGTCGCCGCCAATTCAAAACCTTACGCAAAAGGAGGTTTTAGCATGATTTTGTCCCCTACAAAGTTTTAAACTTGTGGAGAACATTTTTTCGGAAAACTATCCGTCAGACTTTGATTATATTCATATTTTGCTAAACAGGGCGACTGCCAGTAGCCCCTACATCGGCCAATTCGTTTCCTGAAAGTCTTATAGGAATTGCCGATTTATAAATAGACTTCTTTCCGAACGTCCCCGCAGGGGACGTCATTGCGAGCAAAGCGCGGCAATCCATCCGAAATAATAGGACAAGATGGATTGCTTCGAGGACTCGCAATGACGAGAAGCTTCGAGTACTCGCAATGACGACCATAAGGGTTTGAAAAGAGCTCTAATATGTTTTTTGATGACCTCGAATAGATTGTGGCGCAAAAACTTGCATCGACCTCTTGTAGGGGCGACTGGCAGTCGCCCTGTTTAGCAAAATATTGTCCTCGATAAATATCACGCCACACTCATGTACATTTTATTCTTTTTCCTTCTTAGGCATATAAAGATCCGTAATCGTCCCTTCAAACACTTCTGTTGCCATACAAATCGACTCAGACAAGGTTGGATGAGGATGAATCGTCAATGCAATATCTTCAGCATCACAGCCCATTTCAATCGCTAAACCGACTTCACTGATGAGCTCGCCGGCATTTACACCAACGATGCTGGCGCCGATAATACGGTTAGTCGCTTTATCAAATAACACTTTTGTCATGCCCTCATCACGGCCAACACATAATGCACGACCACTTGCCGCCCATGGAAAAACTCCTTTCCCATAAGCAATGCCTTTAGCCTTGGCTTCATTTTCAGTCACGCCCACCCAAGCAATTTCAGGGTCAGTGTAGGCGACACTAGGAATACACGTCGGATCAAAGTAATGTTTTTTACCCGCAATGACTTCAGCTGCAATACGCCCTTCTGGCACGGCTTTATGTGCTAACATCGGATTACCCACGACATCGCCAATGGCAAATATATGCGGAACATTCGTACGCTGTTGTTTGTCAACAGCAATAAACCCACGTTCATCGACTTTCACGCCTGCTTTATCGGCATCAATCAATGCACCATTCGGTCTACGGCCTACCGCCACCAACAAACGATCAAAGCGCTGCGGCTCTTTTGGAGCTTGTTCGCCTTCAAAAGTGACATATAAACCATCGGTTTTCGCTTCTACTTTAGTCACTTTAGTCTTTAAATAAATATTTTCATATTTTTTAGCAATACGTTTATGTAATGGCTTAACCACATCGGCATCTGCGCCAGGAATAATTTGATCCATCATTTCGACAATAGTCACTGCACTGCCTAAAGCAGAATAAACCGTTGCCATTTCTAGACCAATAATCCCGCCGCCCAGCACGAGCAATTTACCTTGCGTATCTTCAAGCTTTAACGCGCCTGTAGAATCAATCACGCGCGGATCCACGGGAACAAACGGCAGCTTAACAGGTTGAGAACCCACAGCAATAATCGCATTCTCAAAACGAATAATTTCTTTTTCGCCAACGGCATTCGTGATTTCTAATTCATTCGCAGAAATAAACTTGCCCGTGCCAGAAATAATCTGCACTTTCCGCTGTTTGGCTAAAGCTTTTAATCCGCCCGTCAATCGAGTGACAACACTATTTTTCCATGCCACAATTTTTTGTAAATCAATGCTCGGTTTTCCAAAAGAAACGCCATGAGATTCAATTTCTGCTGTTTCATCTAGCACTTTTGCTACATGCAATAATGCTTTCGAGGGAATACACCCCACATTCAAGCACACACCACCAATTGAATCGTAACGTTCAACTAATACGACTTTTTTTCCTAAATCCGATGCGCGAAATGCAGCGGTATATCCACCAGGACCACTGCCTAAAACGACGACTTGTGTTTCGATTGACATAAATTTTCCTTATAATATTAATTTTCTGATATCAGCTAATTCTTTACATAGATAGCTGGTAAATCTTGCGCCCTCTGCGCCATCCACCACACGATGATCATAGGAAAGAGACACTGGCATAACCAAGCGCGGCAAAAAATTACCTTCCTGGTAAACCGGTTTCATTTGCGCTTTAGAGACACCTAAAATCGCTACTTCAGGTGCGTTCACAATAGGCGTAAACCAGGTGCCGCCTATGCCACCTAAACTGGAAATTGTAAAACATCCACCTTGCATATCTTTCGGTAATAATTTTTGCTGGCGCGCTTTTTCACTAATAACCGCCAATTCCTGAGCAAGCTCATAAACACCTTTACGATCAACGTCACGCACCACTGGAACCACTAAACCATCAGGAGTATCCACCGCAACACCAATATTAAAATATTTTTTCAAAATTAATGATTGAACATCAGCAGACAAAGAAGCATTAAACCGTGGAAATTGTTTAAGCGCGGATACCACAGCTTTCATAATAAAGGCTAATGGGGTTAATTTTATTCCTTTAGCTTCTGACTCAGCTTTATTTTCTTTTCGGAAAGCCTCTAAACCCGTAATATCTGCTTCATCAAATTGCGTCACGTGCGGAACCACAATCCAGTTACGCCCAAGATTCGTTCCAGTTAAGCGTTTAATTTTACTGAGCGCTTGGGTTTCAATTTCGCCAAATTTACTGAAATCTACTGCTGGCATTTCAGGTAATGTGAAGCCGCTTTTTCCGCCACTTTGTGCAATGACTAATTGTTGCTTCACATAAGTTTGGACGTCTTCTTTAAGGATGCGTCCCTTGGGTCCGGTGGCTTTAACTCGCGTAAGATCGACACCGAATTCACTGGCAATTCTGCGCACAATAGGCGTTGCATGTAAGCTTGAATTAATTGCACTGGCTTCTGCTGTTTTGGTTAATTGATTCAGGCCAATTTCATTGGCCTGAATCCCTCGGTCGGCGCCGGGGGACGACGAAGATTGTAGGGGCAGGTCTTGTACCTGCCCTCTTTCCTGGGCGGGCACAAGGCCAGCCCCTACATTGGCCAAATTATTTTTTGTGGGTGTCGCAGGTTCAAGAGGACGAGCGCCACTCGCCCCTACTATTTTAATTGATGCAACTTTATTGCCTTCGGAAACTTTATCCCCTACTTTTACAGTAATGCTTTCAATCACACCGGCAAAAGGTGCCGGCACTTCCATGGTGGCTTTATCACTTTCTAAAGTAATTAATCCAGCATCTATTTCTACGTTGTCACCGGGTTTAACATTGATTTCAATCACATCGACTTTATCTGCGCCGCCTAAATCAGGAACGATGACATCAATGATTTGTATCGAAGGCTGTAGGGGCAGGTCTTGTGCCTGCCCTTTTTCCTCGGCAGGCACAAGAGCAGCGCCTACAGTCTCAACAGAAGCTACCTTATCGCCTTCAGAAATCTTATCGCCCACTTTAATAAAAAATTCTTTTATCACACCAGCAAACGTTGCAGGTACTTCCATAGTGGCTTTGTCACTTTCTAAAGTCACAATACCTTCATCCACCTGTACCTGATCACCTGGCTTAACGTTTATCTCAATAACATCGACACTTTCAGCACCACCAAGATCTGGGACAAAGATTTCTTTAATAGCCATGTTTTTTTCTCCTAGACCGTAATCGGATGCGGTTTTGTTTCGTCAATCGCATATTTCTTTTTCGCTTCCACCGCTTTTTCCAAAGGTAATTCACCTCTTTGCACTAAAGCGACAATCGCTGTATAGGCAACATAATGCCTATCTACTTCAAAAAAACTTCGTAAAGCTTCTCGAGTATCACTACGACCAAAGCCATCTGTGCCTAAAACATGATAATCTGTTGTTTTCACATACGCGCGAATTTGATCGGGATACGCACGAATATAATCCGTTGCTGCAATAATCGGCCCTTTCATTTGCTCCAAACATTCTGCAAGATAGCTTTTAGAAGAATAATCGAGCGAAAGCATTTGTTTCCGCGCGATTTTTTCCGCATCACGTTTTAATTCATTAAAGCTAGTCACGCTCCACACGTCAGCTGCAACACCAAAATCTTGTTCTAACAAATCTGCAGCGGCTTGGGCTTCACGCAAAATGGCGCCTGAACTTAATAAAGTAATATTTAGTTTTGCAATAGCGTCGCTTTTACGTAATCGGTACATCCCCTTGATAATGCCTTCTTCTACACCTTCTGGCATCGCTGGATGAGCATATTTTTCATTCATCACCATCACATAATAAAAAATATCTTCTTGATCGGCAAACATGCGCTTTAAACCGCTGTGCACAATCACTGCTAATTCATAACCAAAGGTTGGATCATAGGCGACACAGGTAGGAACGGTAGCCGCCATAACGAGACTATGTCCGTCTTGATGTTGCAAACCTTCACCGTCCAATGTTGTTCTACCTGCAGTCCCTCCAAAGAGAAACCCACGAGTACGCATATCAGCCGCGGCCCAAATAAAATCACCAATACGCTGAAAACCAAACATGGAATAATACGTAAAAATCGGAATCATCGGTAAATTATTCACGCTATACGATGTACCCGCTGCAATCCAAGAAGAAATACATCCTGCTTCAGTGATACCTTCCATTAAAATTTGGCCATTCTTAGCTTCTTTATAGTTGGATAGCTGCGCTTTATCTTCAGACGTATACCGTTGACCAAGATGCGAATAAATACCAACTTGTCGAAATAATCCTTCCATACCGAAAGTGCGCACTTCATCTGAAAACATTGGAACAACAAATTTTCCTATTTCTTTATCTTTTAATAAAGCAGAAAGAATACGCGCCAATGCCATAGTAGAAGATATTTCTCTATCGCCAGAACCATTCAACATCGCATCAAATAAACTTAAAGAGGGGGTAGGTAGCTTAGGCGCTTCATTAAAACGCGCTGGCAAGTAACCGCCTAAAATTTTTCGACGTGCTTGTAAATATCTGACTTCTTCACTCTCTGGGCCAGGATGATAGTATTCTAAATTTTTAATCTGCTCGTCAGTCACGGGTACTGCAAAGCGATCTCTAAATTGTTGTAACTCTTCAAATGACATTTCAAGTTGATTATGCGCAACATTCTTACTTTCAGCAGGTGCCAATCCGAATCCTTTAATCGCTTGCAGTAACACCACCACTGGACCTTGCGTATGCTTCACCGCTTGATCTAAAGCCGCGTAGACTTTTTTAGGATCATGACCTGCACGACCTAATTTTGCTAATTGCTCATCCGTCATATCCGCTACTAATGCTGCAAGCTCAGGGTCTTTATTGAAAAAATGCTCTCTAAAATAAGCCGGGCCATGCGCTGTAAAATTCTGTAAATCGCCGTCGACGAATCCATCTAAGGCTTTTTGTAAAACGCCTTTTTTGTCTTTGGCAAATAATATATCCCACTCACTACTCCATACAGCTTTCACCACATGCCAGTTGCAGCCTTTAAATAAACCTTCAAATTCTTCAATAATTTTACTATTGCCACGCACTAAACCATCTAAGCGTTGCAAATTACAATTAATGACAAAAACTAAGTTATTTAATTCTTCATTGGCTGCCTGACAAAGTGCGGCACGTGATTCGGGCTCATCCATTTCACCATCACCACAAAAGACCCATACACGACGGCCTTGGGTGTTTTGCAATCCACGATTTTCTAAATATTTTAAAAACCTTGCGCTATAAACCCCTTGCATTTGCCCTAAGCCTAAAGAGACGGTAGCAAACTGCCAAAAAGTCGGCATTAGCCATGGATGAGGATAAGAAGAAAGACCTTCACCACCGATTTCTTGACGAAAATTATCCAAATGCTTTTGGTCTAAACGCCCCTCTAAATAAGCTCTAGCATAGTTGATCTCAGAGGAGTGCCCCTGAAAATACACTAAATCGCCCATTTGATCGCCCACTCTTCCTTTAAAAAAGTGATTCAATCCGGCTTCATAGACCGTAGAAATTGAGTTGCAAGAAGAAATGTGACCACCTAGTCCTCCAGGTACTTTTCGACGCGAACGCGCAACAATCATTACTGAATTCCAACGATTAATCGCTTCAATTTTAGCTTCCATAGCCAAATCACCAGGATGCGCCGCTTGTTGCTCCGGTGTAAACGAACTACGATAACCCGTACGCAAAGAAGAAGTGGCGACAGGAACTCCAGAAATCGATGCTTTCTGTAAGACTTGATCCAAAATGAATTTAGCTCTGTCAGCGCCCTCTCGCTCGATTAACGAGTCTAATGCCGCCAACCACTCTTGTGTTTCCAATTGATCAAAATCATTTCCACGATTATTTATTACGTCATTCGTCATGCAATCACCTGCTACAAAAAAATCAAATTACTCTAAATGTTAAAACAAGATTACCAATGCTAATGCTACCAACCAAATAAAGAGTGAGCGGCAGATAAGATGATAAGCTTCATCAATTTGTGCTACAACAGCCGCGTGTGATGGTTGAGAAACGCTATCGCTCTCAATATCTCCGCCAATCGCTTTATGCCCACAGTGATATAAAACTTGGTAGGTTTCCTTGATACCCACTTTAAATGTCCTCTGCCATTCGACAAAAACATCCATAAAGTGGCCTGCCAAACAAAAACTTAATGCTAATAATCTCGCTGGAATCCAATCTAAAACAAACGTGACATTGCTTGATAGCGTCTTCACTTTATCCATTGTTTCTTCAGACTCATAGACTGAAAGCTTTTGCATAAAACGATAAAGAACCGCCCCAACCGGGCCTAATACCGTGAACCAAAATAAAATAGAGAATATTCGCTGCAAAGAAGCGCGGTACATCGCTTTCATTAATATTGACGCAAAAATTTCGCCTTCATGCACGACATCAAAATGCTCTAAAAGTAGCGCTCTAGCACTTTCCATGTTACCCAATTCAATTTGTTCATAACACTCGCGTACCTGAGCTTTCAAATGGGTCTTACCTAAACAGTAAACTAATACAATTAAATCAAAAATCCAACTTGCCCAACCAAAACCAATAAAAGTAGGGCCGGCTAGAAAAACATGCACTACAAGCACCACTGCAAGAACAGGAATAAAGCTTAATGGCAAACTTAAGTAAGCATTTTTTCGCATCATTACACTTATTTTTTGAGAATAATGCTCAAACCAGTGATGATCTCGAATCGGATGAATAAAACCTGCCACTCTTTCGACCAATAAGGCCAATAGAATAATGATTAATGACATTGTGCTTCTCCTATTTTTAGGCTCCTATTAGACCATAATACCGCGGCCAATCAAAGAGCGGACCGGGGTCAGTTTTACGACCAGGAGCAATATCTTCATGGCCCACTATGCTTTTGGCGTGAATATTAGGATAAACCTCCATCAGGCAACGCGTAATTTCAGCCAGCTGCTGGTATTGTATATCTTCATAGGGGATATCATCCGTTCCTTCAAGCTCAATTCCAATTGAGAAATCATTGCACGCAGAGCGTCCTTGAAAATCGGATTTGCCCGCATGCCAAGCTCGCAAATGAAAAGGCACGAACTGTACCACTTCGCCATCGCGCCGAATTAAAAGATGTGCCGAGACTTTTAACCCAGCAATCGTCTCAAAATAAGGATGCTCGGCTGCTGGCAAACGATCTAAAAACAAATCTTCAATATAACTTTCGCCAAATACACCGGGTGGCAAGCTAATACTATGTATTACCAATAAATCTATTGATCCCCCCTCTGGCCGCGAATCACAATGTGGAGAAAGTGCTAGCCTGACGGGAGATAAAACCCCGTGTGAAACATCAATTTTAAAAGACATCATGGCATCCAACTCATTACATATGAGTAATTATGGCAAATTAGAGCCCACAATAACACCCTAGTGCTGGCTGCTGAATTTAGGATAATATAAAAATATATACCCTATTTATAGCGAAATCTTAAATTCTTGTGCTATATTACTTACATGATGTATGTTTAGTAAGGTGTCGGAAATTATGTTTTTTAATCCAAAATTGAACGCCGAATTAAATAACTTATTTGTTGGATGTGCTTCAAAGGAAATCGTACAAACAGAAATCGCCTCAATTAAAGCTTTAGTGAGTGAATTAAGTCAATTTAAAAACATAGCACAAGCGGCTATTTCTGCAGTGACCAGCCTTAAGCCTATGCTAACAAATGCTGTTGCTCAACAATCGCCCATTACCTGGGGGCTATTTCCAAAACCTAGCGCTTCAGCCAACAACTTAAAAATAACAAGACCCGGCCGCGTAATTTAAACACCACACATTGTCGTGCACATCGTGCCACGCTCAACTTGTATTGTGACATGACCAATCTCAAATTCTTTTTGTAAAGACTGCGCCAGTAAGAAAAGCTCATTGTCATCAAAATAACGCGATGGAACAATAAGATGCGCCGTCAATGCTATTTCTGTCGTACTCAAGCCCCAAACATGAAGGTCATGCACCTCAGTCACATCTGGCCAAGCTTTTAAATATCCAGAAATTCGCTTGATATCAAGTTCATGCGGCACGCCATCTAACATTAAATGCATAGAACGCTTAAACAAAGACCAGGTGCCAAAAATGATTGTGACAACAATTAATAAACTGACCATAGGATCTAACCAATACCATTGGGTGAAATACATAGCAACCGCTACGATTACCACCCCAAGGGAAACAAGCGCATCAAACATTAAATGCAAAAACGCACCTTTGACATTCATATCACGTTGGCCATGGCGAAACAGTAACGCTGTCCCCATGTTCAAAAATATCCCTATAATTGCCACTATCACGACGACTTTCTCAGCCACTATATGTGGATGTAGTAAATGATCAACCGCACTGACCGCAATCATTACCGCAGTTGCAATCAAAATAACCGCGTTTGAAAAGGCCGCTAAAACAGAGGTTCTTTTATAGCCATAACTAAAACGATCACTCGGGCGACGCATTTGCAAATAATTAGCAACCCAAGCAAAAACTAATCCTAAGACATCACCTAAGTTATGTCCAGCATCGGCCAATAGACTTGAGGAATGTGCATAGAGAGCAAAAAAAGCCTCTAGAAGAGTAAAGCCAAGATTTGCGACAATGGCAATTGCGAACGCACGCCCAATTTTCTGCGCGGCGGAACTGTGATCGTGGGTGTGACAGTAATTCATAAAAACTCACTTGTACTATCATAACCATCAAAAAAATAAGCTCTCTATGAAGGGGCGGCCAGTTGGCCGCCCTGATCATTCCTAAACCTAAAAGAATAAGTCAAAACGTAATGAAACAGTATTATAACTTTCACCTACCGTATCAGTATTAGCAGAAGACTGGCCATTCAAGTTAGCAGTTGAATCATTGCTGTACCCAATGTTGTGCATCACTTCAAAACTCAGCGCAGTATTTCTCCAAATAGCAGTGCTATAAACTACACCATAGTTCTTTGCAGGAACACCCAGTGCCAATGACTGCCAGCTTTGACCATATGCTGCAGCGACATAGCTTGGGTGCCATAGTTCAAAGGAGTAAGCAGCTTCAATATCAAGCGCTTTAGGTTGCGCGCCATGACCATTATAGCTCAAATCATTCGCATCAAACTCTTGAGTAGCTTCGACATATTCAGCAAGCAAAGTGTAATCTTTGTAGCTAACTTGACCATTAACATCCACACCAGGAATACGTTTCGCTAACTCTTCAGAACCAGAGCTTTGTGAAAAGCCAGAACCTTCAGAACCATCACCTTGAAGACCAGAAGATTCGGCAATATTGGAGGTAAAGCTTGTCGCTAGTACAGCAGAGTAATCTCCATGAGAAAAATGAATCCCAACATTGCCACCATACGCTTCAACATCATCATTAGACGCTGGATCACCATCAATCTCTGTTGCTCCTTGATAACCATAAACAGCGGCAAAAGGCGCTAGTTCGGCATCTGTAGAATAATAACCAAGATTAACCGCGCGCGTTTGAATACGGCCCAAAGTTTTGGTTGAGGGTGATGAAATCATATAACTCGAGTAACGACCAAATGGAACGTACATTTGTCCCGCTGAACCATAAAAAGGAGTTGTTGAAAAATCACCAATGGTTAAATAGCCTTGTCCAAGCTGAACTTCTGAATTATTGATTCGATTAGCTTCGCCGTCACTGCCTGAATTATAAGTGACCGTCATAAATCCGCTGACCCAACGGTTAGCTTCAATAAATGTATCTAACTCTGCATCGGTTAAGTCAAAATTCGTTCCTGAGGACGTATTCGCATAAGGAGTCGTATAAACCGATGTGGCTTCTAGTTCACCTGAAAAAATCAATTCAGGCGTCGCACCATAAGTCTGACCCGCTTGTTCATAGGCGGCAGCTTCTGCTTTACGCAACTTTAACAAAGCCACATCGTTGTTAACCCCGGGGTTATTAACAATTAAGTGAGAACCGTCATAGCGTGGCTCAACTCCTATATAGGATGACACTAAAACATTGGCCATAGAGACATCACTGACACTCGAGGGATGCATCGTATCAGCTGTTGATGAAGAAGACACATTAGCGACAGAAACTGGCGTAGATTGTGATGGCGCATGAGACGCTTGACTAAGTTGATTAGACTGATTTTTACTCACCTTAGTTTCTAAGGCCGCAAGTTGCGCTTGTAACGCCTTAATTTCTTGCTGCACAGTAGACTCTGTTGCTGCTGTTGTACCCGCTAAAGCCATTGAACCACAGCCTAAAACTCCTGCAGCTGCTAAAATCAAAGTAATCTTCTTTATCATTTTATTCCACACCTCTTAATAGTAAAACTGAGTAAAGGTAAAAACCAGAAGTGACGCAAACTAGCAGAATATTTTATAAAAAACAACCGCTAAAAAACTACAACTCGCCACACGTAACTTAAGTACCACTGAAGGCAAATACCGACTTCTGATTCTTATCATTTGTTTTCGGTGACGCTTGAGAGTTATCACCAGCTTTTTGAAATCCTTTTAAAAAAGAAGAGAATACACCCCCTTCGGAAGGAGGGGGTGTCATGCCAGATTCAACAGTCACAATCCCATTTTTTGTCGATTCGCTGGGCGGCACTTGAACGTAAGAACTAGGAGGCTCTTCTTTTGAGCCCCTAAAGAAATTTATCACCGAATCAGTCAGAGAGGGTATCTCAGTCACAGAGGGTATCTTAAGAACAAAGTTTACTTCTTGATTTATTTGTTGAAGAAGCGACTGAATATCAGAGGGCAATAATGACGCATCCAGAGTCAACTTACGAAGATCAGGGATTGGATTCTCCTGAGCATTCTCCTCAGCATTCTCCTCAGCATTCTCCTCAGCATTCTCCTGAGCATTCTTCTGATCCAGCGCTGAAGCGAGGTGATCGTTGATCGCCTGAAACTGGTCCTTGCACGTCTTATCCGCTTTTCCTAAGGGAATGGATGCAAACAAACTATAGGTCGCCAAAAGTTTAAAGTCACTGTTAGGATGCTGAATTAAATTATATTGAAGCTGGTCAAAAAAAAGCCCCTGAAATTCCTGGTTCATTTTACTTAAATTATAAGGTTGAATTTCTATACGGTTTCCGCCAGGGAAAATCACACTACCATCTGGCAATATTTGTCGAAGTTGCGTCACAAGCCTATGACAAGCGGAATCATTAATTCCAGCGATCACAGGAATGTTACTCTTCAATGCATCATCCAAAGTTAGCCAACTCAATACAAGAGGATTAGTACCAGCCGCTGAAGTTTGACTAGGCAAAACTTGCTCGATTTTTCTTGACCAAAACTTTAATTGCTGAGGAAATTTAGAGTTGTTTTTATAAGTCTCAGGATGATGCACTATAAACCAATCGATTAAACTTTTTATGTACACGAGATTAAAATTTAGCTTCCATGCGGAATACTTATCGTATACATCAGCAGAGGCTATAATTATTATATTATCGCTTTTTTTAAAAGAATTTACTTCCTCCCCAATAATTGTCTTGGCCATGTTTTCAATAATGTCAAAAAACGATGTCTGCAGACTGCGCAACTCAGAAGCATCGCAAGCTTCTTGTAATGGTTTTTTTTCTGGCACTGCAGTGCATATTATTTCCTGAGCGAACATACCCATGCTTTCCAATGCTGCTTTAACAGTCTTCGTCACTTGATTCTCAGCAGGCACCACCAACGAACCAGGAAAATATTTTAGCAGCCAAGAAAAGCTAATATTTTCCTCTTTTGGCCATGACTTAAAAGTGCTTAACTTTCGCAACCATGCTTCGCCCCCTATAAAGCTACTTTCTAACAACGTTTTTAAAAAATTACTCTCCTCGGCTTTAGTTGAGAAAATCAATGCAATACTTGTCATAAGCACTGAAAAATATACTTCGGGACTAGAGTTATCTAAAAAATCCTGATCCAATGGCCCTAAAAAACCAGCATAGGAATGCCCTGGAACAAGAGTTGATTTTAATCCTTGCTGTGGAGTCCAAGAAATGGGAAAAAATACTGGAACAGGAACACCATTATCAGTCGTCACCAATCCTGCAGGAGTCAACTCAAGGGGGTAATATACCTGAACGTTATCACCACTTTTTTCTTTAATATTATACTGAAAAATAAAATAGACTAACGCCTGCAGCCCATCGACTGTTTTGGGAAGATTTTTAGGATTAATTTGAGGGTTACTGTTTAGAAATTCTGTAGTAGAACAGTCTACAATAGTGTTTTGATACTGCTCAAGAGTATTAATACGTTTTTTTACAACTCTATTCTTTTCACACTCAGGCTGTTCCCCAGAAACAAATGTTTCTATTGCTTTTAGATGCCGCATTTGTCCAAAAGCAGTGCGAATGTTATCAATTTTTTCCTGAGCATTGCGAAACTCTGCATCAGGAAGATGCTTTTTCCTGTATTGGCTAAGACGCTTCAAGCGACGCTCTACGGCGATCATCTCTTGCTCATTTAAATCACGCTTGTCCGCTGCTTCTAAAAGTAATTTTACAGTTTTTTGTTCAGAAGATAGGCAAAAAATACTATTCCAGTAACTTGGGATTTTTTTCTTTATACTGGATAAAAGTTGTTCTGAGGATGCCTGAGAATTACTGGCATCAGTAATATTATAGATACTCTCTATATTCATTCTTATGCTGTCTTGGAGACTCTGCCGTGGGGAAACCTCCACATTATCTGTTGGCTTAACTCGTACTCTCTGGGTCGTTTGATTCGTCGTGGACGTGTTTGTCTGCGTGGAAGAAATGGGCTTTCTTAACAAGCCAGGATATTTTGCGCATAAATATAAACGTTCCCAATATTTTTTACGTTCGGGACTTTCCTCAGACTGAATCATTTCAGAGATATTATCTAAACCAAGGTTTTTTTCTAATACCTCTAACTCTTCACGCTTTTTTTTTCTTGCCTGAATCACCTCCAGCTTTGTAGATTCTGCTTGCTTTAACTGAAAACGACATGCCTGAAAAATAGAATCAGAATCGTCAGCTGGAATGAGTTGGTCAGAATTTACGCCTCCACTCAAATTGTCTAGCTCAACTTGAAAGGGATTGGACTTCCAAAATTTCTTGGCATATAAGGGCTTACGATTCCATTCGTCAATTTGACATTTTAAACAATATTTTTTCTCTTCGAATCTAATTTGAAGCAGTACTTGCTGAAGCTCTTCTGCAATCTTATCTGATTGAGATTCTGCTAACTCTTCAGTACTATCTTTTGACCTACTCGTAGAAAGTTCGCTGAACATGTTATTTCACCATCGCGCATAATAAATACACTAAAAGGACATTAATTTCTTAAATCGACCTCTTCCGATGCATCTTGCCGATAACGAATGCCGTTATCATTTCCCGATTCTGGATTGTACGCATCATTACTTTGCTTGTGAAGAAATTATTTCCTGCGCCATCGGGTTCCTTGAATACTATCTTCAATAACAATACCCATCACTTGTAATTCATCGCGAATCCGGTCAGATTCTTTCCAATTTTTAGCAGCACGCGCTTCTTCTCTTTTTTGTAATAAATTTTCAATCAAAGCCGCATCTGCTCCATGGCCTTGCAAAAAGGTTTCAGCAGAAGACGCCAATAAACCCAAACTGTTGGCTAAATAACGCAACGTAGCCGCAAGAATTTCTGCTGAATCAAAATCAACTGCCTTCTCAATATTGATATCACGCGCCAACTCAAACAATACAGCCAATGCTTCTGGCGTATTAAAGTCATCATTCATTACTTCAGTAAAACGAGTGATGTATCCTTCATGGTATATAGCACCCGTCGCATCTAAACCACGCAACGCAATGTATAATGTTTCCAAAGCACTGTGCGCTTGTGCCAGCATCGTTTCACTATAATTTAATGGTTTACGATATTGACTGGATAACATAAAAAAGCGTAATACTTCCGACGAATGCTGACTTAAGACATCTTGAATCGTGAAAAAATTACCTAAGGATTTTGACATTTTTTCGCCATTAACCTGCAACAAACCCGCATGCATCCAAATATTGGCAAAGTGTTCGCCGGTTGCTGCTTCTGACTGAGCAATCTCATTTTCATGATGCGGAAATTTCAAATCCATCCCACCTCCATGAATATCGAAATGATTCCCCAAGCATTTTGTCGACATCGCAGAACACTCAATATGCCAACCCGGGCGCCCTTCTCCCCAGGGTGATGACCAATGCGGTTCACCGGGTTTAGATAATTTCCACAAAACAAAATCTAGTGGATCGCGTTTGCCTTCATTGATAACTACACGCTCACCGACGCGCAATTCATCAATGTTTCGATTCGAAAGTTTTCCATATTCAGGAAAGTGACGAACTTCAAAACATACATCGCCATTGTCGGCAACATAAGCATGTTGCTTTGTAATGAGCTGTTCAATCATCGCAACAATCTCAGTCATATATTCTGTGGCACGTGGTTCAATATCCGGAGATAATAAATCTAATGCTTTTTCATCTTGATGCATAACATCAATAAATCGTTCGGATAACGCGGTGCTATCTTCGCCTAACTCATTGGCACGACGAATAATTTTATCATCAACATCAGTAATATTACGTACGTAAATCACGCGGTAACCTAACCAACGCAAATAACGCACCACCATATCAAACGCCACCATTGAACGCGCATGGCCGATATGACATAAATCATAAACCGTTATGCCGCAAACGTATAATGTAATCACGCCAGGCGTTAACGGGATTAATAATTCTTTTTTTTCTGTTAACGTATTATAGATTTTGATATCCATGATTTTCCTTACCGCTCTCTCTACCGTGTCATCCCAGCGCAGGCTAGGACCCAGTCTTAAATAACTATAAAATATCTTGTATTAGCTTGAATCTTCGTTTCAAACTTTCTTTCCCCAGCAAATCAAACACCGCCGCCAATTCCGGCCCGTGTTGCGCTTTCGTAAGTGCAATTCTCAATGGCATAAACAAAGCCTTACCTTTAAGGTTTAATTTTTCTTTCAATCCATCACATAAAGCAGCATAAGTATCTACTTCATTTAATAATTTTTCAGCAGTGATAAAAAACTCTTTTCCTGCTGTCATAAGAACTTCACGCTCTCCATCAGAAAAATGTGGTTTCTCAGCAAACATTGCCTCAGCCCAAATATAAACATCGCTAGGAAATACACTATTACTTTGAACAAGCTTAAAAAAATCTTCTAGCTTTTCTTGAGGAACATGCAAAACAACTCCGGCACCCGCCCAATCATATAATTCTGTTGGAGTCAGCTGCATCACCGCTTCTTTTTGCCAATGCAATAACTGCTGCTCATCGTAACGCGCTGAGGCTTTCACCAACTTCTCCACATTAAAATATTTTGCGCAATCATCAAAACTCATCAAATCATTATGATCGGTATACACATGACCCAAACGCGATAAATAATTCACCACGGCTATCGCTAAAAATCCTTCTTCACGCAACTGGCGAATACTGCGACTACCATTTCGTTTAGAAAGCGGACTACCATCTGAACCGGTAATTAATGAAAGATGTCCATACTGCGGCACTGGCAAGCCCAAGATCTCAAGAATCAAAATCTGTCTAGGCGTATTAGTTAAATGATCTTCGCCACGTAACGCTAAATTAACCCCCATTAAGGCATCATCAATCGCATTGCAAAACATAAACGTCGCCATGCCATCGGTTTTTTTAATAATAAAATCGCCTAAGTCGCTACTTGAAAATTTTTGATGGCCACGCACGAGATCATTGAACCCTATTGCACGATCTTCTTGTACACGAAAACGTAAAGCTGCTGGCTGTCCTTGCGCTAATTTCTCTGCCACTTCTGTTGCTGATAAATGCGAACATGTCCCAGCATATCGCGGGGGTTTCCCCAACTTACGTTGAATACGTCGCGCAGCTTCTAAGGATTCTTCTGAGCAAAAACACGGATACGCCAAACCTTGATCAATCAACTGTTGATAATATCGATCATAAACAGCGGTTCGCTGCGACTGCCAATAAGGCCCATGACCTTTATCAACACCAGGACCTTCATTCCATTGACACCCAAGCCACTGTAAATCTTCTTGAAGCGCCGTGACATATTCTTCTTCTGAACGCGCTAAATCAGTGTCTTCAATCCGCAATAGAAAACAACCGTCACTTGTTTGACGTGCGGCTAACGCACTAAATAAAGCGGTTCTGGCATTGCCTAAATGAATATAACCGGTGGGGCTTGGGCAAAATCTGGACTTTACAATCATTTGATTCTCGATTTCTATGAAACATATAAAACTAGGAGCTAGAATAACTGATCAGCAAAAAAATGACTAGCTAAAAGCTACCATTAATTAAGGAAATGTACTATCATAACGGAGTACAAAAAAACAGGAACCTTGTCATGCAAACAGTCGGTATACGCGCTTTACGCATAAACCCTGGATTATTAAGCAGCAACGCTAAAAAAGGCGTGTTGACACTGGTTACCAATCATTCTGTACCAGTTTCTCTCTCTATACCCTTTGATGACTCACTGCTTTCTTTGGGCATTCACGTATTTTTGGCGATTAAATTATTTGAAGAAGGCAACCTTACATTACAACGAGCGGCAAAATTAGCAAACTTACCTACAGAAACATTTTTAAGTCGATTAGCCACGTTAGGAATCACTGTAGTGGATCAACCAACAAGCGAATTAGACGCGGAACTTAAGCATTTTGAGTAACATTATTGTTTCTGACACAGGACCATTGATTGCTTTAGCTCTCATCGAATTACTGCCGAAACTTAATCAACTTTTTGAAATTGTTTATGTTCCAGATGTTGTTTATGAAGAAGCGACTATCGACCTGACAAAACCTGGCGCTCAGTCCATCGAGCAAATTGCCAAAAGCTCATGGTTTAAAATAAAAAAAGTCACTTTGAATGGTGAATTTGAGATACTGGCGGATTTATTAGACCCTGGCGAAGCCGCTGCAATAGCATTAGCAAAACACAAAAAAGCACTGCTTTTAATCGATGAACGCAAAGGAAGGCGAGTTGCACAGAATCATGATATTGCTGTTATAGGGACAGCTACTATTTTAATTAAAGCAAAAGAAAACAAGCTGATTTTATCAGCAAAACCCTTACTCGAAAAACTCTTATTGCATGGTTACCGCTTTTCAACAAATCTTGTCATAGATATATTAGAACGCTGTAATGAAAATGATTAAGACGACATCATTCCCTTCAATAACTCTCGCGTTTTCAGTGGTTTTCCACCCAACAATGGCCGAATTGCAAGTCGCATTAAACGTTTTGCTGCTTGTAATGCTTTAGGATTGGCGAATTGGTCATTGGCAATTGCTTGTAAATCTTCGCCTATAAAAATATCCACGCCCTCTTTTTTTTCTGCTTGAATAAATCCATGCTCAGGAACGAATTGATAATAGTGATCATAGATAATCGCATGCCTTGAGTTTGCATCATGCGTTAAAGGTAATTCATACCCCAGGGCTTCTAATAAATTTTTCTCAAAAATTCGTAATGACTTTTCAAGTGGATTGGCATTTTCTAAAGCCAGTAATGTGGCATGATAGGTGAAATAAAGATGTGCATTATGTTCTTCTTTAGGAAGCAATCGCATTAACAACTCATTCATGTACCATGCGCTCATCAATGGCACTCCCTTCAATAGAATGGGAGACCCCACTGTTTCAGCGAGAGTCAATGTTTTTAACTGGCTCTTGCCGCATGCATTAAAATGCAAAGGTGTGAATGGTTGCAGCAATCCTTTCAGTGGGGAGCGCTCCGTTCGCACTCCTTTGGCAATTATGGAAATACGACCATGATGCTGCAAAAAACACTCAAGAATAACACTGGTTTCACGATAAGGATAACGATGTAGAATGAAACCGTCGTCAATGATTTGGTTATTCATGACGATACGTCAAGATTCATACCCAAATGACTGAATCATTTCGTCATTTTCTGTCCAACCCTCTTTTACTTTCACCCACAGCTGTAAAAACACTTTCTTTTTGGCAAATTTCTCCATATCTAAACGTGCTTCCATGCCTATGCGCTTCAAAGTCTCACCCTTGTCGCCAATCACAATCGCTTTTTGACCATCACGCTCTACCCACAATAACCCTGCAACACGAATAAGATTTTCCTCGTGTACGATCTGTTCGATTTCAACAGCTACACTATAAGGCACTTCTTCGCCCAAAAATCGCATAATTTTTTCTCGAATCATTTCAGCATACAAAAACGCTTCCGTCCTATCCGTTAATTGATTTTCTGCATAAAAAAATTCTTGTGCTGGCAAATACTTTTCAGCAGTTTTTTCTAAATCAGAAACATTGATATTGCTTAAAGCAGAAATGGGGACAATTTCTAAAAAATTGTGCATCGCTTGCATCTTTTGAATAATAGGCAACAAATCATATTTTGCTTTTATTTCATCAATTTTATTGAGCACCAATATTGTTGGGCGATCGACTTTTTTAATGAGGGCTAACACCGCTTCATCATCGCGAGTAAAACGTGTTGCATCTACTACCCACAACAATAAATCAACATCATATGCAGCATGAACCGCGGAGCGATTTAAATAACGATGTAAAGCACCCGGCGTCACATCACGGTAGCCAGGGGTATCCACATAAATGGCTTGTGTATTTTTTTGGGTTTTAATTCCCAAAATATTATGTCGAGTAGTTTGAGCTTTTCTGGACGTGCTAACTAATTTTCTTTCCATAATCGCATTGAGTAATGTCGATTTACCAGCATTAGGTCTGCCAACAACGGCAACATGCCCACAACGTTTTTCAATGACCATTTTGAATCCTCTCTATCATTAGAGCTGCAGCAGTTTGCTCAGCCTGTCGACGATTATTGCCCTGCGCCTGGGTACATTCGTTCAATGCCTCGACGTGACATTCTATTGTAAAAAATTGACAATGTGCTTCGCCAGATTTTTCAATGACGATATATTTAGGTAAAGCCAAGCGACGCGCTTGCAGTAATTCTTGTAGCTGGGTTTTTGCATCGACATGTTGTTGTTCTAAACTGATCATCGTTAACGTATCACCATACCAACGCAGAACACATCGTTGGCACGTTGCAAAATCACTGTCCATATAAACAGCGCCAATTAAGGCCTCCACTGTACCAGCTAAAATTGAATCGCGATAATTACCTGCAACGCGTATTTCCCCTGGGCCTACAACGATAAATTCAGACAATCTAAACACTTTTGCTAATTCAGCTAAGGCCTCACCCTTAACTAACGAGGCCCGCATGCGGCTCAATTGCCCTTCTTGTGCTTCAGGAAATTTATGAAATAGATAATTCCCTACTGCAAAATTTAAAATTGAATCCCCTAAAAATTCTAAGCGTTCGTTATTGTTTTTGGACGCACTAGAATGCGTCAATGCTTGCATTAATAATGCTTTATCTAAGAAATCATAGGCTAAAATCCGCTCGACATGACCTAGTGCAGAGATCATGCGGTTTCCCCTGCTGGTTCATTTTTTACTTGCACCGACAAACCACTGCGTTTCCAACGCAAATTATAGCTATTTTTGTCCCAACTAATTAAGACATATAAAGGCTTCCCAACAATATAGCTTTCAGGTACAAACCCCCAAGTGCGACTATCGGCGCTATCATCACGATTATCGCCAATCATAAAATACATATTATCTGGCACCGTAAGATTGGTAAAATTATCCGCTTCTCTTGATGGAAATTGATAAATTTCATGCTTCACGCCCAACAAATCTTCTTGTCGTTTCAATGCATCTACTATATTGCCATTTTCAAGGACATACGGCACGTTTTCTAGCGTGTTTTGTTTAGCTTCCACACCATTAATATAAAATACTTTGTCGACATAACTTATTGTATCCCCAGGCACACCAACAACACGTTTAATGAAATCGACTTTTGGATTCACTGGCCAATGGAAAACAACAATATCACCGCGCTTTGGTTCGTGCATGGCCACTATTTTTTTATTAATAATCGGTAGTCGGAGACCATAATCAAATTTATTCACTAAAATAAAATCGCCAGGAATTAGCGTAGGCTCTAATGAGCCTGTGGGGATTCGAAACGGTTCAAATATAAAAGAACGTAGCACTAATACTAATAACAGCACCAAAAAAAATGAACGAGAATAATCAATGATAACTGGCATGCCTTTGGATAAATAATCTTCTTCATCGGTATTGAGCACTGCGCGCTTTTCTTTGATTCGGAGATAACGATTTCGACGAAAACGTGCGAAGAGTATTTTATCTAAAAAATATACGGCGCCAGAAAAAATTGTCGCCAAGGTTAAAACATATTCGAAATTTTCCGTGCTAATGAAATATGCAATCGCAGAAAAAATAAATATAAATTCTGTGGCAGCAATCACTGGCGCTTTGCGGGTGCGTCTTTTGGCCATAAAGGCAAGATCTAACAATAGCATCACTGTTGATGCTAACCATAATCCTATTACTATTTGATTAAACGACATAATTCCTCACTTTAATTTTGGAGGGCGAGCCCCAGTCGCCCCTTTGGAGGGCGAGCCCCAGTCGCCCCTTTGGAGGGCGAGCGCCACTCGCCCCTACAGTTAACTACTTTTATCATCCACCCTCAAGATAGCGAGAAACGCTTCTTGTGGAATTTCAACTTTACCCACTTGTTTCATCCGTTTTTTACCTTCCTTTTGCCTATCCAACAACTTTCTCTTACGTGAAACGTCACCACCATAACACTTCGCAATCACGTTTTTGCGTAAAGCTTTTACGGTTTCGCGTGCAATAATATGCGCGCCAATTGCCGCCTGTATCGCCACGTCAAACATCTGCCTTGGAATAATTTCACGCATTTTCCCGACTAACTGTCGCCCACGAAATTGCGCTTGCTCTCTATGCACAATAACTGCCAATGCATCAACTATTTCTGTATTAATCAATACATCAAGCTTAACTAAATCGCCTTCTTGAAAACGTTCAAAACTATAATCCAAAGAAGCATAGCCACGACTCACCGATTTCAAGCGATCAAAGAAATCCAACACCACTTCGTTCATTGGTATTTCGTAAACCAATGCGACTTGATTACCCACATACAACATTGATTTCTGTATCCCACGACGCTCAAGACATAGCTTCATCACCACGCCAACATGCTCTTGAGCGACTAAAATATTCACCTTAGCAATTGGTTCTCGCAAAGATTCAATATTATTGACTACAGGTAATTTCGACGGGTTATCAACGTAAATGGTTTCGCCTTTGGTTAAAACCACTTCATAAACAACGGTGGGAGCGGTGGTAATTAAATCGAGATTATATTCACGCTCTAAACGCTCTTGCACAATTTCCATATGCAACATACCTAAGAAACCGCAGCGGAACCCAAATCCCATCGCCTCTGAATTTTCAGGCTCATAAAACAATGAGGCATCATTTAATCGCAATTTCCCTAACGCATCACGAAAAGCTTCATAATCTTCTGAACTAATCGGAAAAAGACCAGCATAAACCTGAGGCTTTAGCATCTTAAAGCCGGGTAAAGAAGTCAAAGCAGGCTGCTTTGCTAAGGTAATCGTATCTCCTACTGGCGCGCCATTAATATCTTTAATGCCCGCAACCACATAGCCCACCTCGCCGGTTCTTAATTCTTCTTTCTCCAGACGTTTAGGCGTAAAAACTCCAACACTATCAACTAAATGTGCTTTCCCTGTCGTCATCACTTGCATCTTATCGCCTTTGCGTAAAACACCATTCATGACACGCACCAGAGAAACCACTCCTAAATAACTATCAAACCATGAATCAATAATGAGCGCCTGCAACGGTCCATCGACATTGCCTTGTGGTGGAGGCACTTTAGCCACTAACATTTCTAATAATTCAGCAATCCCCAAGCCGGTTTTAGCACTAATATGCAAGGCATCCTTAGCCTCAATTCCAATAATTTCCTCGATTTCTTTAGCAACGCGCTCCGGCTCGGCTTGTGGCAAATCAATTTTATTGAGCACCGGAATCACTTCCAAACCTTGCTCAACCGCCATATAACATACTGCAACCGTTTGCGCTTCAACACCTTGACCTGCATCAACCACTAGCAACGCCCCTTCACATGCTGCCAGTGAACGAGAAACTTCATACGCAAAATCAACATGCCCAGGCGTATCAATAAAATTCAATTGGTAGTGTTTGCCGTCTTTTGCTAGATAATTTAGTGTGACGCTTTGCGCCTTAATCGTAATACCCCGTTCGCGCTCGAGATCCATGGAATCCAGTACTTGCGCACTCATTTCACGCTGGCTAAGGCCACCACAGGTTTGAATTAGACGATCGGATAAAGTCGATTTACCATGATCGATATGAGCAATAATCGAAAAGTTACGAATATGGGATAAAAGTGTCGCAGATTCAGACATAGACTTGGTGCTTTCCACAAAAAGATAAGGAGTGGATGATACCTTAATTTTTACTCATTGAGAAACGCTGTAGCGTGCATTTTAACTGTCTAAAAGAATCCCCTGGCAATTCCAAGCGACTGACAGGAATCCACCAACGTTTTTCTGAATTAAGCGCTTGCAAATGAAGAAAGCAAAGATGTCGAGTCACCACAGAACTTAATTGATACCGTGCCTCATAGACCTTTCCTTGCATGGTTACCAAGATTTTACCCCCATGAAGCGCGATATTTTGAACTAAAAACGATCTAATTTCCCACCAAGTTAACCCAAAAACGGTCAAAATAAGAACAAATCTCCATAAAATAGCCACAGGGCTGATAAGAATTGCAATAGCAGAAAAAAAGCTCGTCCCCAATAATAAAAAATAAAATGTTCTCATTTTCGTAATTTGCGCACTAAATCCACATATTTTGGCCATACTTCTTCTCGCCCTGTAAACCACAAAAATAGTTGTTGGTCATTTTCTGTCAATAAAGACTCAAAAATCGCTTGTTCGATTAAGCTAGATTTCTCGTAACTTTCTGATAAATAACGACTTAAAATAATATCAATTTCTAACATACCGCGACGGCACTGCCAGCGTAATTGTAATATTTTTTTTTTCACTGCATCTGATTCTAAAGTAGGCATAATATTTGTAATTCCCAAAAAGTAAGCTATTATACTCACACTGAGTAAAAACAATAGCACGGGTTTTGTATGGGAATGCTCACAAAAGATTTAGAAACGAAGCTCAAAGAAGCTGAAGCTTTAAAAAACGACCTGCCTGAGAGTCAAAAACCTGCTTTTGATTATTCCATGCTCTTAACCGCTGCTCTTTGCGAAACAAGACCAAAAAATCTTAAAAATTTACAAAAATTGCTGAAAAAATCTGGCAAACAAGTACTTGATTCATTAAAAAAATCATCTGACTTTAAATCAACGCTTGCTCAAATGACTGGACAATCTGAAACATTAGCTGCCTCAGCAATGGTAAAGGGGTTAGAGGATTGGACCACATCATTATGGTCACCTGAAAAAGCGTTTGCAAAAACGCAGAAGCCAAAACAATAAATCTTTATAATGGGCAGGTACAAGACCTGCCCCTACTATGATAACATCCCCTCGCCTTTTTCAACCGGTCACAAACACATGCAAACACTTATCCTACATGGTACTCATTTACATTTCCAAGATTTATTCACCGCCAAAGGTTTGCAACAATTAGATCAGCACTTTCTCCATCATTTACAACAGGCAGACACCGGTCTTTATCATCACTTAATCGAATATCGACAAAAAACACTTACATTAACAAGCATTCAAACCAGCGACATGTTAATTGCCCTCTCAATTCACATTGAACGCTTTATTGCAAAATTATTCGACATCGAAACCGAAGTCTCTATCAGCCAAGAAAATACACAACAAAAAAATCCCATTGCTGAATTTAGAAAGCATTTTCTACTCATTAAAGTAAAAAAACTGCTACATGCGCCAGCAGAAATGGCGCCATTTGCAATTCTACACCAGCAGTTGTTACAAGCCCTTAATCTTCATAAAATTCAAATCGGCGATTTGGAATTAGAAGTCGCGACACTGGGCTTACTGTATTTGAAAAATAGTGAAGCGCATAAAGCAGAGTTAGAAGCACTCGCACAGTGGTGTGCGCAGGCATTACTCACCAAAGAAGGTAGAGATATCACCCAACACTGGGACAGCTTTCGCTTTCCAGAAAAATTAGACTATGCACATTTAATTCCAACCGAACTTATTCAACGTGATGGCGTCATGCAACACGCTCTCCCCAAAAGACAACTGCGTGAACGGGATGGGTTTGAGTTAACGGACAAACGCATGTCAGCGCAAGCGGTACAAAATGAAGTTCATTATTGTATTTACTGTCATGATCACGAAGGCGATCTATGCTCCAAAGGATTTCCTGTCAACAAAAAAGATAAGTCTCTTGGTTTTAAAAAAAATCCATTGAATGTCACCATGACAGGCTGCCCACTCGAAGAAAGAATTTCAGAGATGCACGCGCTAAAACGCGATGGTTTCACTATTGGCGCATTGGCAATGATCATGCTCGACAACCCCATGTGCCCCGCTACTGGCCACCGTATTTGTAATGATTGCATGAAAGCTTGTATTTACCAAAAACAAACGCCTGTCAACATTCCACAAATCGAGACACGCGTATTAACCGATGTACTCGACCTACCGTGGGGCGTTGAAGTTTATGATTTGTTAACGCGCTGGAATCCCTTGCTGCCTGAACAATGGTACATGCAAGCGTATAATGGCAAAAATGTGATGATCGCCGGCATGGGGCCTGCAGGGTTCACCCTCGCGCATTATTTACTACAAGCCGGTTGCGCTGTCGTAGGTTTTGACGGCTTGAAAATAGAGCCGCTGCCTTCTACTTATCTCACCCAACCCATTCGCGAGTATCAATCTATTGTGGAATCATTAGATGATAGGATTGTTGCTGGATTCGGTGGCGTTGCGGAATATGGTATTACAGTTCGTTGGGATAAAAATTTTCTAAAATTAATTTATATTACATTAATGCGCCGACCACATTTTCAAGTGTTTGGCAATATTCGTTTTGGCGGAACAGTCACTGTAGAAGATGCATGGGCATTAGGCTTCGATCATTTCGTGATTGCAGTTGGCGCAGGCTTACCCAAAGCGTTGCCAGTAAAAAACAGCATGGCCACTGGCATGCGACAAGCCAATGATTTTTTAATGGCATTACAACTGACCGGTGCGGCGAAAAAAGAAAGCTTTTCATCATTAGAAATTCGCCTTCCTGTTATCGTCATTGGCGGTGGCTTGACAGGAGTTGACGCAGCAACAGAAGCGCAAGCGTATTATATTCGTCAAGTAGAAAAAGTCGCGACACGTTATCAAGCCTTAAAAGAAACATTATCTGAGACAGAAATTTTAAGCGTTTTCAATATTTCTTCTAAAACCATTTTAAAAGAATTTTTGGAACACGCTGATCTTATCACTAAAGAACGCGCGCGCGCGAAAGTTGAAAATACTGAGCCTAATTTTATTGACCTCATTCATCAATGGGGTGGTGTCAGCATTGTTTATCGCCAAGCAATGCAAGCTTCGCCTGCTTATATCAACAATCATGAAGAATTGCATAAAGCGCTTGAAGAAGGCATTTTTTATATTGAAAATCTTGCACCCACACAGGTGAATCTAGACGAATATGGTCATTGCACCTCTATGTCATTCCAATCGTCACAACAAGAAACAGTGACGTTAGCAGCAAAAAGCATTCTGGTAGCGACTGGTGCGTCACTTAATGTTGCCTATGCTTTTGAACATCAGCACACCTTTGAACGCAAAGGCATGCAATACCTGTCTTATGATGAAGCCAAGGGTGAACTATCCGCCGCACACGCCGCAGAACATTGCAAAGATCCACATTTTGGACCGTTTACTTCGTATCATAATCATCACCAGCATCGAGTCAGCTTTATTGGCGATACACATCCAGTTTTTCATGGCAATGTCGTTAAAGCAATTGCCTCGGCAAAATATACCTACCCCAAAATTATGCGGCATTTGGGAATCGCGTCATCGAATTTTTCATTGGCCAAATGTAGGGGCTACCGGCGGTCGCCCTCTTCTCCTACAGATTATTTGAAATTTCGTGAACACATCCAACATCAACTCACCACCATTATCACTGACATTCGCTATCCAAGCGATAAAATTATGGAAATAGACATTCACGCCGTTCAAGCAATTAAGCATTATCGCCCAGGACAATTCTATCGTATTCAAGCGTTTGAAAATAATCGGGCAGGTACAAGACCTGCCCCTACGAGTACTCCTTGGCTATTTGCCAGTGATGTTAATCATAATAACGGCACGATTACTTTCACACTAACTCAAAAAGAAGCCAAAAAAAATGACTTCGACCATTTCATCATTGGCGACCCCATTGCCTTGATGGGTCCCACAGGTGTACGCAGTAAAATTTCTGAATTTCATGAGACCATACTTATTATTGGCAATCAAAAAAGCTTAGCGCATGTGCATTCTTACGCAAAAGCACTCAAAGAAAAAAATAATCGTATTGTTTTTTTAGCTTACTTAAAAAATGTCACTGAAATTTTTTATCAAACTGAAATCGAAGCTATTTGTGATCAAGTCATTTGGGCAGAAAATTGCATTGAAGCCTTAAAAATCTATGCCGAATCAAAAACAGCGCACGTTCCATTGACCGAAGTGGACAGGATTCAGGTCATTGGTGATAGCACTCAATTGAAAGAAATCGTTCAGCTGCAAAAACGTTATCTAAAAGACAAATTACCTAAAGCCCCGAAAATTACCGCCTCTGTTCACAGCCATATGCAATGCATGTTAAAAGGCGTTTGCGCGCAGTGTTTACAATGGCAAATCGATCCGGACACTGGCGAACGCACTAAAGCGGTTTTTGCATGTTCATGGCAGGATCAACCGATTGAAATTATTGATCTTGATCACTTGGCGAGCCGCGAGAGACAGAATAGTTGTCAGGAAACATTAAATCGATTATATAAAAAACATGTGATGTAACCTAAATTCAAAACTACTTATGGCTCTTGCGAGGGATGATAAGATAGAAGAGGGACGCTATCTGGATAACTAGAGAGCCGCTTATCATGATCGCCCCAAAAACAACATCTGCTTTTAGTACTGGTGTATTGTGTAGCGCTTTCATTGCTGAGATACACAGAAGCTGCCTCGGCTTTAGATCGCGCAACAGATTGAAAAAATGCAATACACAGCATTAAAAGCAATGAAGAAGCGATCATAGCCATGCCAGAAATCATTGGATCAAGCAATTGCTGCGTAAAAGGATAAGAAACCCCTGCTGCTAAAAACAATGAAACGGTATTAACGCCAAAAACCAAAAAAAGAGAAGTTGCATAACTTTGCTTGTACGTTTTTAACAAAATCATTAACTGCGCTAGACCAATAAACGAACCATTTAAAATAATATCTGCAGAATCACAAATGGAAGCCATTGTAGAAATTGCCACGCCAATATCAGCTTTTACAAGCGCTGACTGATCGTTAACTTCATCTCCAATCATCATGATAATCTTGCCTTGTTGTTGCAGTGCTCCTATATAATCGGCTTTTTGTTGAGGCGTTCTATTCGCAACGATAAACACGCACTCTGAGTCTTGTGCTGATAATTCCAATTGAGCTTTAATAATTTCAGAACGTTCGACGGTATCGCCGGTTAAAATATGTAGGATTTTATTCTGTTTAATCAAAAATAAAATAACGTCTTTTGTGTTAGAACGCAACTCTTGGTTATATTCCACTAATTCATTCAAAATTAATAAGCCGATAATATTTTTGTTTATAACAAAAAAAATCGGCAACTGACTCTTGCGAGCATATTTGGCCTCTAGCTCTAAATATTCTGAATCAATTTCAATATTATGTTCTTTTAACAATCCTTTGTTACCTACAATAATGCTTTTCCCCTCGACTATTGCCATTCCGCCTCGACCTTTATTCGTTGGGTGAGGGAAAAATGCTGAACACGCTGGAAGATCAATTCCCATAGCTGCTTCAAGAATAGCATCTGCGACAGCAGAGCGCTCATTTTTAGGAATTTGTTTTTCTAATGCTGCAACGTATGGTAAGTAAGTTGATAATTCTAAGAAATGATCGTCTTTAGAAACTATTTTTTCTAAGGCATATTTACCTTTTGTTAAGGTGCCACATTTATCAATACAAACATCACTGACTCGATCAAGTTCAAAAACTTTATTATTGACGAGAACACCCACTTCTGATGCTAACATTTTTAACATGCTTGCATTAATGCCTATCAAACCTAGCCCACAGGGACAGGCGCTGATCAACATAGAAAAGAAAACTTGGATTGCATTATTTAGCTTAGGTTCAGGGCCAAAAATTCCCCAACAAAAAGAACTGATGGCTGCTGCCGTCATCACTATTCTCAGAAAATAACGACTAATAAACTCCACGGTTTCGTTATCAGAAGATTCTGATCTAATTTTATTATAAGCTTTATGTAAGTAATTATTTTCAGCAAGATCGTTGGTTTGTAAAAAAATTAATTGCCCGCTTCTATTGATTGCACCTGCATGAATGATATCACCAGATTTTTTGGGATAATTACCTTTTTGACCATAAAATAGATCACAAATTAAATATTCTTGCGAACCGAGCAGCTGGCCATCAATCGGAATCATTTCATCTGCATCAACGCAAATAATAGAATCCTTTTGAATTTCACTCACTTTATATGTTGTTTCAAATTTAGTCTCAAACGCCTGCAGTGAAGCATGAGCATTAATCGCTTGTTTTAATGCGTTTAATTCATTTTCCAGTTCAAGAAGGTAGACTTTCGCTATTTTGGGCAATTGTTTTTTTTGAGTTTCAATTTTCTCAAGTTGAGCGGTGATATGACCATGTATTTGATCTTTAAGGTACTGGCTTAACTTTAAAAATCCAAAAATCATTAAAGGCACACTGAAATATGTAGGTGATTCTTTCTTTTCTAAAAAAGAAGGATGTGCTATCAACAAAAAAGAATAGGCAATAGCGACTATAACACCCGCACTAATCAGCGTGTCCATTGCCCCTTGATTTTTCCAAGCATTTTTAAAATAGTCTTTTCCCATAAAGCCCGATAATCCTGTCACAACACTACCAACCGCGAGGTCAATAGCCATCCCTCTTTTGGTATAGTAACTGGGCAAATAATTCATATGCTCGGCAAGCATCAATCCCAAACCGGATGTAGCACAGAGAAGCGCATGCCAAAGTGGCGTTGATTGAGGAAGATGATCATAGTCAGATAAAAAACGCTCATCTTCTGAAGAAGAAATATGATGGCGTAGACACGTATATCCACCTTCATCAAGTATTCTCTTAATAGAGTCACTTAAGTCTTCTATCGGATAATTAACATGAGGATTTTCTACGTCAGTTAGTGGTTTGATAGAAGAGTCATCGCATAAAGATGCTGACACTTTGATATTGACTATTTCAACCGTTTTTTTTCTAAAATTCGCTGTAATGTAATCATATGAATAATGATTCGTATCCAGAAAATTTTTAACATAATTTTTAATAGTTTTGGAGCAAGCGCTGCAAAACATCTCTTCTGGAGCAATAAATAACGTTATATTGAAGAGCGACATGGTTTTACTTCTTTTTATGAAAACTAGAATTTATTTTTAATGCCTAATCAGGGCGGTGTATTATTATTGAACCCCCTCTCATTTGCAATGATTTTCCTAGCATTCATTGGTTTTTTTCCTTCTGATCGACGATTATCTCGAACAAGATCAATTTTTCAACAACTCGGCCGCGAGTGACCGAGATGTTTCCTTGATTATATTTCGCCCTTGTCTCTGGCGCTAGCGCCAGAGATTTCTTTCGTTAACATTGCATATTGCAGAGAGATTATCAAAGCAAGGCATTTCTTATGTCATTGCAGAAAAAAATCATGCAATTGTTGCGCAGTTAAGAGAAGTTAACATAGCCGCCGTGGTAGGTGACGCACTAAATTCGACAGTATTGCAGCAACTCAATATCGTGCAGGCTAGAATGCTTGTCATCGCGATACCAAACATGTTTAATGTTTTAAAAATTGCTAAAACAGGACGTAAATTTAATTCTACAATTAAAATTGTTATTCGCACGCACAGCGAAAATAATACGCATCTTCAAGAGAAAAAAATAATAGATAAAATCTTTTTTGGAGAAAATGAGTTGGCTAATAGTATGAGTCAATATATCTTGAAAGAAGTTGAAAATTTTAATAATGGAGAAAAACATGAAGCTAAATTACTGAACTAAAGGCATGAAATACCTGTCTTATGATGTGACTTACTGCTATAAACAACCACTAATTAAACTTTCATAGGGAATATGTAATCCATTATGTAAATTGACAATTTGACGCATAGTTAAATGTCGCTTTCGATTAAGAATATCGCCCACTCGACTTTTGGGACCCAAATAAACTTCCAAATCTTTTCTAGAAAGATTCTTTTGATCCATAAGAAACATGATAGCTTCGACTGGATCAGAGGCAGGAATAGAATAATTTTTATCTTCATACGCTTGAATCAAAACAAGCAATACATCCAGCTCATCCCCTTCAGAAGTATTTTGCTTAGCACCCCAAAGCACCTCTACCCGCGCCAATGCTTTTTGGTAACTTTCTTCATCATGAATAGGCTTAATCACTTTATTCTACCTCTGCCGCTTTGATGCGATCATATTCTTTATGTGTGCCCACAAATTTTATAAATAGGGCTTGTCTCGCATAGTCAACTGCACACACAATGCGATAATCATTACCTTTAACATTAAAAATGACTCGGTCATTCGCTACAAATGATACATTTCTTAGCATTGCCTTTATATCTTGTGGCGCTTTCCATATTTGTTTAGAACAAAAATGATACCATTCCCTCAAATATGACTGAGATTTTTCATTCCCAGAAGTTTCCCAGTAAGCCTTTAACCGACTTTTAGCAATAATTCTCATGATAGCAGTATAAGTTACCATTTTGGTTACGTCAAGATTCAATCGAAAAGCGGTGATACGCAGCAACAAGGATAGGAAAAGCAGAAAACTCAAACTGTCTCAATATTCACATATTCACACAGTTTGATTGGTTGTTAGCACGGTCAACACAATAATTTAAATCCCACGGTTGCTTTTTGGTATTTTAGACTTTCGCGGATACTCCTGGTGTATGACACGCCTCTGGAACAGAATTTTTCATAGCTTTATTAATATTGCTCAATATAGTTGTATCTCGTGTAGATGCTCCAGAATCATGCAGTACTAATTTGAAAGCGGTACTCTCCTCAATTCTCTTGTCTTTTAAAAATCTCCCTATAGTAACATTGGCTTCATCAATTATATCGAGGATAAGAGCACTCCAAGGTTGAGTACTTGCACGATACCAATTCAACAAATAGTATGTGACTAATGCGCATTGCTGAGTCTTGTTTGGCAGATTAATATGTCCAAAATTGTTTGAAATTTCTTTTTCAATCTTCTTACAGATTTTTTCATCATCTTCGGAAAAAGCATCTTGTGTGCTTAGCTCCTGGCTGGCAGCATTTAATCGTATCACCTCCTGGATCATTGGCATTGCCACGTCTCGTATCTGTGTAATACCCCAGCTATGAGAAGCAGAAAACAAACCCACACCACTATCCGTAAGCTGATGGTCACCAGGAGGCAGTGAATTATCCGGGCTATTTTTCGCTGAAAGTTTTCGACCGCCATCTTGACTAACTATCTTGTCACGCGAGCTATCAGTCTTTGCTACCGTTGACTGATAAAAATCGCGTGCAGAAGCAGCAATTCTCTTTATTTCGTCAAGATGATCTTTGAACACTCCAGTCGCTTTGGGAGAAAGCTTAGGCATAACGTCTGCCAAATCCGGAAATTCTGCTTGCTCACTAGTCACTGCAAAACTAAGCGCTCTCAGCATTTGATCATGCTGATTTAACAACTTCAAAGATTTTGACTCTGCATAGTTTTCCTTGGGATATTTTTCTTGGAATTTCAAACATAAATCATAAGCTACCTGCGCACAACGATTAGCACTCGAGTCAGTACTAGAAATGTTTTCTACTTGTTCACTTATTTTTCCTCCTGGAAAAATCTTAATACCACGTGGAAATATAGAACGAATGTGTTCTATAAATTTTGATGCTTGGCTTCTTTTCTCAGGGGTCAACTGATATGCACTTATAGTGACACCAACCACAGAAACATCATGTTTAGCATTAACTTTACCATCTAAGCTTGTCAAATCTAATTCAATCGGCGCCTGATCTGCATATTTTTGACTACTGCCAAGCTCGATAATTTGTTTTAATTTATCTTCCCACTCAATCAACTCACTACGAAATTCCGATTTAGTATCGTCATCAAGGCATATAAAAAACCAAACAATAAGAGCATGAAGCAACATAACATCTGCACTGACTCCTTTAATAAAATTATCATTAAATGTTTGATCAGCCCTCTCATATGCATTTGCCATATTATTTTCTTTTATTGAAAGATCTGCATTAATATATTGAGTAATAGATGAAAAACGTGCTTTAATTTCTTGTAGGGAAAGATTTTTTATCACTGGGATTTCATCATTAGGAATCATGCCTTTAGCGCTTAATTTTTCTTTTTCACCTACCACTTTTGCATTTTCTTCATCTTCATGTACCGTAATCTGCGTTGGCAAGTAATCCATTAACCATGATAAATTCTTTCTGCTGGAGATAGCTGAAGATGTTTTTAGATGGTTTTCATAGTAGTTTCCACCTTGAAAAATAGCCTTCAATAGTAATTTTAATTGATAACTCTCATCACTGTCTTTTGGTTCAAGAAATTGCGCCATAGCGGTCATCAATGCCGCAAAATAAAATTCAGGATTAGTGTTATCCAACAAATCTTGATTAAAAATTGTTAATAAATCTGCATATTTACCAGCATCAGGACCAATAGTTAAACCAGCCTCTTCTGTCCAAGAAATTGGAAAAAATGGTATAACACCAGCAGGTGCTTTTTGTTTTATGTTGTGCTGAAAAATAAAATAAACTAGCGCATCAAGATCTTCTTTTGCAGTGGGAAGTTTTGTGCTATCAATAGACTCATTAAGTCTTTCTTTCGAGTTAATCGCCTCATTATATTGTTGAAGTTGAGATATACGCCCATCTAATTCTGCTTGCTTATCCTCATGTAATTTTTTATTATGCGTAACAACTCTATCTATCTTAGCAGCAAATCGGATTTCTCCGAAAGCTGCACGAATCTTCTTAAAGGTATCGCCGTGATCTGTTGCAGGCACAACTTGACGTCCTGACTGACTCTTCGAATTACCCTGTGCGATTTGCCCTTCTAAACGCTGCAAACGACGCTCCACCGCGACCATGTCAATTTGGATGGAAGGGTAATTGTCAACTGCTTCTAAAATTAATTTTACGGTTTTTTTCTCGTCTGCCCCCCCAAAAAAACCGTACCACGTACTCGAAATATTTTTTAATATACCTTCAGTCGTAAGGTCTTGCTGAGCCGAACCATTAGGATATAGGCTCGATATCTTTTGCTTGATGATATCTTTTAAATCTTTAGATAAGTCTTCTTTGGCCTCTTTAACCGGACTCTTCTGCTCCGAACTAACAGGCAGGTCCAATGAAAGGGCATCAGTTTGCAATAAATGTGGATACTTCGCTTTTAAGTATAATTTTTCCCAGCGATTTTTAGTTTTAAGGCTTTCATAATCCGGAATTTTATCAAAACCAATTGTTTTTTCAGCTGCCTCTATTGCTACTGCTGCTTCTGCTTCTTTTTTCTGGTTATCAGGTTGTAACTTCTGAGCTTTATACAACCCAGCCACACACTCTAGAACAACAGGATCAGTAATTTTCTCATCAATATTTTTTTCACTTGAAGTAGATAAAATCTGTTGTCTTTTGAATACGGCTTCGACGCTCTGTGAAAAATGATTATGAGCAGGCGGATCGTTTAATTTCTTTGCAGCTTTAACGATAGCACTTGCTTGAACTTGAAGGACTGAGACTGCATCACTACAAACAGGATTAGAGTAATATAAATTAAAGCCATTGAGCTTCTCTTCATGAGGATTTTTACGAAAACGAGAAAGCCAGTGATTACGGTTCCATTCATCGATAAGACATTTAAAACGATAATGTAATTCTTCCGCTAAAATCTCAATCAGCGCTTGATTAAACTGATCATCTATCTGATTTGCTGCGGCATTTTTGCCGTCTTCTTCTTGTGTTCCTGGCATACTCAGTAGCCTCTATAGTTATTAAAAGCACAATCATTATAGCTCAAAAATAAAAAAAATCACTTTAAAGTATCAAACAAGCATTCTCTTTTTTCGAAAGCGAAGGAGCAGCCGGAGTTGAGGGCCGCTCACGATTTTCCCTCTGCGTTACTGGCGGTGGAAACATGCCACGCGTAGCGCTATCCCCAAATAAAAATTTTCGCACTGGCTCGACACGCGCCGCATCAACAGGGGTAATCACCGCAGGATCCGGTAAATACTTGACCAGCCACGGCTGCTTTAAAGAGCTAGATTGTGTTTTTAATGTGTTAAGCATCGCTTGGTCATAATGTCCATCCAACATCGCAACCAGTAAATTCATCAATAAATGATAGTTATTTTCGTGCGGCATCGCAGCAAGAGCTAAGGCGAAACTTAACATCACTACTGAGAAATAAAGCAATACGGATGACCGCAATGGCTCTAACTCAGCGAGTAAAGGCTGATAACGTGGTCCCGCCATCTTGATCATGCTCAAGCCCGTTGCTTGTGTCCACTCCATTGGCAGAAAAGGTACAATGCGTACCGGTTGCCGGTGTTCATTCAAACACAATTTCCCGTCTTTTTCGAAAATATGAGAGATATTGAATTGAAAAATAAAATAAACCAACGCCTCAAGATCTAACACCCCCTCAGGAAGCGGACTCAATTCAGGATTAACTGCTTGTTTATATAAAGCTTCATAGCGAAGCTTGTTTTCCGCTGACATATCGGAATAGCCCGGAATTTCACGAGTAAAATCAATTGATTGCAGGTATTGTGTCATCTGTATTTGCATATATGCCTCCTAATTAAATCGCGGCGATTGCTGCCGCCTTAAATTTCAACACTCGCCCGGGAAATCGTTCTTCAATAATCAGATTCAAAGCATCGCATGCTGCCTCAGGAAACTCTGCATGTCGCTCACCGATCTCCACTTCTAAATCTTCAGGAAGCTGATATTCCCACCCTTCGAGTAAGTAATAATGCACCCACGTTTTCAGCGCCGCATATTGCCTGGTAATTTCACCGGTTGGATATCGATCCGCACACCATTTCAAGACACAATGCAGCAGAAACGCTGATAGGTGCTCTGGAGGGTACCGACTAGAGTCAAATGCTTTCTTATAGTTTACCGCATAATAAGTGCCTTGTATTTGCTTATTCAAATGAAATACTTGAGCCTCAGTAAGATATCCTCCAATGGCTATTACCGATTCAAGCACTTGTTTTTTTACCTCATTCACACTTGGAGGCGCGGAGAAAGACAGGTTACGGAATACCCGAAAAAGCATGCGAGGGGCTATCATTGAAGAAAAAGAGTTACTTCGAGCGACAACAACGGGACTACTTTGGCTATCTTGGTTATCTTGTGCTACCTGAGTATAGTAAGAAGGTATGCTTGGCAATTTAAAATCCTCTTCTTCGTCCTCTAGCAATGAACACATACTATCTCTTCTGCCAGATATTTTACTGCCACAGGCTGCATCGAAACTAAAACGAGCATGGCCTGCGCTTAAATGAGAAAAATATTGTTTAATTTTAGCTTGAAGTAGGCGCGCAGAGCCCGTGACTTTACAGTTCAAAATGTCATCCAAGAATTCTACTTCTGAATTGAAAAAGCTAAACTGCAGCTTCTCTTTTAATTTTGCAAAACATCCAATAAATTCTCGCTGACCAGGTCTCTCGATAGCTTCAGCGTCATACCCTCTTCTACCTTCATACCATTGCAGCAAAGCCATCAGCAACAGCGACTCTTTATTTCGCACATTCGAGGAGTATAATCGCCGCGCAACCTCACGCATAGCAACCCAATCCTCTTTCTTACTCAAAATTGTTTTTGCACTTGTTTCAGCGAATGCTATAAACTCTTCCTGTGTTGCTATAGAACTATTTTCTAACGACTTCCTTTCGCTACCCGATCTTCTTCCAAAAAATCTATCTGTTAAAGACGGCGCGCTAAAAGAAGACCCAAATGAAGCGCGGGAACGTGATCTCTCTGAAGTTATTTCCAGATTATCCGGAGAGCTCATCATGGAAAACATGTTTAACAGCGCGGTTTTGGCTGTTTTTACTGTCAAATTTTCTTGTGGTACTGTTATTTTGTCGCTAACAAAATAACTTAATGGCCAAAAAAAATGATTTGCACTCAACCCAGCATGCAGTTTTCCAAAAGTTTCTCGATCGTAGCGATCCCCTAATAGATCTTGCAGTACTTGCTGTAACAATACATAGTTTTCGCCGTCAACCCCCTCACACATGAGCAAGACACCTATCATTAAAACACTAAAATACAAACTTTCTGAAATTTCTACTAAAGCTACTGTCTTTTGAAGAAACGCATCGCTCAAGCGACCATGCTGAACTATTGTCAATCCACCTTCTACTGTCCAGTGAATCGGAATATTAAATATTTCATTAGAATTACTGCAAAAAATAAAATAAACAAACGCTTGAATTTGTTGCAAACCTTTTGGTAAATTGCTTGCCTGAATGCCTGTTCCAGAGATCGCTTGACTAGGATGAGCGGCTCGAATTGCAGTCTCATATTCCAAAATTGCTCTCTCTTGTCGAGCAAGAGAATCTTTGAATTTCTTCTGCGCTGGACCTGGTTTAAAAAACTCTTTACCTAAGTGTGAAAAAGTTATCTCACCACGTGCGCTACTAAAAGCAATGCGCATAACGTTAATCAATGCATTTTGAGGAAAGGTCGTTGTTGTAATTTTCTTACATTGTGCTAGACGCGCAATATAACGTTCTGTTGCAAAATAATCAATTGCTTGAATGGACTGCCCAGCCGCACTTAAAATTCGCTCAACAGCTTGATATTCAGAAAGATCAAAAAAACTCCAGGAAGCGTTAGCGCGCACATGCTCTAGTAGAACAATAGGATATATCATGGGGCCAACTGAGGCGCTGCGAGGAAATTCATATAACCTTCCCAAGGTGTCTAATATGTTATCCTGCAAAGCATTATTCATGCCTATAAAAAACTGAGCTTGTCTTGTCGATTCCTCCGCATATGCTAACTCAACATTTCCTTCTTCCGCTTGTTCTACGAATTTTGCCAATATTAAAGGATAATGAGCAGCCAAGAGTAGCTTTTCATATTTTCTTTTGTCTGAATCAGACATGCTTGAATATCCAGAAATTTGGTGAAAATCCAGTCCATTAATTTTTCGCTCAGCGTGGTTTTTTTGTTCAAACTGCTCACCGAGATGCGCAACTTGCTGTGCAAAAAAAAATTTTAAATCCGCATAGCGCGCACTTAAAACAGCATCTGTTAACACAGGCTTGACTTCTACCTGATCGAATGAAAAACTTTTTGCAGTAATACTTAAGCTCAAAATTGTATGATTGAACTCACGATTATTCTGGCTGTCTAAGCGATGCAGCATCTCAGGGATGCTCTGTAAATAGGCCTCTAAACCCAAAAGGCTTATTTCAGTATTAATCTGACGTTCATAGAACGCTAATCTTGAAGCGGGAGAATGACTCCAAAACCGCCACCACCATTTTCTACTCTTTTCAACATAACACCTGAACCTAAAAAGCGTCTCATCTAACAACATTCTAATAAATATTCGTTTAAACTGTTGTACAAGCTCTTTTTGCAACGCTCTATTACCTGGCTCAACGATGGCCCTGCTAAACGCATTAACAGAAATAATTTGACCCTCCAGCCTCACTATTTTTTGGTTTAAAGACTCTATTTCTTGCTTAAACTGCTGAGCTTGAGAAATAGATAATTGAGCGAATAACGTATGTTCATTTGTTGTTTTCTCGTCCAGCAGAGCTTGTAAACGAGATATTTCTGCTTCTAGTAACCCTTGAAAAATCATCTGGCTTCCCTCAAGAATAGTCAGCGTCTTAGCTTAACAGCTCTATGTAGCAGCTAAACTTTACTGTAAACTTATTACAGGCATGTGATTGACGCTTTTTCAATAATGTGATGTGATAAAGAAATAGCCACGAGCATGGCATTAAGGGGAAAGGGATGAAAAAATATACTTTATATCTTGCGTGGCTGTCAAGCATGATCGGAACTGTATTAAGCTTATTTCTTAGCGAAATGCTGCACTGGCCAATCTGCGCATTATGCTGGTACCAACGGATTTGCTTGTATCCGCTAGCAATTATTTTGGGGATAGCCTGCTTTCGTAGTGATAACCGTATTGCCATTTATACACTTCCGCTCGCTTTATTAGGGATTCTCTTTGCGGGTTATCAATATTTAGAGCAAATGATCCCAGGCTTTTCACCTATCGACGTTTGCGGCTCTGGCCCGAGCTGTAGTCGCATAGAAGTAATATGGCTAGGATTTATTACTTTGCCGCTAATTTCGATGGTGGGGTTTGTGGTGATCAGTTGGCTGCTTATTCTGTGTTTGAGAGCAAATGAAAAATAAATTTGACCTCATTCACGGCTCTGGTATACTTCGCCACTCTTTTGGGTCACGAAAGAAAAGTATGTGCCGGGATGGCGGAATTGGTAGACGCGCCTGACTCAAAATCAGGTGATGGTGACATTGTGCCGGTTCGAGTCCGGCTCTCGGTACCACATAACTTATTTTGCAGATCCACATAAAAAGATGAGATGCGAGGCGAAAACGAGCGAAAAACCGAAGTTTACTCAATGGTAAATGAAGATTTTGAGCGAGTTTTCAACAAAGCAGATCGCTTTTTAGGAGGAGCTGCCACCGCCCTGGTAGCCCAGTGGATAGAGCGATCCCCTCCTAAGGGATAGGTCGTAGGTTCGATTCCTACCCAGGGCACCATTCAAATATTACACATTAGTTTTAAACGTTGACACTCTGAAACGAAATGCCGGAGCCACATCGACGACATTTTGTGGAACTAATAAACGTCGAGATGCGTAATAAGCACACCCCATCAAAGCATAATCCGGCCCAACCATCACATGCAAAGGGAAATTTACACGATCTTTTTTGTATGCAGGACAAGCATACATGCCTTCAAATAACTCTTTTTGATCACATAAGCCTAGGTTTTTTAAAATAACGCCACCGGTAAACCAAATGCCTCCGCTTGGCATAAACATCAACTGCACCGTGCCAATAAACAAGCCAACGTACCACGCCAGCATTTTCAGCGTTTCTATGCTTTCACCTTCGGTCATGGCGCGCCCAATTTCTTCTGGAGTTAAACCATACTGACCGGTTAAAAAGTGATGAATACGTCCTACCCCTCGACCAGAAAGGATTTTTTCAAAGGTTAATACCTCGTCTTTGGGTAATCCGCCTTCATTTTTTAAGAAACGTACAAATTCTCTATGCCGTACTTCATTCTGGGGATTAGCTTTCGGTGGAAAAGTGAGTCCAATATGACCAGCTTCATTACTGCCTAACCAAAAGTCGCCATTAGGAAGCTGTACCGCATCTTTTAACCCTAACCCTGTCCCAACACCAAAGACAACTTTACGCCCAAAGCGTTCGGTGCACCCCTCTACTAACGTTTTTACATTGCCTTTTTGTTGCAGATAAGAAGTGAAGGTCGCACAAGCTACCGGCACGTAATCATGCACAATCTCCATATTGCGCCAACGATATTTTTTAGCAACACGATCAAAATCCATGGGATACGGATAACCGGCCTCTAATTCAACTTCATGGCCGTTATAGCGCCCTGCTGCTGCGATACAGATGGCATCGGCTTTAGCCATAGAGCAATTTAAATCGCTTTCAATTTGCGCCACAAGCGCATCCAGATCGGCACAGTCCTTCAAAGGAACTCGAGTGGTACTAATACAATCAAATTCATCGGTGTGAAAATCAAAGTCAATAACAGCAGCAGCACATTTTGTTGCCCCTAGATCCCATACGACAAATGTCTTTCGCATCATAAAAATATGCCTCCTGGCTGTTTAAAACTCTATATGCCTATTAATAGCTCTTATTTTCTGAAAAAAGTACGTTACTATTCTCAGTTTAGGCGCGTAAAATAGACACATTCGCTGTTGAAATCAACTCAATTTTTAAAGAAGACCATGGTATTATTAATTAATAACAAGTATCACGACCAACCTTCCTATTGTTTTGAGCTGCCTGAGAACGATATTATAGCCTATAATCCTGATGAGCTCGCGCCTGCATTCGCCGCAATCGCTGAAGCACAAAAACACGGTTATTATATTGTCGGCTATCTAAGCTATGAGCTGGGGTATTTTCTTGAGCCTGCACTGACTTACCTCATCAAAGATACAACACTATTAACCACGCCTTTATTGCATTTTCGTTGTTATAAAAACATGAGGTCTTTTAGCTGGGCAGAAGGACTAGGGCCTAACCATCGTTTAGCCCGAACCACGATCCGGGGCTGGGGTGAAAAGTCTTTTTTTTCAAACATAAAGCTCGCTATTTCTTTCGAGGAGTATCAACAGAAAATTCTTCGGTTACAAAAACATATTTATGATGGCGAAACTTATCAAACCAATTTAACCAGTTATTACGAAGGCACTTGGCAAGGAAATCCGTTGGATTTATTTCAGCAATTGTTACAACAACAACGTGTCGAATACGCCGCTTTTTTACCTGATTTCCTGGATAAGTCGCTACTTTCAATTTCTCCCGAATTATTTTTCAAAAAAAAAGGTAATGCTATAAAATGCAAACCCATGAAAGGAACCGCAAAACGCCTGTCAGAAACAGAGGATGATCTGCGACAACAATTTTATTTGAAAACCGACCCTAAAATTCACGCAGAAAACACTATGATCGTGGATTTGTTACGCAATGACCTGGGGAGAATTTCCGATGCAGGATCAGTTAATGTGAGCCAACTGCTGACGTGCGAACACTATGAAAGCGTGCACCAGATGACCTCAACCATTAACGCCACCCTTCCCGCTAATAGTAGTTTTGAAACTATTATACAAGGGTTATTTCCATGCGGGTCGATTACTGGCGCACCTAAAATTCGCACAATGGAAATTATTTACGCGCTAGAAAACCGTCAACGTGGTGTTTATACGGGAGCGATTGGCTATATCACCCCTGATAATGATATGTGTTTTAATGTCGCCATACGCACCGCCGAGCTTTATAAAAACAAAATGACACTAGGTGTTGGCGGCGGCATTTTATATGATTCCATTGCACGTGATGAATTTGAAGAAATGCAATTAAAAGCAAAGTTTTTATTGGGAATAGCAAGACAATGATTTTACTCATCGATAATTATGACTCTTTCACCTTCAACCTAGTGCAATATCTACAAAAACTTAATCAAAATATTTTGGTAAAACGCAACGATCAAATAACGGTAAAAGAGATTGGCGAGCTTAATCCATCACATATCATTTTGTCTCCAGGACCAGGACGCCCAGAAAATGCAGGAAAACTCATTGAAATTATTCAATCGTTCTATCAAACATATCCTTTATTGGGCATATGTTTAGGGCATCAAGCGATTGCACATGCATTAGGAGGAAACGTGCAACACGCGTTAAATGTCGTTCACGGAAAAACCTCGCGCATTTATCACCATCAACAATCAATTTTTCACAGCATCCCTAGCCCATATTATGCAACACGCTACCACTCTTTGATTGTCGATCACCAAAGCCTACCGCCATGCCTCAATATTACCGCTTGGACGCAACAGCAGAATGATTTTGAAGAAATCATGGGAATTGCACACACGCATCTGCCTGTTTACGGCGTGCAATTTCACCCTGAAGCGATTTTGAGTGAGCATGGCATAAAATTATTAGATACTTTTATTCACCTTTGTTAAAACGCTCTACTGCGTCTTCGATTTCACGATGCGCTGCTGCAGCATTTTCCCAGCCATCGACTTTCACCCATTTTCCAGCTTCTAAATCTTTGTAATGCGTAAAGAAATGCTCAATCATTGCTAATAACTGCTGCCCTAGATCTTCTGGGCTTTGTACGCTGTCATAAAGTGCCGTTAGTTTCTTCACTGGAACCGCAAGCAACTTAGCATCAGGGCCTGATTCATCAGTGGTGCGCAATAAACCAACAGTACGACACCGAATAATCGATCCAGGGATCAATGGATATGGACATACCACTAACACATCGACCGGGTCACCATCACCTGACAAAGTTTCAGGGATATAACCATAGTCACAAGGATAAATCATGCTTGTGCCTAAAAATCTATCGACTTTCAGCTGACCAGTCTCTTTACATACTTCATATTTCACTGGATTACTGTTTCGAGGAATTTCAATAATCACGTTAAAATCATGAGGAATGTCTTTTCCTGCACTTACTTTACTAAATAAACTCATTAATTTCTCCTTTTATTAAATCCCAACATTTCTATCATACCTTCTTTTATGTGGCATACCATGAATGCATTTCGGGCAAGAAATCTCTGGAATATATTCCGGAGATTTCAAAGCATCGAGATTCACTGGAAAACCACAAACATGACATTGCGCTGCACCGGTAGGTTCTAATTTTTTATTGAGTGCAATACGCTCATCAAATACAAAACAGTCCCCTTCCCAATGCTCACCACCACATTCTTCAAAATACTTTAAAATACCACCTTCAATTTGATAAACATGTTTAAATCCGCGTTGCTCCATTAAAATTGAAGCCTTTTCACAACGCACGCCCCCCGTACAAAACATCACGATAGTTTTGTCTTTTAAAGAGGGATCAAGCTTATCAACAACCTCGGGAAATTCTTGAAAATTATCAATTTTAGGATCAATCGCGTTTTTAAATGTGCCAAAATCGACTTCATAATCATTGCGAGTATCTAAAATAACAACATCGCGACCTTCGTCTAACCATTGCTTAAATTCCTGAGGTTTTACATGCCGACCTGTTTCATGAACTCGATCAACTGATGACACACCCATGGTAATAATTTCTGATTTAATGCGAACACGCATACGCTTAAAAGGAACTGTTTCTGAATAAGATTCTTTAAATACAATATCTTCAAAACAGGGATCTTTACGCAAATACTTTCCAAAAATATCAATCTGCTCGCGCGTTCCAGCGACCATGATATTTATGCCTTCTTCGCTTAAAAGAATAGTGCCTAACAATCCAATATGGTTACACAGCATTAAAAAATGTTCTTTGTATCTTTCTAAATCCTTTAATGCAACAAACTTATATGTACTAATATTAACGATAGTTTGTGTCATTTATTTATCTCTGATTAATGATAAAAATTCTGAACGTGTCGCTGAATTTTTTCTGAACGCACCCAACATGACCGAAGTCGTCATTACAGAATTTTGCTTTTCTACTCCACGCATCATCATACATAAATGCTTCGCTTCGATCACAACTCCGACACCTTTAGCTTGGGTGATTTCTTGTATTGTTTCTGCAATCTGTTGCGTCAAATTTTCTTGGATTTGTAAACGCCGTGCAAAATGATCGATAATGCGTGCTACTTTCGACAATCCTAACACACGCCCATTCGGCAAATATCCAACGTGACATCGCCCAATAAAAGGCAATAAATGATGTTCACATAATGAATAAAGCTCAATATCACGCACAATCACTACTTCGCTGATATTCGATTCAAACAATGCATTATTCACAATGTCCGATAAATTTTCGTGGTAGCCCTGCGTCATATAAGTATAAGCACTCGCGGCGCGTTTAGGCGTATCTTTGAGACCTTCTCGTGAAGCGTCTTCGCCGATATGTTCGATAAGTTGACGAAATATCTCTTCCATTGTTAACACCCCGGTGGCCAGCTTAACTGTTTTCCACCAAGAAGATGTAAATGAATATGATAAACCGCTTGTCCACCATGTTGATTACAATTCATTACAACCCGATAGCCGTTTTCAGCTATATTAAGCGTCGATGCAAGTATACTAGCAACTGTAAAAAGATGCCCAACCAAAGATTCTTGCTGCGGAATAATGTTATTTATTGTCTCAATATGTAATTTAGGAATAATAAGCGTATGAATAGGTGCTTTGGCATGGAGATCATCAAAAGCAACAACCAACTCATCTTCGTAAAGAAGATGAGTAGCAGTTTCTTTTTTCGCAATCTTACAGAAAATACAGTCTGTCATTGATACAGATTACCTCGAGATATTTTACAATCCGACCATTGTCAGCTTAATGCGTCCTTGTCGGTCGATTTCCAACACTTTCACCTGAACCATCTGACCTTCTTGCACGTAGTCTTCAACATTATTCACTCGCTCAGTAGAAATTTGTGAAATATGCACCAAACCATCTTTGCCTGGTTTTAAGTTAACAAACGCTCCAAACTCAACGATACGAACTACTTTGCCGTTATAAACTGCATCCACTTCAATATCCATGGTGATTTGACGAATGCGTTCACATGCCGCTTCTCCATCGATTTGATTCATTGCTGCAACTTTCACCAGCCCAGTTTCAGAGATGTCGATAGTTGTATTCGTAGCTTCAGTGATAGATTTAATTATTTCGCCGCCTTTACCAATAACGTCCTTAATTTGATCAGGACGAACTTGTACTGTCATAATCATCGGAGCATGTTGCGAAAGCTTGCCACGTGGGCCTTGGATGGCTGATTCCATTATACCAAGGATATGCATACGACCTTGTTGCGCTTGCGACAAAGCTTTATCCATAATTTCAAAGGTAATACCATCAATCTTAATATCCATTTGTAAAGCAGTAACCCCTTGACGTGTTCCTGCCACTTTAAAATCCATATCGCCAAGATGATCTTCATCGCCCAAAATATCGGTAATAACCGCGTATTGATCACCTTCTTTGATTAATCCCATGGCAATACCAGCTACGTGAGCTTTAGTCGGAACGCCAGCATCCATCATCGCTAAGCTTGTACCGCACACTGACGCCATAGAACTGGAGCCATTCGATTCCATAATTTCAGAAACAGCACGTATTGTGTATGGGAATTGCTCTAAAGACGTAGGAATAATCGCTTGAACGCCACGTTTTGCCAAACGACCATGACCAATTTCACGACGTTTAGGACCACTCATGAAACCTGTTTCGCCTACGCAATACGGAGGAAAATTATAATGCAACATGAAAGTCTCTCTGTACTCGCCTTGCGGTACATCCATTAATTGCCCATCTCTGTCCGTTCCTAAGGTTACGACAACCAACGCTTGTGTTTCACCACGCGTAAATAAGGCTGAACCGTGAGTTCTGGGAAGAACACCAAGCTCAATAGTAATCGGACGCACGGTTAGAGTGTCCCGGCCATCAATACGAGGCTTACCTTGAATAATACGATGACGAACGATGTCACTTTCTAAATTCGAAAACACCGCTTCGACTGCTTTTGCGGTTGGCGCATTTTCTTCGCCAGTGGCCAATTCAGCAACTACTTTTTCTTTTAACTCCCCAACTCGGGCATAGCGAACCATTTTTTCTTGAATCTGATAAGCAGCTTCTAATTCCACAGATACTGCGGAAGATACTTGTGCTTGCAAGGAATGATTTTTTTCAGAAGGCTTCCAACCCCATGAAGCTGTACCCACTTCATCAGCAAATGCAGCAATGGCATCAATTGCAACTTGCATATGATTATGGCCAAAACGCAGCGCTTCCAGCATACGTTCTTCGCTTAACTCTTTAGCTTCCGACTCAACCATCAAGACAGCACTTTTAGTACCTGCAACCACAAGATCAAGATCTGACTTAGCAACATCTGCATAGCTCGGATTTAAAACCAATTTGTCGTTTAAATAGCCCACTCGTACAGCGCCTACTGGACCAGCAAACGGAACACCTGCAATAGCTAAAGCAGCTGAAGCACCTAGCATTGCGACAATATCAGGCTGAACAGCAGGGTCAAAAGAAACCACTGTAGCCACAATTTGTATTTCATTGGTAAATTCTTTGGGAAATAATGGTCGTAATGCACGATCAATCAAACGACTCGATAAAGTTTCTTGCTCGCTTGGACGCCCTTCACGTTTAAAATGCCCCCCGGGAATTTTTCCTGCCGCGTAAGTTCGTTCTTGATAATTAACGGTTAAAGGAAAAAAGTCTTGTCCTTCAGTCACGGTTTTTTTCGCTACCACAGAAACCGACACCACAGTATCGCCCATAGAGATCCACACTGAAGCAGTCGCCTGTTTAGCAATACGGCCAGTTTCTAATACAACAGCATGATCGCCATACTGAAAGTGCTTCTTGATTATACTCACTTGGATTCCTTTAAATAAGATGGGGTTAAAAGTCCCGAAGGCGAAGGCGACTCGTCGGTCGCCCCTACATATAACTTAATACTTGTCGCGTAAATTTAGCTTTTTGATAAGAGCGCGGTATCGTTCTAAATAGTTTTTATTGAGATATTTCAATAACTTATTACGACGACTGACTAAATTAAGAAGTCCACGACGAGAATGATAATCAAATTTATTCACTTTCATGTGCTCGGTTAGCTCAAGAATGCGTTTAGTCGCTAAGGCAACTTGCACCTCAGGAGAGCCCGTATCTGTCGGGCCTGTTACTTGATATTGACTAATTGTTTGTGCTTTTTCTGCTACACTGATCACGTTTTTTGTCTCCAACAGGAATTAAAATCTAGTAACGAGTGAAGCACAGTGTGCAGAACTCGTAAAACGAGCTATTGTACTCATGTTCTCGGTCACGAACAAGCAGATTTTTTTATAAAAACAAACCTGATAAAGCCATACTCACCAAGCGTTTATTTGTCACTTGACCGCTTTGATCAACGTCACCTACACCAAGAAACTTTCCTGCTTCGCTATAAAAACAGGTCGGGGTATTAGGTAGTGGTGAAGCTTTCAAAGTAATAAGAGCGCCGCGCAATAATTGGCGCCCCAAATCATCATTCAAAGTTTGTCTAGGCCATGCGGCAAGCGCCGCGTCTATAGGTAACAAATAGTGATCGCGATCAATAGATGATTCTAATTCTTCAAAGGATATCATGGGATAAGCATCAAAAAGCTCAACTAAAGTGCGCCGCAGAGCCGTGACATGTGCGCCACATCCTAACACTTCCCCAATATCATCAATCAAACTACGGATGTAAGTCCCTTTGCTGCAGTGGACACGAAGGGTTAAGGTTTTTTGAGACGACGACCAATCGGTCAATTCAAGTGTAAAAATCGTGATAGTTCGCGCAGGTCGATCAATGGTTTCGCCTTTTCTGGCATATTCATATAACGGCCGCCCCTGATGTTTAAGCGCTGAATGCATCGGAGGAACTTGTTGAATGACGCCAGTGAACTGTGGAAGTATTTGCATCACATCTAAATGGGTAGGGGCAAGCCTTGTACCTGCCCTACAGGAATCAATAACCTGACCTTCTGCATCCCCAGTATCAGTTCTAACACCTAACATTGCCGTCACTTCATAAGTTTTATTCGCATCTAAAAGATGTTGAGAAAATTTTGTCGCTTCACCAAAACATATTGGTAACATGCCTGTCGCTAGCGGATCTAAACTTCCAGTATGCCCTGCTTTAGCAGCATTAAATATACGCTTAACACGCTGTAACGCGTGATTGGAAGAGCCACCAAGAGGTTTGTCGAGCAAAAAAATACCGTGAAGTTCGCGCTTCATACACAACTAATCTTCAACGGTATATTGTTTATCTTCAAGAACAGACTGTTCAATAAGATGCGTCATTTTTAACGCTCGATCTGTCATATCATCATAATAAAATGCCAGAGTAGGCACTTTACGTAGTTGACTGACTTTGGCTAAATGTGAACGAAAAAAACCAGAAGCATGCTTCAGCCCTTTCATCACATCTCGCAATAATTCAGGAGTGGACTCAAGCAATGTGAAATAAATTTTTGCATGACCTAAATCATCGCTGACTTTTATCGAAGTAATGGTGAGATTTTGCAAGCGCGGATCTGCAATTTCGCGCTTGATAAAACTGGCTAATTCTATTTGAAATAGCTCAGCGACTCGGTCGGCTCGTTTGAATTCTTTGATAGGCATAAAACTTAGTTACCGTTTATCTAGTGGTGGTGGTGCTGCTGCCGGCCACTTAAGACTTGAACTGGTTTTAGGAACTTTGCAAGCACCATCAAACGCAAAACCAGCACGCTCAGGGTATCTTGGGTCCCGTTCCGGCACAGGGTTAGGTTGCATAGCCATTTTAAATCTCCTACTCTATACTTGGTCGTACAAATTCTACTCAGCGAATATCACTTACATTAATCAACATTTTTTCAACATTCTCCACTCGAAGCTCACCTGCCTCTGTCACCCAAGCAGGATAAACAAGCAAAAAATGCCCTTCTTTCGGATCAGAAGGCCAAAGACGCACAAAACCAGAAAGCCTTCTGCCATCAACAAACTGCAAAGTAATTTTTGTTTCTTTATGCTCGAACGCACCAGACCACTCTGTCGGAAACGAGACTTCTCTGGTCACTCGACACTTTCTTAAACAAAAATGGATAATATCCGTATTAACACAAAACGAAAATCCAATCCCAATAATTATAGAAAGTATTAGCGATAAAATCCAGTCAGGTAGCTCAGACCTACTATGACAACTATACACCAACGCCTGTATAACAAGAGTAAAAATAAGGGCTTGAATAACTCGTTCAAATTGCGAAGGCTTGTGATACGAAGTTAAACCATAGAATATCCAAGCAGCAATAAATCCTGGTAGCAAATACTGCAATATGGCAATTGTTTGCGCTGATAAATCCATGGCTCATCTCTTTAAAACATTTGCATCACTAATTGTGCTTAGGTGTCACCAAAACTCTTTCGTAAACTTCAATTTGATCTTTAGGTTTAATATCGTTGTAATTCTTCACGCCGATACCACACTCCATGCCATGGCGCACTTCTGCAAGATCATCTTTAAAGCGGCGCAATGATTCTAATGCGCCTTCAAAAACAACTACATGGTTACGCAATACACGGATTGGATTATTGCGCTTGACGATACCTTCAAGCACCATACATCCAGCAATTGCTCCAAGTTTTGATGATCGGAATACATCACGCACTTCAGCAAGACCAACAATCTTGTCTTCGTATTTAGGTGCAGTTAATCCTGTCACGGCAGCCTTGACTGCATCAATCGCAGCATAAATTACGCTGTAATAATGTAAATCCACTTTTTCTTGCTCGATTAACTCACGAGCGGTGTTATCAGCACGAACATTAAAGCCAATCACGATCGCTTCAGAAGCAAGCGCTAAATTAACATCTGACTCGGTAATTCCACCGACTGCGCCATAAACTACTTTGACTTTTACTTCCGCAGTAGATAGTTGCATTAGTGATTCGCTCAATGCTTCCAACGAACCTTGAACATCGGTTTTCAATACGATATTCAGTGAACGCACAACACCCTCTGACAAGTTGGAAAACATATTTTCCAAGTTAACTTTTTGTTGACGACTAATCTGAATGCTGCGGTACTGGCCTTTTCTAAACTGTGCGACTTCACGCGCTTTGCGCTCATCTGCCACTACCAAGAAATCATCCCCTGCTAATGGGGTGCCAGAAAGACCCAGTATTTCAACAGGAATAGATGGGCCAGCATGCTGTATTTTTTTACCCAGCTCATCAATCATTGCGCGAACACGACCGTATTGTTGCCCTGCTAAAACAATATCACCTTGATTTAAGGTGCCGTTTTGCACAAGTACAGTGGCGACAACGCCACGCCCTTTATCTAATTTTGCCTCAACAACAACGCCGGAAGCCGCACAATTTCGTTCAGCCGTGAGTTCTAAAACTTCTGACTGCACAAGAATAGAGTCTAGCAAAGCATCAATACCTTGCCCAGTTTTTGCAGAAACATCGACGAAAATGACATCTCCGCCCCACTCTTCGGGCTGGATATCATATTGAGTCAATGCTGTACGCATTTTTTCTGGTTCAGCATCAGGTTTATCGACTTTATTCACGGCAACAATAACGGGAACACCTGCCGCTTTAGTATGTTGAATTGCCTCAATCGTTTGTGGCATGACTCCATCATCAGCTGCCACCACAAGAATTACAATGTCTGTAGCCTTAACACCGCGCGCGCGCATTGCAGTAAATGCAGCATGCCCGGGAGTATCTAAAAACGTGATCATGCCCCTATCAGTTTCAACATGATAAGCGCCGATATGTTGGGTAATACCGCCCGCTTCACCTGCGGTCACCTTGGTACGACGAATATAATCAAGTAACGATGTTTTACCATGATCAACATGCCCCATGATAGTTACTACGGGCGCACGAGTAATCGCTTCTGCGGATCCTTTTTTTACACTTTGCATCAATTCTTCTTCTAATGCATTGTCTTTAGTCAACCTGGCAATATGCCCAAACTCTCCTACAACCAATGCCGCTGTTTCTTGATCTAATAGCTGATTAATTGTTGCAACAACATCAAGTGTGAAAAGTTTTTTAATGACGTCTGTCGTTTTCACTGACATGCGCTGCGCCAAATCAAGCACACTAATAACTTCAGGAACATTAATTTCGCGCGATACTAATTTTGAAGAAGGCTTATTAAATCCATGTAAATTATCTGATGCATGATCGTACGAACTTATCGCCGTGCGTTGTTTGGGTTTCTTTCTCTTGCGGTCAGAAGCTGATCCAACATAAGGTTCGTTTTCATCATCATTGATATGCAAACTAATTTTATCTGGTTGCAAATGAAGATTTTTTGTGAGCTTAGGCGTAACGCCTTTTTTAACTTCGCGCTTCTTACTCGGTCGCTCTTCTGCAACCACGTCATCTTCTTCTGTTTTTTTGCGTTTCTTGTGCGCAGAGCTATCATCTCCAGCAGCTCGCGCTTCAACTAACAACGCATCTTGTTTGGTTTTTTCTGCTACTGCTTTTTTAAGCGCCTCGTCTTCTGCTAATTTTTTCGCTCGCTCTTCTACCTTACGTTTTTCTTCTTGTTCTTGAACAATTTCGTTTTCAGTTGAAACAGTATTGACTTCTAAAGGAGGTTGGTCAACCAACACTTCTTCTGTGGACGAGAGTAACTGACGTTTAGCTTCTGCCAATTCTTCTGGACTACGGGTACGAATTTTTCTTGTCTTACGCACGACAACCTTAACACCCGAGACTTCTTCCGTCTGCTTACGCTCAAACACAAGATCAGAAGCACCTATTTTGTCACGACTTTGACCATGACGACTTTGCAAATGCTGTAATAATTTTCGCTTTTCTGTTTCAGAAATAACTTGATCCGCAGTCGCTAGCTCTAAGCCTGCCGCAGATAATTGCGACAACATTCGCTCAAGTGGAACTCCGACTTGGTTCGCAAAATCTCTTACTGTTATATCTGCCATATTCACATCCCTCGACTTTCGAGTGCATTATTATTCGAACCAAATTTTACGCGCTGTCATAATTAACTCGCCAGCGGTTGTCTCATCCATGTCATCCATTTCCATTAAATCATCAATTGCCTGCTCTGCCAGATCTTCTCGCGTCACAATACCATGGTTCGCTAAACGGAACGCCATTTCCTTCGTCATACTTTCCATTGTCAACAAATCTTCAGCAGGCTCATTATTTCCAAGGGCCTCTTCTTTTGCAATCGCTTGCATCAATATATAATCTTTTGCCTTTTCACGTAATGTTTTGAGCACTTCCTCTTCAATACTTTCAATTTCCAAAAGCTCTTCTATAGGAATGTACGCCAACTCTTCTGCTGTCGAAAAGCCCTCTTCTACTAATGTCTGCGCGATTTCTTTAGTCACCGCTAACTGAGTCACAAACGCAGTGATTAGCTTTTCATCTTCCGCATCATGCTTCTCTAATGCCTGTTCTTCCGACATAATATTCAGTGTCCAACCAGTCAACTGACTAGCCAAATTAACATTCTGACCGCCTTTACCAATAGCTTGCGACAACTGTGATTCTTTAATGGCTAGGTCCATTGAATGCGTATCTTCATTAACAACAATCGACGCAACCTCTGCAGGCTCCATTGCATTAATAACCAACTGCACAGGATTTTCATCCCACATCACCACATCAATACGCTCCCCACCAAGCTCGCCCGAAACGGCTTGCACACGAGAACCTCGCATACCAATACAAGCGCCTCTAGGGTCAATACGGCCGTCATTTGTTTTAACAGCAATCTTAGAACGAGCACCAGGATCACGCGCTGCCGCTTTGATTTGAATAACGTCTTCGCCAATTTCTGGCACTTCAATTCTAAATAATTCAATCAACATGCCTTTATGCGTGCGGCTCAAAAAAATCTGCGGCCCTTTAGGATCATCTGAAACTTCGTATAAATACGCACGAATTCGCTCACCAACACGTACCATTTCACGTGGTAACATTTGTTCTCTAGGAATAAAGCCTTCAGCATTCGCACTTAAATCAAGAATAATATAATCACGAGTAAGCTTCTTTACTACACCGTTAATTAAGCTGCCGATGCGTTCGCGATATTGATTCGCCACTTGCATACGCTCTGCTTCACGCACTTTCTGAATAATAATATGTTTAGCAATTTGCGCTGAAATTCGGCCAAAACCTACAGACTCTATTTTTTCTTCAATAAAATCGCCTACTTCTACTCCAGGATACTGCTCTGCCACTTGCTCTAGCGTCATCTCTGCATCTGGATTTTCAACATCATCTTCACTTTCAACGATGACCCAGCGACGAAATGTTTCATAATCGCCAGTTTTAGCATCAATCGCCACACGTACTTCGATTTCTTCGGTTGCTTTTTTCTTTGTAGCCACTTCCAAAGCGTTTTCTATCGCTTCAAAAATAACTTTTTGAGGAACGCCTTTTTCGTTGGAAACTGTTTCAGCTACTAATAAAATTTCTTTGTTCATTGTATTGCCCTCTCCCCTTGTATTCTAAATTAGTCACTCAAAAGGGACCAACTTCGCACGACCGATATTATCGCACTCTAGCGTAACTTCCTGATCTTCAAGTACCATACTGATTCGGTGGCCTTCTACTGCCTTTAACCTACCAGAAAAATTCCGCCTTCCCGCTTGGGGAACCTTTAAGCGTAGCTTTATATTTTCACCAATATATCGCTGGTATTGCTCTATATAAAACAAAGGCCTATCAATCCCTGGAGATGAGACTTCTAACACATATTCTCCAGGTATAGGATCCTCAACATCTAAAACCGCGCTAACTTGTCGACTTACCGTCGCACAATCTTCAACGTCAATTCCTTTCTGATTATCAATATAAATACGTAGTTTTTGAGAATTTCCAGCGCTTAAATGCTCGCAACCCCAAAACTCATAGCCTAAACCACTTACGACTGGCGCAACTATTTTGATTAATGCTTCTACACTACTCATTCGCCCGTCCTAAAATCTACGGCTTTAAAAAAACCAAAGTCTAAAAAGCAAAAAACCCCAAAAATGGGGTCCTAAAACTGGTAGCGGGGGCAGGATTTGAACCTACGACCTTCGGGTTATGAGCCCGACGAGCTGCCAGACTGCTCCACCCCGCAACTACAGGCCGGAGATTATAGGGGAGAGTCACCGAGATTGCAACTAGGATTTTCACTAATGCCAATAAAATATGAAAATTAGCCAAGCGTTGTTACATAAAAAGGAAATTGTTTGGGCCGAATGTGAAGACGGCTATCTATGACTACTGAGCCAGGCCTTGTTGCCTGGGAGCAAGGGGTCAGAGAACAACAAACACCAAAAATGGGCAGATAGATATAATACAGCAGCTGCGCCATCATTAGGTGGCGCTACATTACAAGCCGCTTTATATCGATCACGAAAACGAAGGGCTCAAGTATTTATTTGACACTTTAAAAAACTTGCATAATAAAAATCACTACCTATAATACGTAATATACCTATTTTAGAGAGAACCTATTATGTTGAAAGCAACAGCGACTGAGCTCAATAAGCATCCTGGTAAATACATAGATTATGCAATGAAGGGACCGGTGGTCGTAGAGCGCTCTGGTCGCCCTGTGACTGTCATGGTTTCCTATGAGCGTTACATACAGCTTGAAGATGCTTACTGGGGCGAACTAGCGACGGCAGCCGATCAAGAAGAGTCATTGGGCACACAAGCAACGATGAGTTTTTTGAACGGTAACGACTAATGCTGGCTATAGATCTTAAGCCTAAAGCTAAAAAATTTATAGATGCTTTGCCGCCAAAACACAAAAGGCAGATAAAGGATAGTATTTTATCTTTGCTAGATGTCCCTTTTCCTCATGATTCAAAAAAATTGATGGGGTACGAAGATTATATTCGAATTGATACTGGTGAGTATCGAATTATCTATCGATATGAAATCAACAAGCAATTAATCACTGTGGTTTTGGTGGGTAAGCGTAATGATGATGACATTTATCGGATTGCTAAAAGAGCTTTGAAGTAGATGAAACCCAGGGAAGCAGAACGGTCAGATGGATTAGTCTTAACTTGACCTGACAAGCGTCTTGAAAAAGCGAGTGAAGTGATAGAGTATTTGAAACTTTCCCTATATCGCATCATGATTAAGCACCCCGATCAATAAAAGTGATAGGGGCTATAGTAACCGTCTATTGTACATGCAGAAACATATACACTATTCTTCATCAAGTAATTGCAATAAATTGAGCATCTTAATGGCTGCTTCAGCGGACTCGATACCCACATGGCCTTTTTTTCCACCTGCTCTTGCCAATGCTAATTCTCGCGATTGAACGGTTAAGACACCAAAAATAACAGGAATAGATTCATCTAACATGACTCGCTGACAACCATTGGTCACGTGCTGACAGACATACTGATAGTGGTCTGTTTCACCATAGATAATCGCTCCTAAGGCGATTATGGCATCAACTTTTTTTTGTCTTGCAAGATGTTGAGCAGCAAAAGCAATTTCAACTGCGCCTGGAACCCAAATAACACGAATATTTTCTTCATTCAGATATTTTCTTAATGTCAGCAAGGCGCCATCAAGTAAGGCTTGTGTAATGTCATGATTAAATTCGCTGACGACAATCGCTATATTTTTTTTAATAGCAGTGACGGCACCTTTGAAAGCTTGCATAGTATTCTCCTGAAATTATAAGTGAAGGAAATGTCCAAGCTTTTTTTGCTTGGTTTTTAAATAAACTAAATTTTCTTTTACTGGAGCAATAAGAATAGGCACTCGTTTAACGATACGAATATCATATTTCTTGAGTTGACTTATTTTATTGGGATTGTTCGTCATAAGTTTTATACTGGAAAGTTTCATTTTTTTTAAAACTTGCGCAGCAAGCCAATAATCACGTTGATCTTCTTGAAAACCCAGAGCTAGGTTAGCCTCTACTGTATCCAGCCCCTTTTCTTGAAGTGCATAAGCTTCTACTTTTCTTGCGAGCCCTATGCCTCGCCCCTCTTGATTCATATAAATCAACACGCCATTTTCTTGCACAATAGTGCGTAATGACTGAGCCAGTTGCCCACCACAGTCGCAACGTAATGATTGCAATAAATCTCCAGTGAAACAGCTTGAATGTATTCTGACAAGCGTATTTTTTTGAGCAGTAAATTTTTCTGTATAGATAGCGAGACATTCGCTTTGATCAATTGAGTTAATAAACGCTTGGATAGTCAGTTTTCCAAAAGCCTGAGTCGGAAGCTCTATTGCGCTCAAACAATCCAAATGCTCTTCATGTTGTTTGCGGCGCAAGACTATTTGTTCAATAGAAATAATAGGGATTTTATGTCGCTTAGAGAATTGCTCTAATTGAGGGCCTCTTGCCATCGATCCGTCTTCGTTAAGTATTTCACAGATAACAGCAGGCCCTTGAATACCTGCAAGGCGCATTAAATCAACACTACCTTCCGTGTGGCCTCGCCTCGCTAAAACACCCAAAGGGTTTGCGACTAAAGAAGAAATATGGCCAGGAGTCACCAAATCATTTGTGGATGCAGTATGCTTTGCTGCTATACGAATACTGTGTGAACGCTCTGCCGCAGAAACGCCGGTGGTGATTCCCTGTGCGGCATCGAACGTCATTGCAAAGGGAGTATTAAATAAATGATGGCCTGTTGTGGACAATCGATTTAATTGTAACTGTTTTGACTTTTCTTCTGACATACTGAAGCAAACAATACCTCTGGCATAAGTGAGCATAAAATTAATCATTGCAGGCGTAGCATGCTCTGCTGCAATCACTAAATCACCTTCATTTTCACGATTATGATCGTCGACTAAAATAATCATTTTTCCCTTTATAAGAGCATTGATCGCTTGAATTATTGTGTGCATAACGGCACCTCATGTTTTATAAGTTGATCAAGATATTTAGCAAGCATGTCGACTTCCACATTAACTTGAGTTCCCACTTTATATTGGCTGGTGATAGTGTTCGCTAAAGTGTAAGGAATCAGGGTAACGGAAAAATGATCATTCAATACATTCACAACGGTAATACTCATTCCATCAATTGTTACTGATCCTTTCGGAGCAATAAATTTTATTAATGTGCGGGGGATTTTAATCGTGACATTATACGCGCCCTCAACAGGATTGATGGCTATAATTTCACCTGTGCTATCAATATGGCCGCTAACAAAATGTCCGCCAATACGATTACCTACTTTTAAACATCGCTCGAGATTAACCAGGCTATTTTTCTCTAATTTCCCTAAATTTGTTTTTTCAATGGTTTCTTCTACCATGTCTACTAAAATAGCAGTCGATACAAATTTTGTCACCGTCAAACATACGCCATTGACAGAAATGCTATCCCCCATGATCAGATCATTGCATTTAAATTCAGGCTCAATGATTAGGCTGATTTTTCTTTCGAATTTTTGCATATCAATAATACGCCCCAACCCTTCAACAATACCCGCGTACATAGACATCTCCTGCTGTAGTTGATAAATATTTTTTCTTGTCATGCCCACCAATAATCACGGGAGCAATATAAGTGCGAACTTCATCGACGAAGTCTGCTTTAAAAAAAGCGGTATGAATTGTTTTTCCACCTTCAACCAAAACACTTAAAATCCTATTTTGATAAAAATGATGCATCAAATCTTTTAAGGAAACATGTTCACCCTCATTTTTTAGAATCCATACCTCGATGTTGTTTTTTTTAAATTGATTCCTCCATTCACAAGAAGATTGTTCAGTAGAAACAACAATCGTTTTTCCAGGAAGCTCCGTTGAAAAAATTTTTAGCGACAAAGGAAGATGTCCTTTGCTATCTAAAATAAATCGCATAGGATGCCGTATCTCCAATCCTTCATTAAAAAACCGGGTGGTTAATTGCGGGTTATCCATCAACGCCGTTTTATAACCAATAAGAATCGCGTCCACCTGGTGACGTAGTAAGTGACTATGTTTTTGACTTTCGAGAGAACTAATTTGTGTTTCATCATGCGGCGAAGTGGTGCAATAACCATCGAGAGACATCGCCCATTTGCAAATAATATAGGGGCGCTGTTTTTTCATAAAATGAACATAATAACGATTAATTTTTTCAGCTTGCTCAGCTAAAACTCCCTGTGTAACCACAATACCGGAGTTTTCAAGCTCTTTAATCCCTTTGCCGGAAACGGCAGGATTAGGATCGACTGTCGCCATATAAACACATTTTATTTTTTCACGAATTAATGCGTGTGTGCAGGGCGGAGTGAGTCCGTAGTGACAACAAGGCTCAAGCGTAACGTATACATCTGCCCCTTCCACTGACTCTTTTGCAGATTTAAGAGCCATAATTTCTGCATGATCGCTTCCCGGGCCATTATGCCAACCCTCTCCGATGATGGAGGCGTTTTTAACAATAACACAACCCACACGAGGATTAGGTGACGTATAAAAGGTAGTTCGCTTAGCTAAAGTTAACGCATATTGCATGTAGTGATTATGGTATTCGCTCATTTTTTTGCCCCTTAAATCTTGTTTTAGGGCAAAAAAAGCCTACGAGAAGTGAGCGATCGAAAAGCGATGCTAAACTCTTGGTTATAGCGACCAATAGTTCACGCACGCTAAAGCAATCAACGGCTCGCGTAGTATGCACCTTCTTTTATCCGGACTTTAACCGTCGGCTTAGGAATCACACCTAATCTGCTGACCTTTCAATAATGAAAGCGCTCGCGGGCTTGTTAGCAAGTAACTTACCGCCGGTGGGGAATTTCACCCCGCCCTGAAGATAGTCGCGCAGGTTACTCTAATAAAATAAGATGTCAATACTGTTAAAGGCATTTGTCAAGATTAGTTGCATCCATAATTGTCAGAATTGGGATCCAAGTAGTGCTACTTGATCTTCGGAAACAGCTGGCGTACTGGCAAGTTTAACGAGAAGAGGTTTGTTAAAAAAACCAATACGCGCGGTGTGCTCAGCTGCATTACGTGCTTCAGAATAGGCTGTTATCGTTCCAGCCAGACAAAGGCAGAGAGCCAGTATGGCTTGCCCTGCGGGGGAAAGAGGCGCACCGGCCAAAGCAGTTAAAGCAATGATGCTGATTGTTATAGGCTCCGATCGTTCGTTTCCTGTTCCAAATGCACGTGATACAACCAGCTCTTTTCCCAAAAAAGATAATTTTTCCCACGCGCTTCTTTCGTCATTAATGAGAGCGGGGGTTATTTCAGAAGTATTGGCAAGTTCTTTATGTTGCGATTCACCAATAGCCTGAGTATTCGCATTAATAAAATATTGAGTGATAATATTTCCTTTGGTCGCCAGTAATGCCAAGACAAGTCCCGCATAGAAGTTACCAAAACAGATTTGTTGAAATGACAACAGACTGGCGTAGAATACTGCAGGAAATTTAGCCATAGCCGAAAATTTTGTCTCCCAATTGGCTTTATTGCTTGCACCTGGATTATTAATAATTTTCTTATCTTTAAGTGAGTTCATAAATATTAAGGTATTCGCGCACGTTGTCACTTCCGGTTGACAAGCCTTGGCTGCAATGAGCAAGCAAAGAGCAGTGAGAGTTAATTGTACTATCGGATTTTTTATATTTCGCAGAATGGCAATAATAGATAAGCCAACATATTCATTAAAATGTTGTTCTACATCACCTATAATTTGTATTTTTTGTTTAAAAGAAAGTGGAGTTGCTTCTGATGGGGGAAGAAGCGTAAATTCATCAATAGCTATTTCTTGACCGCCGACTTTAATTGTGGGCATTGCTAGCAGCGGGGCATTTATCTCAAGATTTTTATTAAACCTCCATTTCAATAACTTTTGAGCATATTTTGCCATAATCAGAAAATTATCACGTGTCCGGCTAGCTATTTCTAATTGTGCATGGCAATGAGGTGCACCATATGCAGCGGGAATGACGAGAGCCAATGAAACAAGAAGAATGGCAGGTGAAACCTGCAAATCAGGATTAATTTTTAACCACCATACAGATTCAGAGGCTTTGTGGTCTATCAACATGACAAGTAAATCGAGTACGGGTCCAATGGCAAGAGCGCCGCCAATAGAAGTTATTATTTCACCCACTTTTCCTGCTTTAATTGCAAAATCCTCAGCCTCTTCAATCTCAAGACCAGAAAGTGTTGGAAAATTTTGATCTTCTTCATCAATATCTTCCTCGGTTTTGTGAGTGTGATGAACATGACTACAACCAACGCCCTGGGAACCAAGGGCCTTGATTAGCTCTTCTATATGATGAAGTTTTGAATGAAAAGCGCGTTCCCTTTCTTGCGCTCTGGCCTGATCCGCAGCCTCCGAAGTTGCGTCATCTTGCTTTTCTTGATTAACACTTTGCTCGATAGAAGAGGCATGGTCATGATCAACGCAGCTGGAGCCACAGGCTCTCAAAAGAGATTGGGTTTTTTTCTTACCTGTTATAATATTCCCATTAGAGTCTAGAGGCAAAAAAGATTTTGTAGTCAACATAAATGTCTTATTATTTTTAATATGTAGTTGTGATGTTATAACATGGCAATTTAATGTGCAAATATTTTCACAACCGAAATGAGTCAAGAGTGGAGATGAATGAATTTAGAATTATGCGCTTAATGCAATAGTATAGTTTCATTAACTATAATTTAACGAGCTCAATGCCTTAGTCACTACTTGAATATCAGCGCCTGGGACATGGCAATGCGTACTTAAATGACGTCGCCATAGGCGTGATCCGGGTAATCCATTGAATATTCCCAACATTGGACGAACTAATGTGGATAATCTGACGCCTGCGCTGAGTTGCTCTTCAACATAGGGTAAATATCGTTGAACAACAGTTATTGCACCTTGACGCTGATCCCTCTCCCGCGCTAATCGCGCGACCTCTCCCGCAAGGGGAGAGGTAACCGAAAAAAGCGCTTCTTCTAGTTCTCTAAAAAAATACGGATTCTCATACGCAGGTCGGCCAACCATGACCCCATCGACATGTTCAAGATGCATCAGCGCATCGGAGACTGTTTTGATTGCACCGTTAATCACAATGGTCAATTCTGGAAAATCACGTTTTAATTGATAGACCCAAGGATAATTGAGTGGCGGAATTTCGCGATTTTCTTTAGGACTTAGGCCGCTCAACCATGCTTTGCGTGCGTGAACGATTATCTGATGACAACCAGCACGCTGTATTAAGTCTACAAAGTTTTCTAAGTAACTATATTCTTCTTGTTCATCCACGCCGATGCGACACTTGACTGAAACAAGAGGGCGAGCGCCACTCGCCCCTACGGCCTCTACTGCAGATTTCATCGCAGCAACACATTCTGCGACCAATGCAGGTTCTTTCATTAAACAAGCACCGAAGCGCCCTTTTTGCACACGATCCGATGGACAGCCGACATTTAAATTGATTTCGTCATACCCAAATTCTTTTGCCAGTCGAGCACATTGTGCTAACGCTTCTGGATCACTGCCGCCCACTTGAAGTGCAATCGGATGCTCTTCTGGAGAAAAAGCTAAAAAACGTTGGGCATCACCACGCAATAAAGCACCGGTAGTAATCATTTCTGTATACAACAAACAATGTGGCGATAATAAACGAATAAAATAACGAAAATGTCTATCCGTCCAGTCAAGCATTGGAGCGAGACAGAGTTTGTGGCGCTGAAAAAAACTACCTTCTCTATGGCTCACACTTCATTCATCCCAATGACTTCTGCAACCGCATAAAACACTTCCTTCAATTGCTCTTTACTAAGTGACGTTAATGGTCCAGTGATTAAACGTTTATTATCAATTGCTCCTATTTGGTCGATTAATAAATCAGAGCCTTGTTTTAAATCATCTTGTGCCTCAACCCGGATTCTCAAAGGATGAGCATTGTCGATAAGCTGGGTAGTGAGCGGAATAATTAAGGTGGAGGGATGAAGAATGTCCAGAAGAGCCTGGTCTTGAAAAATTAATACTGGCCTTGTTTTGCCTGGCTCTGTCCCTCTACTGGGATTCAAATTGGCCAACCAAATCTGCCCTTGTTTAATAGATCTCTTTCGTAACTCTACTTCTGCGGAGAGTTTGTTCGTCGGTTCGGTACTCGAATCCTCATGTACCCCCGTGTACACTGCGGTTCTGCGTTCCGATCCTTCTCCAACTTCTCTCACAGAAGCGAGTTTCGAAAGAGATCTAATCTTTAAGGTCATATTCAATCTCATCAAATTCGGCATTAACTTTCATACTCTCTTTTCTCACCAACAAACTAGCAGCTTTTAACTTTTTCTCGCGTATGCGTTTTGTTATCTCAGCGTTCATACGTTTAATAGCTTGGCGTATATAATCTGCTTGTGGCACTTCTAAAAAATGCGAACTAGTTTTGACGGCTTTAAACAATTCATCACTTACGCGCACAGAAATTAACGACGACATTGCAGACTCCTATTTTAGACCCTTTTTTTACAGCATAGCCTGGCTATCAAAAAAGTCAACAAACATATATACATTTTTGTCTACAAAAATGTATATCACTCTACTTCTGTCACCGCATAGATCCCAGGAAGATTTCTAAAATAACCTTCGTAGTCCAAACCAAATCCAATTAAAAATAAATCTTCCACTTTCAAGCCTGTAAAGTCCGCATGCGCCAAGCCCCCTTCAGCACGCGGATGATTTTTATCAACGACTACCGCAGTATAAATTTTTGCAGCGCCTTCTGCTTGACAATATTTAATGATTTCTGCCAAAGTTGTGCCCGCATCTAAAACATCTTCAACAATCAAAATCACTCGATCTTTTAAAGATGATCGCGGCTCGGCTAACCAATGTAACTGACTCGCGTGCATTTTTCCTTGGTAGCGCGTTACATGCAGGTAATCTAATTGCAAAGGAAAATGCAATCGAGTGACTAAGTGGCCCACCGGAATAATAGAACCATTCAACACTGTCATCACGATCGGTTGTTGATCTTGTAACTCTTGCGTGATCTCCACTGCCATGCGATCTAGTGCGGCATTAATTGCTTGCATATCATGCAAACATGTTGCTTTTTTTTGCATTATTTGCAAATCATTCATTGATATTGTCATGAGCGAAGATCTCCTCGAATATTTACTCCATCAGGAATATGCGTAGTGACGGTTGGGAAAGCAATTTGCACTTTATGTTCAGCAATAATATCGAGTATTTTGAACAAAATATCCTGTTGCACGTCGCGCCAATGGGGATTCGCGGTAGCTCGAGTAAAACAATAAATATTAATATCCAAAGAAGAAGCGCCAAATTTAACAAAATGCACCATCAGAAGTTGACGAGGATCAACATTGGGGTGTTGTCTTAACATTTGATCAATCGCCTGAACCAAACCTTTTAGTAAATGCCCGTCTTTATAACAAACGCCAATCGTGGCATCAATTCTCCTGTGTGTCATACGCTGTGGATTAACAATAATCACCTGATTGAATAACGCATTCGGGATATACAAGGGTCGATTATCCAGCGCCATCACTTTCGTTGTACGCCAACCAATGCGGGTTACAGTACCTTCAATATCGCGATCTGGCGACTGAATCCAATCTCCAAGCTTGAAAGGTTTATCGAGAAAAATCATCAAGCCACCAAACCAATTCGCCAGTAATTGCTGCGCCGCGATCCCCATGACAATCGCACCACCACCACCAAAAGCTAACAAACCAGTTAACGGAATTCCCAGGGATTGTAAAAGAATCAACATCCCCACGACAATCAAACCAATTCGCGTAAAGCGCCCCACTACTGAAACCGTTGTTTCATCCATTTTTTTTCGTGACTCAGACGGAGTTACTAAACGCTGCTCAATTAGATTAATATAACGCCAAGAGAACCAGACAAAAATCAACACCGAGATTCCAATACGCACCCGAATCACTTCCTGCGACCACTCTTTTTGATTCATATCAAGCAAAACATACTCTAAAAATAAGGCGGCGGCACACATCCAAACCAGCAAAGCTAAAGGCAAAGATAATGCCTGCAATAAAGTGTCATCCCAAACATGATTGCTTTTTTTCAAGTGTACTAATAAACGCTTAACCAGCTTCCGCTGCAGCCAATAAACAAAAAAAGCAGCAAGAAAAATAATTATGCCATGCATCATCCAGGCATATTCCGAGTATGCGCCTAATAAAGTAACTAACCAGTTATGCAAATACATGACCTTCCTTTAGTTTTTCAAGTTCTTGACAAATACGAATATATTGTTCAGAGGATTGTAACTGACCCCATCGCTCTAAACACTCTTTAGTTGATGATGGAATCTCTAAGGTTGAAGTAAAAGACTTCAATGGTTTTAATGGCGCATGACTGGCAATTTCTTTTTCAACAGTTTCCAGCACATCCCATTGGCTTTCATGGTGATTACACAACAATACATAATTACAACCACTTTCTCGCGCTAAGCGAATACGTTTATCCGCAGTTCCAGCAACGTGCGCTGCTTTCATACTTAAACAGTCAGAAAAAACAACACCTTTAAACCGCATGCGTTCTCGTAAAATATGTTCTATCCAAAATCGACAATATCCCGCAGGCATCGGTGACACTTCGGGATAAATAATATGCGAACACATCACCGCTGAAAGTTGCGATGCAAGATCGCGATACGGGCGCATATCACCCTCCCAAAGCGTATCAAACGAACGATCATCTATGGGCTGGTCGACATGGCTATCTAAATTAACGCCGCCGTGACCAGGAAAATGTTTCGCCACAGGCAGTACCTGGGTAAAGCGAATACCTTCTAAATAAGCCCCGCCCACTGCAGTCACAACACTGGCGCGCTTTCCAAAAGCTCTATCCCCAATGATTTGATTACGCTCCATGTCTATATCGAATACTGGGGCAAAATTAATCTGAATACCAAACGCTGCTAACTCACTGCCCGCAAGCCATGCACAATTTGCCGCTAATTGCTTGCCTTTTTCTTCATCCAATAAATATACATTGCCCAATTGCTTCATGGCAGGGAGAATAGTAAAAGGCTCTTTAAAGCGTTGAACTCTCCCACCCTCATGATCGACTGCAAACAGTAATTTTGGGTTAATCGCCCGCGCTTGTTCAAGCAACTCGGCTAATTGCTGCGGACTTTCATAATTTCTCGCAAATAAGACAACCCCAGCCAATAGTCGATGGGTTAAAAGCTTTAATTCCTCAGGCAAAAGGGTTATTGACCGAAGGTCCATAAAAATAAAAGGTGCAGGAGGATAAAGTACTTTTGACATGATGGAATATTCCTCTCAAGTAGGCGCAATAACTGGAAAAACTCAGTTCACAAACTAAGGGATGGGCCCAGATTATACGCTTTCAGGTTTTAATATCCACTCCTGACGGCGAAATTTCCACAAAAACAGGTCCTGACTCGGTCACCCAGGGCTCTATTCCGAGCTGACCATATCGATGCATTACTAATCCACTGGGGAAATGAAATCGATTTAAAAAACCATAGGAAAAAACCGCATAATCAGGATGTACTGCCGATAAAAACTCTTCAGAGGAAGAAGTTTTGCTACCATGATGAGGGACAGATATTACTGTCGCTGCAAGATCGTCTCTAAAATTTTTGGTTAAATATTGCTCTGCAGCTCGCTCAATGTCTCCCACCAACAATACAATTGCCTTGCCGGAGGTAATTTTGAGTACACAAGAACTATTATTACCTTGGTGCTGATGACTGGCATCCGGATAAAGCACTTGAAAACTGACCCCATCCCATTGCCAATGCTGACCACGCTGACACAGCATTGCCCCTGGCACTTTATTTAGATCGCTGGTCAGGACACGTCGTACTGGAAAATTTTTTCTTAACGTATTCGCGCCACCAGAATGATCGGCATCGCCATGACTAACCATCAACATATCAATTTTTTTCCACCCTTGATGATAAAAATACGGAATAATAACCGACTGCCCTACATCTCCTCCTGTAAAAAATTTCGGCCCAGTATCATAAACCATTAAGTGGCTCTGAGTTTTCACCAAGACCGATAAGCCCTGGCCCACATTTAAAAAAACCAACTGTGCATTGCCTTGTTTTGGCTCAACTCGCATCAATACAATAGGCATCATGGCTAAAACACATAAGTATTTTCCAGGAGCGCCTCGCGGCAAAAAGGCAATTAAAATCACCAATGATACAATCAACGTGCTTGCCAAGCCTAAATGCCCCGTGATAAAAATTCCAGGCATTGAAGTTGTCATTTGAGAGAAAAGATTGAGCGTCCAAACAAAACCATGCGTCGTCCATTCCAGGAAAATCCAGAAAAAATGACATTGCCAGCCAAAAAACTCTAGCCATTGTAATAAAATAGCTCCAGGCAAAATAATAAAACCCACCCATGGAATAGCAACAAGATTTGCAATGAGAGAAATAAACGTAAATTGCGAAAAAAAGTATAATGAAATTGGCAACAATCCAATCAACAGCAATAAATTCAAACTTAAATAGTTCCGCCATTTTTTATCTGCTTTTGATACCCATAGTTGATGATAAGCGATCAAAAAAACTGCATAAAAAGATAAATAGAAGCTCGGCGAATAGAGCACATTATTATCCACTATAAGCACTACAATCGCTGCAACAATAATTCTATTTATCAAACTCGAATAACGATGAAAAAAAACTGCAGCCAAACCAATCAACGCCATGAAGAATGCGCGCAATGTTGGAACTTGCTGCCCGGAAATACCGACATAAAAGCTCACCAAAAATACCGAAAACGCAATTGCCCAAGTGTGCGCGTTGATTCTTGGTAAAAAAATAACAACCATACGCATCAACAGAAAAAAAATACCATAAGCCATCATTGCCACCATGGCAATATGTGACCCTGAAATCGATAATAAATGCCGTGTTCCTGATAAATTAAACTTTTGTAAAACCTCCCACGATAATCCGTTGCTTACTCCCAAGGTTAATGATTCAATAACCGCCGTTACCGTCGGATCATGCAAATGTAAATGCGTAATAGCATCGAGCTTTTCTCTTAAGCGCTCCATCTTAACTGCAAACCCCTGGGCTTCTCCGATTATTTTTGCAGACTTTATCGTCGCTTGCGCAACAATATTGTTTTGTTTCGCCCATTGCAGTGAATCAAACCCACCGGGATTGTTCATCGCATGCAACGGCTTGAGTTTTAAATTAGCTTCTAAAATATCACCCACGTGAATGTCTATAAGATTGCATGAAAACCAACTGGCTTGAAAATAATAGGCTTGATCTATCGGTTTGATAGTAAATGACTCATAACATTGCTGCCGCTTCACCAAAGAAACCACTTCTACTTGCATTATCGTAGGCTTTAAAAAACCACTAATTGCAAGCGGATTACGCACGATATCAGCAGGATAAAAAATAAGATATCCCACAACAAAAATTAATAGTAATAACGGCACAGAAATACCTGAAAAAAATATGAAAACAAGCGGGAACATGAAATCAAGGGTGGGACTGATAGCATGCCACGGATATTTTTAAAAAAACAGGTTTTTTTAATTTTAACCTGTGTACACGAAAAAATTTACCTCTGTACACGACAAAATTTATAGTTGAAATGTAACTCGCTGATAAATAATTAAAAACATATAATCTCGATTGTCGAGAAGGAGGTTATATGGAACATATCAGCGAGTTACGAGAGA
>JAIXPZ010000024.1 GCA_027486005.1 Legionellales bacterium
CTTTTTTACAAAAATCAGGCGAAGTTTACGAAAAAATAATTCAAATAGCTCGTGAAACCCGCATTATATCGAGGTTTTTAATGGGGGCGGGAATCGCTGAAAAAATCATTATTTTTCTTTGTAGGGTACAAAAATAACATAAGGATTTGATTTATCAGAAGAACTCGCTGATTTTATAAGAATTTCATATACTTCGTTTTGCGAAAAACAGGAGGTGATATGAAAAACGTCAGCGAGTTACAGCAAATATTGGGCGATTTTTTAGATTGGAACAATGCTCGATTAACGTGTTTTACAAAAATGCTGGTGGCATTGTTCGCCGTTAGAACAGTTAACTTGCGTGAACTAGCGACTGCTTTTACAAGTCGAGCCTTGTTGGACTCGCGTCATAAACGTTTGAAACGATTTTTTGCACAATTTAGAATTGCCCAGGCGGTTTTAGCCAAATGGACTTTTGCGTTATTTTTTTCATCGGCCTCCAAAGTGTATTTGACGATTGACCGCACCAATTGGTTTTTGGGAAAATCAAAAATCAATGTTCTCACACGAGGTGTTGCCCATGAAGGTATGGCGATTCCCTTGTTTTGGCAGTGTTTACCCAAAGCTGGCAATGCAACCGCCGCAGAGCACCAAGAGATCATTGAGCGTTTTGTAAAGCACTTTGGCATTGATTCTATTCTCGGTGTACTCGGTGATCGAGAATTCGGTAGCGCTGCTTTAAATCGAGCAGGAGGAGCCTCACGACTCCGTCCTCTCACACCACCGTACGTGCGATGTCGCATACGGCGGTTTCAGTAAAAGGTTTAACAACTCTTTTCTGGGCCAAACTTATAAGCCCTTGCTCTTTAAACCATAGCTTATTCATGGCTTGATCAGCTGGAATCGCTTTTGATAAACGCCACCAACCTTTCCCTGATTTTGCCAGTGGCCATGCACTTTGGAAGTGTGCAAAAATAACTTTTCACAAAACTAGCTTTTAACTAATTGAAAATACTGTTAATATGCATTTATGCAAGATGCCACTCTACAAAGAATTCTACTCATCAAAGAAAAATTTGACTCAATATCACTTTATCTAAACGAAAGAGCATTAAGAATTTGGTGCGCGACAGAAGTTAGAAATCATAATAAAGAATTTGGGAGAGGTGGAAGTACTACGATACAAAGAGCTACTGGAATTTCGTACCCAACTATTCGCGCTGGCTTGCGTGAGTTGCAAGATAAGAAAAAATTAGATGCAATTAAGATACGTCAATCTGGCGGAGGCCGAAAAAAAATCACAGATGATTATCCTGATTTATTATTTGATTTGGACTCTTTAGTAGAACCATTAAGTCGCGGCGATCCTGAATCGCCACTACGATGGACATGTAAAAGCGTTAGGAATCTTGCAGATGAATTAATTATCAAAGGATATGATTTAAGTTTTAGAACTGTTTGCGACCTTTTAGCTGAGCTAGATTATAGTCTGCAATCGAATAAAAAAACTAAAGAAGGAATGAGTCATCCAGACAGAAATGATCAATTTAATTTTATTAATAAAGAAGTAAAAAAGTTTCAAAGAAATTCATCGCCTGTTATATCGGTAGATACAAAAAAGAAGGAAAATATAGGTGAATATAAGAATTCAGGAAAAGAATATTGTCCCAAAGGGCAGCCTATCAAGGTAAAGACCCATGATTTTCCAGATAAAAAATTGGGGAAAGCAGCGCCGTATGGCGTGTATGATGTTACTAAAAACATAGGCTGGGTAAGTGTAGGCATCAGTCATGACACGGCTGAATTTGCAGTTAATACAATAAGAACGTGGTGGAGAAAAATTGGGAAAGCACAATATAAAAAAAGTAAGCAATTATTAATTACTGCTGACTGCGGTGGCAGCAATGGTTACAAAGTTAGATTGTGGAAATAGGAATTACAAAAACTAGCTAATGAATTAGAAATAGACATTCATGTTTGTCATTTTCCGCCAGGAACTAGTAAATGGAATAAAATCGAGCATAGAATGTTTAGTTATATTTCAAAAAATTGGCGCGGCGTTCCTCTGGCTACTATAGAAACGGTAATCAATTTAATTGGAAATACTAAAACAAAAACGGGTTTGAAAGTCGATGTGATTTTAGATGAACATAAATATGAGAAGGGAATAAAAATTTCTGATGAAGAATTAAAATCAATAAACATTAAATGCAATCGATTTCATGGAAAGTGGAATTATATTATAAAGCAAAAAATTATAAATAATTAAAAACACATTTTTGCGAAAAGTTATTTTTGCACACTTCCTTAGTGCTGGGTTAGAGCGGCAGGCAAGTGGCCAACTAATGAAATGGACTCGCCTCTCTTAAAAAACGGCGTCATGTTAAAATGCGCCAAAGTAACCGCGGTGGGTTGCTTGAACTATTAACAGAAGGAGTCCGAAATGAATACTAACGTAATTGGTATCGATGTGGCAAAGAATGTTTTTCAACTTTGCTTGGCTAATCTCCAAGGCAAAGTAATAGGCAAACAACGGTTAGGACGAGAGAGTTTATTGACCTATTTGGTCAACCAAGAAAAGTCTTGTGTGGTGATGGAAGCTTGTGGTAGCGCAAATTATTAGGCAAGAGAGATTACAAAACTAGGTCATGAAGTAAAATTAATAGCCGCACAGTATGTAAAACCTTTTGTGAAAGGAAATAAAAATGATCATCGCGACGCAGAAGCGATTGTCGAAGCAGCCAGTCGTCCGACGATGCGTTATGTTTCACCTAAAACAGTAGAGCAACAAGATATTCAAAGTGTTTTTCGTGTCCGAGAAGGCTTGGTGACAACAAAAACAAAAATGATGAACCAAGTACGTGGATTACTATCGGAATACGAATGTGTAATACCCTTAGGGTTTGAGGCATTAAAGCGTGAATTACCAAAACTTTTTGATCGTAAAATCAATAATGAATTAAGTGATTTAATGAAAAATTTAATTGAGACACAATATGAGTTAGTTATGACATTGGAAAATAAAATTGATGCCTGTGATGCAACGCTTAAAAATATTGTCAAACATGATGAACGCTGCAAACGCTTGATGGATATTGAAGGTGTTGGTGTCATTACAGCCGCAGCAATCATTGCACTCGCAGGTAACGGAGCCGGATTTAAAAATGGTCGTCACTTTGCCGCATTTATTGGACTAGTTCCCAAGCAATATTCGAGTGGAAATAAGCAGAGGCTGTTGGGAATTAGCAAGCGTGGTGATGAGTATGTACGGCGTATGCTGATTCATGGAGCACGCTCAGCAATACTTGCCAGTAAAGCAAAAAAAGATAAACGTAGTCTTTGGATACAAGGTATCGTTGAGAAGCGAGGAATGAACGTTGCAGCAGTAGCGCTAGCCAACAAAAATGCGCGTATTGCGATGTCATTATTGTTAAGTGAAGAGTCTTATAAAAAATCAGCGTAAGTTGTTTTTCGAATAAGGTAAAATATAATTAGTCACTGAATTGCGAGGACAAAATCAATATGATGA
>JAIXPZ010000072.1 GCA_027486005.1 Legionellales bacterium
AAGTCGATTATCCCATAGACGGGGCTGTACCATAGTTGTCGAATTCTTATATTGATCCTCCGCTGACAAGCAATGTACTTGGATGTCAGAGCCTGATTTTAACACAATATAGAGATCATTATTTTTTGCTAGCAAAAATTCAGTCTCGGGTACACATGCAGGAAGGCTAGTCACGAAATGCTGTGAAAATGATTGATAACCACTCGTTGCTGATAATATGTGCACTTCAACATTATTGCTTGCTGTACCTGATTTTAGAATCACAAAAATATCTTGACTCACTGGAGCTAACAAAAACTGTACAAAGGTGCTACCCGCATGTTGCGGTAAGACGACATTGGATAGCAATGTATCGAACTTATTTGGCAGTAGTAGTGCAATGCCTTGTGCAATAACATCGTCTTCAGTCTTAGGCGCAACTGCTTCAGCATTTGTAAAACATGCTAACTGACATAGCTCTACCAATGTTCTGCTGTAAGATTTTTTGAGGTGGCCTAAGGTATAAATCGATTGAATAAAGGAATCTACATCGGTTTGAGTAGTCGGTAATAATGCCGGCGTTTTCAAGCAAATTGTTCGCATTTCCTCAACGGTAACGCCACTTACTCTTGAGAGATACGTTAATGTTTGATTGGCACAGTAAGTAAAGTATTCAATATATTCAGGGTTATCTGTTAATAATTGTTGCGCTAATGCTTGATAAGGCAATGGAATTGTCGTATTTGAGATGGTCGCACCAGCAGAAGCGATTGATGCTGACAATCGATGCACTGAAGGCATTGATGGCATTGGCGTTATGATTATTGCATTAATCATTGAAGCGATTTCTGAAGGCACTAGAGCATCCAAAGATATTGGAGACATTAAGGGGATAGCGGTAGCAAATGCTGCTTCAATATCAGCTTGCTCCTGGGCTGTCAGCACCTCCAAATAAGCCGGTAATAAGTCCCAATGAATTTTCCAAGCCTCCATATTCCCTGTGGTTGGGCGTATGGTTTCCATTGCAGCAGAGTAAAGCGTCGCATTCGCTTGATCAACTAATAAATTAACGAGTGATGGAATAGACAAACCGAGTGCATCTTTCACTTGTTTCACTAAAGAAAGCGCAACTATATCCACTTGTAAATTCATACCTAACAGCGAAAAAACCAATTCAAGCTCATCAGGGCTCATTTGCATCTTTTGAGACATATAATGAAAAATACCGAGACGTTTTATCCGCTCATCGTTTATATTATTTAAGATTTCTTTTTTGCCTTTTGAATCCAGTTGAAACCCTATCGGGTCGGATGTACCAACATTCACATAAAGTTTTTTAGCTTGAATCAGCGCATTGACATAGTGGCGTTCTAACGTATTACTTGAATTAATATGCAACAATTCACCTAAACGCTCATAACTAATATTTGTCGTTTTACAGAAGGTTCTGGTGTCGACAGACGAAAGACTGCCTCCATCATAACTAACAACAGGACTCTTGGGGTTAGTTAATTGGGCCACAACAAGATCACTCAGTTGCAAATAAGCCTTCGCGCAAGTCATATAATCATAATCGATATCGCCTACTATCTGATTAACATCGCGCAATAGGTCATACGCTGTTTTTTTCATCGCAGTGAGATAGGCGTTTTGTGACTCAAAATCAATATCGAATGGCCAATGAAAAACATCAGCGCTAAAAGAATGAACACCATTGGTCATATTATCAAAAGCTTCTTTTTCATACCGCAACATGTACTCGCGGTAACCTGATTTTTTGGAAGCTCCACTTAAATCACGCAATATCTCAGCGTCATCTTTTCGTAACAATTGTCGCGCGAGAATATAATTTACCAGAGCTATCGTTGGCACAAGCAGATTGGTTGATTCTTCTCCGTTTAAAAAAATATCTAATAAATCAGGTCGTCTGCTAAGTAAACTATATTTGGCATCATCAATCTTAAAATTAAATTCACCTATTTTTACGAGTGATAAAATAATCCGAAGTAAATCATAAACATAAGCCGCAGGACCAAAGACCGAACCGCTTTGATTGGTTGCGGCATAATCAAGCGTCAGTAAATCTGAAATATCTTCCTCACTCTTGATGCTCGCTGCGCGATCACTGAGATCAGAGTCGACTGTCTTTCCAGATGCGGAGCCGACAAATGCACGATTCACTAAAAATTCAGAACGTTCAAACAGTTGTGAAAGTTTTTTGATGTCCCCTGCAACGTTACTAGATAATGAGGAATTACCGTCAAAAAGGGCGCGAGCAAGAATAAAATAGGCTTGGCCACGATCAAAACTAGACTTTTTTCCTGATAACTTAGTAATCTGACCATCGAAAGAACCTCCAAGACTTTTACCCTGTAAATTTTGCAACATATTGATTTCCTTTTATTAACCCTATTTTCACGCAGAACTATACAACAGAACTTTCGGAATGGTTCAAATGCGGTGAACACTTAATCTTCAAAAAATAGCTGCAACCCTATTATCATTTGAAATAACTGTTAATCTTACTCAGAAAAATGTTCACCGATAACCGCTACTTTTGAACCATGCAAAAAAAACAAACACTAGACCTAAGTGGAGGCAATATAAAACTGTAAGATTAGGGAAATATTAAATACAAATTAGATTTTTTTGTGCGCTATATCTGACAAAAAGGTTAAACACGTATTCGGCAAGGCGTGCGCAATCCTCTCGCAGCGGGCTGTCGGTAGCGTGAGCGACCAAGGGCCAAAATGCCATCAGCGCTTGATGCCTTTGTTTTTTTTAACCAAAGCGCATCCAAAACAATAGCGATCCTGCGCAGTCAATGCAGTCTTACCCTGCAAACGCGTGATGACGTCTTGAAAACGTTTTTGAACGAGATCATCCCGTGAAACCAGTGATTTTAATTTGTTCTTTTGTTTGGGTGGGGGACTCTTTTTATTTTTACTGGGCTTTCTCATGTCGACGTCATCACTGTTGCTTGATGTTCAGTGAGTGTTTGAATTTTTTCTTGTAATGCTACATTTTCTTGACGCTGCTTTATAATCAAATTGAGTTCTTGACTAATCGTATTAATTTTTTCTAATTGTAAAGCCCGTGTCAGGCCACCCATAGATTGGAGGCAGCTGATTTTAGATGGCGATACAAATGAGAGTTTATGCGGACTATTTAGGATTACGCTATAAGCCGAAAATTTTATATCATGTGAGATAAGTCGCACAAAAAAAACTAATCTGTATTTAATATTTCTTTAATCTACTTAGGTGAACATATCTCCTTTTTACTCTAAGGCTAAGTAGTGCATCAAATTGAGCGCTTTATTATTATTGGCGACAGTCTTTCTGACTCAGGCCAGATGAAAGTATGTACGCACTTACTGCATAGGTGGTTTAACAGCATTCGATTACAGAAATACGATATCTTTCGATTTAAATCCTGTTAATGATATTGAGGGTTTTTTGTTATCTAATCTTGCAGAGCAGCGTGAAAAAATTAGGGTCTCCCGTTTTTTGTGTGGACATTAATTCTCCCTAACTGGTTGTTTATTAAGGAAAATATCGTAACCTTGTAAATCTAAAAATATCCTTTGAAAGAAGTGTTTTAAGTTGGTTATACCGTAACACTGCCGCTTGATTACCTTCACTTTATTGTTAATTCCTTCGACCCAACGACTCGTTTCACGCCGAATAAAATAATTGCAAATTTGGTTTTCATATTTTTTTACTGTTTTGATAAATGTTGTGAAGCAGCTTGTTTCACTCGCTTCAACCTTTTCAATCCACTGCTCAATTTTTTGTTGGGCGGTTTTCCTTTTGTGATGTGCATTATAAATATGTGTAAATTCTCTTGCGAGTCGATAAGCAGCTTTGATCGCAGGTGAGTATTTAAATAACGGTCGCAGTATTTCCTTTTCTTCAGCAGAGTAACATTCATTTTTGCTGAGTAGAATTTTAATTGCAGGCTTTAATGCTTTGTAATCTTCTTCACTCAACAAGATTTTGAGACGCTTTAATTCACTGGAACGAAGCTGTGTGATTGCTTTCCGGTAAAGTTTAGCCACATGAAATCGATCAACAACAATTGGAATATCGATGCTCAATTTTTCCTGAGCGGCATAAAGATAGTTATCACACATATCCAGACAAACAGCGGTAATCATTTTACGTTTTTTATCAGGGATACTGCTTAAAAAGGCTTTAATTGTAGCCTTTTCTTTGCCTTCAAGCACCGCTAATATTTTATTGACGCCCTGATAGCGACTTGTCACCAGCGTAATATAGCTATCATGACCTTTCAGTTTTGCGATTTCATCAATGCCTAGTAAGCCAATCCGTTTGATCCTTTTCCAGTTCACTTTATCCACTTGGTAATGATCAATAATAGTTTGTAAAATTTCTTCCGTCACACCTTCTTTTCTGGCCACATCTGTTTGTGTACTGCCAATGAGTTGTAGCATCAAATAGTTCTCATAAGGTTTAGTGTTATGACTATTGTGAGAAAACCAATCTAGTGTCTGCGTTGTCGTTGGATGATCATCACAACTTTTACAAATACCTCGTCGCGATTGTATTTCAATATAAACTTCACGACCAAACATCGGCAAATGACGTAACTTTAATTGATGTCCACTTCCATGTGGAGTCGTTGGCTTATGGCATTTCTGACATAAAATTTCTTCTCGTGTGCTTTTAACAAGAATATGAATGGAACCTGCGCGGGTTAATTTTACTGAGATAATTTCAATCTCTGAGAGGCCTAACAATTCTGCCGGGAGCACGAATCCGTCTGGTGGTTTATCCATTTGTACAGTCCTATCAGTTTTGGTGAGCACTTGTAACTGGCTGTATTTTAACAGATTATCGGCTTAATGCACCCACAGAAAATACGGAAGACCCACAATTATTACCAAAGGCCGCCACCATCCTTGTGTTGGCATCCCTGGCGTTCCTGTTGCTGAAGCGATGCTAGCGCTAGTGTTAATGGATAATATATTGACATTTTATCTGTCGCACGGCTAGTATAGGCCATATGTTATACAGCAAAGGGTGGATTTTATATCGTGCTCTCCTCCGGTACTTATGAAAGGTTGATCGCTTATGCAGATTGCCTCCCCGATAAAAATCAACGTGAAACATTGATAGATTTATTTACTTCTTGTGTCATCGCAGATACGGTTGATAAATTTGAAACCATCAAAAAACAGTTGTATAAAGAGAAAGAAAGTCACCCTGATATCAGCGAAGCGATTGATCAAGCTTTAGAAATACTTTCTTATCGGCTTCCTATTAATACAGAAGACGTGGTTACCCAAGAAAGCATACCTTCTGAGCGAAAACTAATGCTAACATCAGGTCACAGCATTGATATGATTTCTCTGCTCCAAGGGCTTCAACGAGGAGATAAAAAAAATTACTATACTAATATTGATTATTCAAAAAAAGAATTCGATTCATTGGTTGCTTCATTAGTCAGCGCAAGCTATGCCCAAAAAATTCCTCGGAAAAATTCCTTCTTAGAGTGGCAAGTAGATATGCTGGCGATGTTGGCAAAAAAAGACCCTGCATTATGTTTCATGTTTGCATTCACCTTGGTATTAGCATCGTCTATCCAACATCCAGCATTTTTCCTTGCTTTGCTCACAACTGCATATTTAGTGGCACATAATCTATTTTCTGGTTCTGATTTTCGAGATTCTACTCATGATCCTAGAAACCGCAGTTGACCATTCGCCTGCCGCTCTAACCCCGCCTGAAATCTGATAGCTTTCTATCCAATGTCGCCATGTTAGGTAGGCGCTGGAAGTAGATTCGGCGGA
>JAIXPZ010000034.1 GCA_027486005.1 Legionellales bacterium
AATCCATACACCGGATTAAGTTCTTTAAAATTTTCAGTTGCTTTCAGCTGTCGTACATAAACGGAAGCCGTATTAAATAAAAGTCGTTGCATGAAATGTCTTGACCATGACATTTGCATTTCAACAATAAAATGCCTGCCCTCTTGATCAAAACAACGAACATCCACAACGCTGTGTTTAAACTCTGGAATTTCAGGGATATTTTCAGAAGACAGATATTCAAGATCTTCAATAAGACAACCTGTCGGCAGCGGTAATACTGCGTTCAAAAAACTTTTAAGCAGTGCCGGATGCCCACCAAAAATTTTTTTAAATACCAAATCACTTTTAGGGTCAAGATAGCGTGACATTGAAAACTCTCTTTTAAATCAACAAATTACAGAAAACATGCGCAAATTCTACCATAAGTGACTATACCTGTACATTAAGATTTTGGTATATATTTGACCATAATTTTAGGTGTAATCATCGAAATTACAGGCTCTACTAGAGTTTTTTTAATTTATATATCATTCAACGTTGTTTTATTCAATCCATTATACTCCCAGTAATATTTATCACCATCACGATAAAGATGCGGTAAGCGATCATTGAAATTTACTAAAACTTCTGAGGGCACTGTGTCGCATAGGTTCGCCAATTCACCTAAAGTAATTTCAGCATCGCCTTGCTTTCCTACTAGCACGACTTCATCACTAACATACACACTGTCTTGGCCAATATTCACCATCATTTGATCCATGCAAATGATGCCAACGATAGGATAAAATTTGCCGTTAATTAACACTTTTCCTTTATTGGAAAGCGATCGAAAATAACCATCACCATAACCTACAGGAACAGTGATAATGCGAGCATCTTCATTCGTGTAATAGTGATGCCCATAACTAATCCCCTGCCCTTTTTTTACAACTTTAAAAAAGGACACGCGTGCTTTGAGCGAAAAAATCGGTTGTGTGAGGGGTTTACTTGTTTGAAAATAACCATAGGCTAATTTTCCTGGTCTGACCATATCCAACCGTGATTCGGGATAATAATATGCTCCTCCAGAATTAGCCATGTGAAAGATAGCTTCCGGATAGCGTTTTTTTAAATTTTTTGCGAAAGCAGTAAATGCGCGAATTTGTTCATGCGCAAAAGCATGCTCTTTATGGTCCGCCGTGGCTAAATGAGTATAAACGCCTTGCACTTTAAAAAATGGAGATGTATCCACATAATCAAAAATCTCGTGACTGGTTTCTAAACGAACACCTGTACGTTGCATACCGGTTTCTATTTCAATGTGAATTTTGATATGACCTTGATAGTCAAGTTCTTGACACCCTTCTACGACACTTTGGGCTTTTCCCAAGGATGAGATCGTCATTTCTAAATCATGAAATAAAAAATATTTTATTTGTTTTGGATAAACAGGCCCTAGAACAAGAATGGCGCATCGAATATTCGCCTCACGCAACAAAACCGCTTCCTGTAAACAAGAGACTGCTAAATAATCGACGCCTGCTTCTACTGCGGCAGTAGCAATCGGAATCAATCCATGCCCATAAGCATTAGCCTTAATAGGTATACAAATTTTACGTTGATTTACATAATCACGAATCAGCATTATGTTTTGTTTAAATTGCAACAAATCAACCTCTACCCAAGCAGGATGAGCGTAAGGAATATTATGTAGTGTCATTTTTCTTGAAACCTATGGCCTAAGCATATATCTTTAGGCGTCATTTTATCACGGATTTGGTAATGAAATCATACTATCTTGCTGCGCTACTGTTTATTTTAACGCCAGTATTGTTGGCGCAAAATACTTCTGAACCTGTGGAAACTACTGAGCCCTCTTTCTCCTTAACGCCTATCCCGACTGATTTTGAGTTAAGTTACGAAAGCCTTAAGCGTGACGATGGTCATTCTGACCTAGGATTATTGGGGACAAGTATTAACTTCAATCTCTACAAAGGACTTTATTTAGGCCCTTCTATTTATAGCGCCATGGAAGGAGATTTAGGTGGTTTATTTGTCATTGGCGCTAATGCTGGGTTCAAATACAATGTTTATCAAAACTGGTCGCTAGATACCGGATATTTTGCCGGCGGCGGCGGTGGACAAAACGTCAGTGACGACTCTAGTGGCTTTATGTCACGTTCACACGTTGGCTTATCCTATAACTTTAGGTATTTTGAACTTGGCATAGAGTATTCCGATGTGAATTATCCGGATTATGCCATTAGCAGTCGGCAAATAGCCTTTACTTTTTGTATTCCAGGCACACTACTGATTGGTAGTCCGTCTTATCAAGGCGCAAGCACCAGTTCATTGGAAGATGTTTTTTCAAGCCGCGGCCTCAATTTCTACCGCACTTTTATTGGTGTGTACCAAGAAAGTTATTTCTTAAGTAACTCTACGGATACTGAAGGCAATGAACTCAATGACACTATGCAACTTGTTGGCGCCAAAGGCGGTGTTTTTCTTAATCCCAATGTTTATTTAGGAGTATCTACCAGTGGTGCTTACGATAGTTCCAAAAATGGTTATATGGATTTTTATACGCTCATCGGTTATCAAAAATATTTTACACGTCAATTTTTTTACAATCTTGAGGCTAATATTGGTGCTGGCGGTGGCGGCAATACAGACACTGGCACTGGTTTAATCTATAAACCTAGCTTAGGCATTGGTTACACTTTTTTTCCCTCGTTATCTCTACTTTTGGAGGGAGGTTATTTGACTGCTCCGAGTGGTAATTTTGAGGGCCCTTTCACTTCTCTAGGGCTTTATTATCAATTTTTCAATGCAGGACCTGAAACGTTTACCAGCGACATGGGTAATGGTCAATACACATTCGAAGGATGGTCTATCAGTGGCCAAACCGAAACCTATGTTAACCCACAAAGATCGAACAATACGCGAAACGTCGAAAACATTGATTTGGCGGTGATTGAAATTAGCAAGGCCATGAATGAAACTTTTTTAATCAAAGGCCAGGCTGCAAGCGCTTATGGCGGAAATGCCGGTAGTTATGCGACAGGAATGATTGGGCCAGGCGTGCAAACTTCTCTATGGCATGGTTTTAGATTAAGCAGCGATTTATTAGTTGGAGCTGCAGGTGGTGGTGCGATTGATGTCGGTCGTGGCGCGATTTATCAACCTGAAGCTGGAATAAGTTTTGATGTTACGCCGTATTTTAGTTTAATAGCAAAAGCAGGACGTATAAGAGCATTTGATAATGGACTTGATGCGACTACGTATAATTTAGGGGTGGTCTTTAACTTTACAACGCTGCAAGAAGGGATTTAATTAATGTAGGGGCAGGCCTTGTGCCTGCCCTTTTAAAAAAAACATTATCCAACTAATTCTTCAACATCGATGAATAATTCTTCAGCGATTTTTTCTATGATGCTGATACGTGGTAAAAACATTCCAGTTAAGATCATTTTTGCCTTTGTTTGTGGCATATGAAAATACTCGCTAAACGTAATTTCACGATCTTCAGAGCTTTGTGGAAAATTAAAACGATCTAACAAAGTATTTAATCTTAGCGCAAAAGTTTGGCTGGTCATAACTCTGTCCTCCTGACAAATTTCTTTATAACTTAAGTGACATCCATGTGGTTAAATATCCACAACTCCTTGATTGTATCGAGTTTTTATTATATGGCAATAGTTTTTTTAAGCTTTCCTTAAGAAATAAATTCTACAAAAAATACGCTTAATCCCATATACTTCGCCCTTTAATAAGATGGATCAGGATAATTATTATGATAGTAACGCCCAAAATCAGAGGTTTCATTTGCACCACTGCACATCCTGTTGGTTGCGCTGCACATGTCAATGAACAAATCGCTTATGCTCAACAACATAAGAAAGTCCAAGGACCTAAAAAAGTATTAGTGATTGGCGCTTCTACTGGCTACGGTTTAGCGAGTAGGATTATATCCACCTTCTCTTCGGATGCGGATACTGTTGGTGTGTTTTTTGAAAGACCAGCGGCGGATAAACGTACTGCATCTGCTGGGTGGTATAATACAGCGGCATTTGAGCTTGCAGCAAAAAAATTCGGCAGATATGCCAAAAGCATTAATGGCGATGCTTTTTCTGATCAAATTAAAAAAGAAACGATTGATTTAATCAAGCAAGATTGGCAAGGCAATATTGATCTTGTAATTTATAGCTTAGCCTCTCCTAAACGTGTCGATCCAAAAACAGGTGAAGTCTTTAGTTCTGTATTAAAACCCACTGAAAGAACCTACATCAATAAAACAGTCGATGTGATGAATGGCGTCGTCAGCGATATCAGTATTGAGCCTGCCACCAAAGAAGAAATTGACCACACCGTTAAAGTCATGGGTGGAGAAGATTTACAATTATGGATAGAAGCCTTGCTAGACGCAGGTGTTCTTGCGAATGGTGCAAAAGCCATTGCATATTCGTATATCGGGCCTGAAATTACGTATCCGGTTTATAGGGCTGGCACTATTGGTAAAGCAAAAGAAGATTTAGAAAAAATCACTCATCAAATTAATCAACAAATGAGCGCTATCAATGGGCACGCTTATATTTCTGTGAACAAAGCGTTGGTCACCCAAGCAAGTTCTGCTATTCCTGTTGTACCATTATACATTTCACTTCTGTATAAAATCATGAAACGTGAAGGCAATCATGAAGGATGTATTGAACAAATGTACCGTTTATTCAATGACCAATTGTATTCTAGTCACAATGTTGCGCTCGATGAAGAGCATCGCATTCGTTTAGATGATTGGGAATTATCACCTGAAATTCAGGCGGAAATTAATCGCGATTGGCCACAAGTTACTAGTGATAATCTTGAAGCCATTTCTGATATTGCAGGATATCGCCGTGATTTCCATCGTTTGTTTGGATTTGAGATTGATGGTGTGGATTATAATGCTGAAGTCGATATTGATGTAGCGATTCCGTCTATTACAATCAGTCCATCAACGTGAATAGGCTCGCCCTTTCCATAGCGTTGCCAGATATGTTCAATCTGGTCACGCTTAATGGGCTTGCTGATCACGCCCTGCATGTCGACTTTACCGCAAACAGCCTGCACATCGATCGCAGCATGGGCCGTTAGCGCAATAATAGGGGTCATCGCTGCTTGCGATGACAGCTCTTTTTCTCGAATCGCATTCGTTACCTCATAACCATTGATATCTGGCAGCCCAATATCCATGTAAATCAAACCGTATTTTCCAGGGGAAAATGCAGCAACAGCTTCAGCGCCTGATCCGGCAACATCGACTTCAAAACCACTATCATTCAGCAAATTTTTTTTGGCCATAATCCTAAATTCAGCAGTTGGAAACGTAGCGAGCGAGCTTAAGGCGCTGAAGACGATTGGCTGCACGTAATCCTAGAAACCGCAGTTGACCATTCGCCTGCCGCTCTAACCCCGCCTGAAATCTGATAGCTTTCTATCCAATGTCGCCATGTTAGGTAGGCGCTGGAAGTAGATTCGGCGGATGAATA
>JAIXPZ010000030.1 GCA_027486005.1 Legionellales bacterium
AAAAGTTTTGTCCAAATTTGTGGAATCACAATTAGAATTTGCAAAACAAATGATTAATTCTACATAGCATACTCAGAATTATTGTTGAAGGGTGGTATTATTGTGTGCTTACTTTTTATTAGAAGCAAATGTCATTTCAGTCTTTACTCGCAATGCGCCAACATATCATCCAAACTAATACTCCAATTTACAAGCTCTTTTGAGTAAGCATTCTCTTGCATTCCATGAGCACTTAGGAGTAGAAAAACAATGTGTTTTTTTGTCTTTGTCTCTTCGCGGAAAATTTTTAATTTACTACGCAATTCTTCAGCATATTTTTTGGTAATAGCAAAAGGCTTATCCGTACATTTAATCTCACAAAGCGTTATTGTGTCATCTTCTCGATCAAAAACCAGGTCTATTTGCGCCCCAGATTTTTTATCGCTTGCCTTAGGAATATAGGACCAATTTCCCATAAAATTCACCTGAGCAACAGCCGCAGCCTTACAGATCGTCAATACATGCTGGTAACATATCATTTCAAAAGAAATTCCTCGCCAAGCGTGAAATTCGCCTGTCTTCGATATTACCTGCCAATGCTCGCGTAATTCTTTCATTCTTTGTATCGTTTTTCTCTTAGGCAGCACCCAATGCAAATAAAAGTTAGAATATTCATCAATCAATCTGTAGGTAAGTAAGCGTTCAGGACGCCCATAACTCCCAAGTTCCATCAAAAAACCAGCTTCAATCAATGCCAGAATTTTTTTATTAAAATTTCCTCCATCCGACGACAGCGTCAATTTAGCCAATAAATTCTGTCGTGAAAGTCCATGTGGATGTTGAGAAAGTATGGATACAATTTCCTCATAAGCATCTGCTGCAGAAAACAAAGATGAAAATAACTCATCAAATTCACCTAATAACTCACCATCCGCAGAGAAAAAAAGCTTATCAATATTTTGTGTTATCGAAAGCTTGGCATCGAGAAGTTTAAGATAGTGTGGTATGCCTCCCATAACAGAATAGATTTGCAACAATTGTGCATTATTAATATTAGGGTATTTTTCACTAAGAAATTGCTGCGTCTCTTTTAAGTTAAACGGTTCAAGCCGAATTCGACCGGTCAATCTATTATGCAATCCACCTCGATTTCGAATAATATTTTTAATCATCCATGAAGCCGCTGAACCACATACAATCAATTTTAAATGGGGCATATCAACCCAATATCGATTCCAATAAAAATCTAGCGCAGATAAGAAGTTTGATTTTGGACTTGCTAGCCACGGCAATTCATCAAAAAACAAAACGATTTTGCCTTTTTTCACTTTTTCTTGCATAACTTGCGTCAGCAATTGAAAGGCATCATGCCAAGTATTGGGCGTCTCAAGTACTAGATGTTTATCATAAAATGTTTCTGCCATTGATAGAGAAAAATTTTTAAGCTGCTGAGAAACATTGGAATGTTTCTCGCCACTCAACTGAAAATAGAAGCATTTTTTTTGTTTTAGAAAAGTTCTAATTAAGTAAGTTTTTCCGACCCTTCTTCTACCATAAACTGCAAAAAATTCAGACGCCCCTGAATCAAACATATCATTCAGCTTGCGCTGCTCTTTCTTTCGCCCAACAATAATCATATTAAACTCCAGCCCGGTATAATTTATTATATTGGGCTGGATAACTTGTTTCAATAAAATAATCCGCCCATCATGAATAATATGGCCAATATTAGAGATCCCTTAAGGTTTTTTTCAAAAAATGCCCGGTATGCGACGCTTTGTTTTTCGCCACCATTTCGGGGGTTCCCTCTGCAATAATCTGACCGCCTTTACCACCGCCTTCTGGCCCTAGGTCAATCACCCAATCTGCAGTTTTGATGACATCTAAATTGTGTTCTATCACGACGACTGTGTTGCCTTTATCGCGCAGGCGATACAACACTTCTAATAATTGCGCCACGTCATGAAAATGTAATCCAGTGGTGGGCTCATCTAAAATATACAGTGTTTGGCCAGTATCACGTTTAGAAAGTTCACGTGAAAGTTTTACGCGCTGTGCCTCACCGCCAGATAAGGTTGTAGCACTTTGCCCTAAGGTGATATATGAAAGGCCCACGGAAATTAATGTATCCAACTTGCGTTTAATCACTGGCACCGCATCAAAAAATACCACAGCATCTTCTACCGTCATATTTAATATTTCGTGAATATTTTTATCTTTATACTTCACTTCTAAAGTTTCACGGTTATAACGCTTGCCTTGGCAAATATCACAGGTGACATAAACATCCGCAAGAAAATGCATTTCCACTTTCACTAAACCATCGCCTTGACACGCTTCACAACGTCCACCTTTAACATTAAAACTAAACCTTCCTGGTTGATAACCACGCGCACGCGACTCTTTTGTGTCAGAAAATAACTCTCGAATAGGTGTAAATAATCCGGCATAGGTCGCAGGATTAGAACGCGGTGTTCGGCCAATCGGACTTTGATCAATATCAACCACTTTATCTAAAAGATTCAAACCTTCTACACTTTCATAAGCTAAAGGTTTAATCTGGCTGGCGCCATTGAGTTCTGTCGCAGCCAATGGATATAAAGTATCGTTAATTAAAGTTGATTTTCCCGAGCCTGAAACGCCTGTCACACAAGTCAATAATCCTAAGGGTAATTTCAATGTCACATTTTTTAAATTATTGCCAGAAGCGCCTATAATTTTAACCCATTGATTATCATGTCGATTAGTGCGTTTTTCAGGAACTGCAATACCTAGCTTTCCTGATAGATATTGCCCGGTTAACGATTTTTTATTTTTAATCACTTGTTCTGGCGTTCCTTGCGCAATAATATTACCGCCATGCACGCCAGCACCTGGCCCAATATCCACGACATAATCTGCACTACGAATAGCATCTTCGTCATGCTCAACCACAATCACTGTATTACCCAAATCTCGCAAATAATGGAGTGTTTTTAATAAACGTTCATTATCTTTTTGATGCAAACCAATAGAGGGCTCATCAAGAATATACATCACACCGACCAAGCCAGAACCAATTTGACTGGCCAAGCGAATACGCTGCGCTTCGCCACCAGAAAGCGTTTCAGCACTTCTATCCAGACTTAAATAATCTAGGCCAACGTTAATCAAAAATCCTAATCGCGCCACGCATTCGTTTTTAATTTTCTCGGCAATTTTTTCACGGCTGCCCGTTAATTTTAAAGTATCAAAAAATGCTTTGGCTTGATCGATTGGCATACGCACAATTTCTGGCAACGTTCTTTCATCAATAAACACATTGCGCGCTGCTGTATTAAGTCGAGTGCCTTCACAAGCTTGACAGGGTTGATTCACTAAATATTTGGCTAATTCTTCTTTGATCGCAATAGAATCCGTCTCGCGATAACGCCGTTCCATGCTGCGAATCACACCTTCAAAAACATGGGTGCGTTTTAATAATTTTCCATTGTGGCCGGGATATTGAAAATCTATTTTGACCGTACCACTGCCATAGAGTAATACGTTTTTAATTTTAGCTGGCAAATCTTCGTAGGCTTGGGTTAATTTAAAATTGTAATGCTCAGCCAGCGACGATAACACATGGTAGTAATAGACATTTTTTTTATCCCAACCGCGAATAGCGCCTCCGCCCACGGAAAGGCTTTCATCATGAATCACGCGGCTTTCATCAAAAATTTGTTTCACCCCTAAACCATCACAGTCTGGACATGCGCCGTTAGGATTATTAAAAGAAAACATGCGCGGCTCAAGTTCAGTAATGCTGTAACCACATTCAGGACACGCGAATTTGGAAGAAAAAACGAGCGGCTCTTTTTTGGGATCATCCAAAAATGTCACATAAATTAATCCACCAGAAAGTGTTAATGTGGTTTCGATAGATTCCGCTAAACGCTGCTGCATTTCAGTCCGTACTTTAAATCGATCAATCACCACTTCTATCGTATGTTTTTGTTTCGCATTTAATGCTGGCGCATCATCTAACTCAACGACAACACCATCTATACGAGCACGCACATACCCTTGTGAGCGCAATTGCGCAATTAAATTTTGAAATTCACCTTTGCGATCACGTACCACTGGCGCTAATAACATCACCTTGGTATCAGCAGGCAAAGTTAAAATCTGATCAACCATTTGGCTGACAGTTTGCATTTCCAAGGTGGTTTTATGGGTTGGGCATTGTGGTTGGCCAACGCGCGCAAACATAAGCCGCAAATAATCGTAAATTTCAGTGATAGTTCCTACAGTTGAACGTGGATTATGCGACGTAGATTTTTGTTCAATCGAAATTGCCGGTGAAAGTCCTTCGATACTATCGACATCGGGCTTTTCCATCATCGATAGAAACTGGCGCGCATAAGCCGACAATGATTCAACATAACGCCGTTGCCCTTCCGCATAAAGCGTATCAAACGCTAATGACGACTTCCCTGAGCCAGATAGGCCTGTAATCACAATAAGCTTATTGCGTGGCAAGGTGACATTAATATTCTTTAAATTGTGGGTACGCGCCCCACGAACGATGATGTTATCCACTTTGGCTCTGTTGCTGAAGGAAGAGGGAAGCCATTATACAGTAATTGCGGAGTTTTTCTGTAAAAATGGAAAAGAGTTGCTCTTTTAACCAATAAATTTGCTTGAAAGCAATCCGCTAAAAATGTACACTTAAAATGTACGTTTTAACGAGGAATAGCAATGCAAAGCGTCAATACTACAGAATTACGTAATCATTTACCTAAATATCTCGCGGATGTCACTAATGGCGATGAAATATTGGTAACCTATCATGGCAAAACTATTGCGCGAATTTTGCCAGTTCGAGACGAACGTTTAGAAGCCAAAAAACTACTCCTTCAATGGCGAAAAACCTGCACCATAGGTGATGTCATTTCACCTCTCGATGAAGATTGGGAAGCGCAACAATGATAATATTAGATACTTGCGCCTTAATTTTCGATGCCCTGTTTCCCGAACGCCTAACAGAAAACGCCATAAATACCATTGAAAAGAGTGAACAGCAAAGCAAGTTATTTTGCTGTGATATCAGTTTATGGGAAGTGGCCATGCTCATTCAAAAAAAACGCCTGAACCCAGAGATTGAGACTCAATTTTTTTTAGAAACGATTCTTAAATCTCGTCGCATTCAACTGTTATCCATCAATCCTGAAATCGCTGCAATTTCTTGCAGTGAAAATATTTTCAAACATAAAGACCCAGCTGATCGGCTTATCGCCGCTACGACGATTCATCATCGTGCAAAATTGGTTACTTCTGATACTAAGCTCGTTGACATTTCAGGGCTAGAAATTATTTGGTAGAGCTCATGGCTCTCTATAGACAAATAATCTTAGACAGTAACGCTCAAAAACGTCTATAAGGGCGGCCAGCCGGTCGCCCCTATAATTGGACAATATCAAAACGGAATATCATCATCAAAAGAATCATTCATACCAGCGCTTTCAGGCATTTCTTGCGAACGAGATGAAGATTGCGAAGATGACGGTGCATTATAAGAAGACCCACCATTTGAACCGCCTTTACCATCCAACATTTGCATTTCACCTGCAACAATATCGGTTGAATATTTATCAACACCAGTCGCTTTATCCTGCCATTTGCTAGTACGCAACTTGCCTTCAATATAGACTTTTGCGCCTTTTTTGAGATATTCAGAAGCTATTTCAGCCAAACGCCCGTACATCACCACGCGATGCCATTCGGTTCGCTCTTGTTGTTCACCCGATTGCTTATCTTTCCAAGATTCAGAAGTGGCAAGTGCTAGATTCGTCACTGCTAAACCTTCTGGGGTGTAGCGTGTTTCCGGATCACGACCTAAGTTGCCGACTAAAATAACTTTATTAATACCTCTTGCCATAATATCCCTCTCCCCTAATTTAGGTAGTTGTTTTTACAGAATTTAGTTGCGATTGTAGCTCATCCACCGAGCACAAGTCTTTATCAATTTTCAAATATACTACTCGTTCATCAGCACAAACAGCAGCATCAATCACGCCAGGAATCGTCAAACATTGTTCACGACTCGGATAAGGGTAAGTCAGCGACAAAACACACGTTGATAAGTAACGTGGCTCTCGCATAAACAAAGCAATGATAAACCAAATAAATAATAAAACCACATTGACGAACAAAACATCGGTCATTGAATAATGTTGATATACCCACCCCGATAACACTCCGCCAACAAAAATTCCTAAAAACTGACTAGTGGCATAAACACCCATAGCACTTCCCTTTAAACCTGCTGGGGCCACTTTAGAAACTAGAGAAGGCTGCATCGCTTCAAGCACACAAAACGCAGTAAAAAATAACCAAAGAAACCCAACCAGGCCAATAACATTCTCTTGCATTATCCAGCACCCTAATTCAGACAATACTAATAGGCCAATGCTTAGAATAAATATACCCTTAATTTTTCGCCTAACTTCGGCAATAATAATCATTGGCAAACTTGCGACAAAGGCGAGAACAATAACTGGCAACGAAACCATCCACTCATGATTACTGGCCCAATCATAGTGGCCCGTTAAAGCGATACTTTTGAACATCAACGGAACCACCACAAAAGTAGCCGTGAGTACTGCATGCTGAATAAAAATTCCAATGTTGAGTTGTGCTAGAGTTCTATCCAATAAAATAGACGGCAGTTGCGCTAAACTGGGCTCCGTATCATGATGAACGGTCCAGGTTTCTTGGGTCGGCACTAAAACTTGCAATAAAACTATTCCAGATACAGCTAACCCCGCTGTCACCACAAAAATACCTGAAACACCAATATATTGATTGAATAATGGGCCTAAAACGATCGCAACTGCAAATGACAATCCAATGGTCATACCTACAGCCGCCATCGCCTTCGTACGATGCTCTTCTGTAGTCACATCGCACAATAGCGCCATGGTTGCGCTAGAAACGGCGCCTGCACCTTGAATCGCCCTGCCTATCATTACTCCGTAGATTGTGTGGGAGAAAGCTGCGACGATACTGCCAATCGCAAAAATACATAAGCCAGTAATAATGACGGGTTTACGACCCAACTTATCCGACGCTAAGCCAAATGGAATTTGCAAACAGGCTTGTGTAAAGCCGTAAATACCCAAAGTTAATCCAATCAAAAACGGCGTGCTGGCAGGTAGTGTTTTCGCATAAACAGAAAACACCGGTAGAATCATAAAAAGACCAAGCATTCTAAACGCATAAATCAACGCAAGGCTGCTAGTCGCTTTTAATTCTTTTCTTGTCATTTTATGCATTTAATTTTTGCCTTTTGCTTAGCGATAAAAACACGCTGCATCTACTTGAGAAAGGATATACTTGAAATACTTATTGGCTGTAATGACATTCTCTATTGTCGTAAGATTATCAAAGAGCTGATATTGCTGTATTTCTGGAGAGATTTCATTGATATTTGTCATAATCCAATTCGCTTTTTCAGAAGAAATAGATGGCGCAGCCAATAACCACATTAAACGAATGTTTATGTTTAGATTCAAAGAACGTTCTATTATTGAAATATCTGTCTTTGAAGTAATAATATTTGCCATAAAAAAAAGAGAAATCTTCAGCACCTTATTAATTAATAATAAATTATTGTGGCTTTTTTCATCTCCAGAAAATAAATCAAGCAAAGTAAATGCAAAAGAATCACGGCATTGATCAAGGTAAATCTCAGCATCAGATTCTATTATCTGCAGTCTACCCTGAGTTTCGTAAAAAGAAATTAATGGGAAATAGCTTCGAGCGAGGCGAATCACTTGCGAATCAATCTCTACAACAGTTAGTGACAAAGCTGGAAAAAGCGTTAATAACATGATGACTCCAGCACCCGCTCCTAAACCAAGAACAAGCCCTTTTTTATTGGCAAATTGCCAAGCAGCAATAATAAAAGCATACAAGTAACGAGACGCAGCTATAGCACCCGGCCCAGAAGACAAGGTGGAAAAGAAATTTGCGTCAGGAAAAGAAAAAACTTGCCCTTCAATTTCATTCTTAATTTTCATCCAGCGCGTAGAAGAAGCAAAGTCGCAGGTTTCACCAACAGAAATTTGACCGAAAAGGCCATTAGATAATTCAAGAATTTTTTGATTGTTCATTCATTTAAAACGAGTGGGCACAGGGGAAGCCCCCTTACGCCCACCAATAATTATTCTGCAGCTAACGGAGAACCAGGACGCCCCACCAACTCAACATACGCCATAGGCGCAGCGTCACCTTGCCTAAAACCACATTTTAAAATACGTAGATATCCACCAGGACGCTTTTCATAACGAGGTCCAAGTTCATTAAATAACTTAGTTACAACATCACGATCACGCACTCGTGCAAACGCTAAACGACGGTGATGAACAGTATCTTCTTTAGCTAATGTAATTAACGGCTCAATAACTCTACGTAACTCTTTAGCTTTGATAAGGGTTGTCTTAATCAACTCATGTTGAACAAGAGATGCAGCCATATTTTTAAACATGGCTTGTCTGTGAGTACTTGTTCTTGAAAATCTTCTACTTAATCTACGGTGTCTCATTACTACTTATCCTTTACTTTTCTTCTAGGTCGTGTCTGGGAAAAGGCCAATTATCAATGCGCATACCCAAACTCAATTCTTTTGCAGCCAACACAGACTTAATCTCATTAAGTGATTTCTTACCTAAATTCGGAGTTCTAAGTAAATCGTTTTCTGCTCTCTGAACTAAATCACCAATATAATTAATGTGTTCGGCTTTTAAGCAATTCGCTGAACGCACGGTCAACTCCAAATCGTCAACTGGCCTAAGAAGTAATGGATCGATAGCATTCGCACCACGATCTTTTCTCATTGTCGGCTCAGCTTCTAAGTAAACAAAAGAAGATAATTGCTGTTGCAAAATAGTTGCAGCATTACGAATAGCTTCTTCAGGCTGAATTGTTCCATTAGTTTCTATATCTAAAACCAACTTATCTAAATCTGTACTTTGTTCAACACGAGCTCGCTCAACTGAATAAGCTACTCGAGAAACAGGAGTAAATATTGCATCTAGATTCAATATTCCAATAGCTTTAGATTCATCAGGATTATCAGCCACCATTGCTTGACGATATCCACGTCCAGCTTCAACTTTAAGTCGCATTTTTAAATGAGCCTTATCACTCAAATGCGCAATGACCAAATCAGGATTAACAATTCTTACATGAGAACCAGCCTGAATATCACCTGCAGTGACAACACCTGGGCCCTTTTTATCAACAGAAAGATAAGCTTCAGACCTTGTTTCCAAAACAACGGCTAACTGCTTAAGATTTAGAAGAAGATCAACAACATCTTCTTGTACACCTTCAATTGTACCATATTCATGTAAAACACTTTCAATTTCAGCCTGAACAACAGCTGCACCTGGCATAGAAGAAAGTAAAATTCTTCTTAATGCATTACCTAAAGTATGGCCAAAACCACGCTCAAAAGGTTCTAAAATGATTCGCGAATGAAAATTTGAAAGTTTTTCAACTTTAATTTCACGAGGAGTCAGAAGATCAAGAGTTACGCTCATGAATACCCACCTTTTCAGTTCAAATAGTTACTTAGAATAGAGCTCAACAATCAGCTGCTCTTGAATATCAGGAGGCAACAAGTCGCGAGTAGGAACAGATTTAAATGTACCCTCTAGCGTAGTTGAATCTACTGCCACCCAACTACAATCTGCGCGTTGCCCAGCAAGCTGTAAAGCCGCTTTAATTCGACCTTGCTGCTTTCCTCTTTCTCGAACAGAAACAATGTCACCAGGGCTAACTTGATAAGAAGGAATATTAACGCAGTTTCCATTAAGCAAAATAGTCTTGTGAGATACCATTTGACGAGCTTCTGCACGCGTCGCTGCAAAACCCATACGATAAACAACATTATCAAGTCTCTTTTCTAACAACTTCAATAGATTGTCACCAGTAGAGCCCTTCAAACGAGCAGCTTCTTTAAAATATTTTGTGAATTGTCTTTCAAGAACACCGTACATACGTCTAACGATTTGCTTAGCACGCAATTGCAATCCGTAGTAACCAGGCTCACGCACACGCTTAAGGCCATGCTGTCCAGGCGGAACATCTTTATTACATTTTGACTCTAGTGAACGCAAACCACTTTTGAGGGACATATCTGCTTTAAGCGCCCGCTCTAATTTGCATGTTGGACCAAGATACCTTGCCATATTAATCTACCTCTTCTCTCACTCTTCACTTATAAAAAACAAAGAATGTTATTATACAATTAAACCCTACGCTTCTTCTTTCCACGACATCCATTATGAGGAATGCCAGTAGTATCTTCGATAGATAAAATCTTTAACCCAGCTGCTTGCAACGATTTTATAGCTGCTTCACGGCCCAAGCCTGCACCGCAAACCTTTACATCTACAGCTCTAAGGCCATACTTATCAATAGCCATTGCCGCAGCATCTTCCGCAGCTTTTCCTGCAGCAAAAGGAGTCGACTTTCTTGACCCTTTAAAACCACATTTAGCCGGGGTTGACCAACACATTGCGTTCCCCTGACGATCAGCGATCATAACAATGGTATTGTTAAAATGCGCATTAATGCTCGCTATGCCTTCAGTAACTACTCTTTTCTCTGCCATTTTTATAACCTTACAATAAGTCTATCTACATGCTATGGAGCTATTATTTTCGTTTAGCCTTACCCTTTCGAGTGCGTGCATTTGTCTTAGTGCGCTGCCCTCGTACAGGCAAGCCTCTTCTGTGACGAATTCCACGATAAGAACCCAAGTCAATAAGTCTCTTTATGTTCATTGCAACTTCACGACGCAAATCACCTTCAACTTGAAACTTAGCTACCTCTACTCTTAGCGCTTCCAATTGAACTTCTGTCAAAGACAACATTCGCGCATGAGGATCAACACTAGCAGCCTCACAAATCATGAGAGACCGTGTAGGGCCAATTCCATAAATAGATCTTAGTGCGATATTCGCATGTTTTTTGTCCGGGACATTAACCCCCGCAATACGTGCCATTAACTATTAACTCCTACTCAGTTTAATACTCAAAACCGAAAAGTACGCAAGGATACCGATAACATCCTCACAAATCAACAAATAAACAACAAAAATAAACAGCAAAAACTTATATAATCTGTTAATTATAAAGAGTTCTATATCAATTTACCCTTGACGTTGTTTGTGTTTCGGATCCTTACAAATTACCCAAACTCTACCTTTACGCTTAACAATTCTGCATTCACGACAAAAACGCTTTACAGAAGGACGGACTTTCATAACACATCTCCACTAAAATAAGTTAAAACCACCATTTTTCATCGTAGACTTTTTAAATAAAGACTCGTACTGCAACGACATAAGGTGAGCTTGCACTTGAGCAATAAAATCCATAATAACAACAACAATGATCAGCAAAGAAGTACCACCAAAATAAAAAGGAACATTAGCAGCTGTTATCATAAACTGAGGCAACAAAGAAACTAAAGCAATATAACCTGCTCCGACCAAGGTTAACCTCGTCATTACCGTATCAATATAACGTGCCGTTTGGTCACCTGGCCTAATACCCGGAATGAACGCACCAGATCGTTTCAAATTGTCTGCTGTATCTCTGGGATTAAAAACCACAGCAGTATAAAAAAAGCAAAAGAAAACAACAGCAACAACAAAGAAAATTAAATACAAAGGCTGACCAGGTTGCAGCCATAATGCTACTGCATTAAGCCATGAGTAACCACCACTATTGCCAAACCATGAAGCCAATGTTGCTGGAAACAAAATAATACTAGAAGCAAATATAGGAGGAATAACGCCAGCCATATTAATTTTCAAAGGCAAATGTGATGTTTGAGCAGCGTACAGCTTATTACCCTGCTGACGCTTTGCATAATTGATGGTAATTCTTCTCTGCGCCCTTTCAATAAAAATCACAAAACCTGTAACAAGCAAAATCATTACAATTACAAGCAAAAGTGTAATCACATTCATCTGACCCTGTCTAACCTGTTCAAGCGTTCTACCAATAGCGCTTGGTAAACCCGAAACAATACCAGAAAAAATAATTAACGAGATACCGTTACCAATTCCTTTTTCGGTAATTTGCTCTCCTAACCACATCAAAAACATAGTACCTGTTGTCAAAGTAATTGCAGCTATCAAATAAAAACCGACTGTGGGATTTAAAGCAATCCCCTGTGCCGCCAACATTTTAGAAACACCTATAGCCTGAAAAAAAGCTAAAAACAAAGTCCCGTAACGGGTATATTGGTTTATCTTTCTTTGTCCAGCTTCACCTTCTTTCTTTATCTCTTCTAGAGCTGGAACTACAGCTGTTAACAATTGCACAATAATAGATGCAGAAATATACGGCATAACACCAAGCGCAAATACAGTAAACCGGCTTAAAGCTCCTCCAGAAAACATATTAAATAAACCTATAATTCCATTCTGCTGCGAATGGAAAAGAGAAGACAATTTAACTGGATCCAAACCTGGCACAGGAACATGAGCACCTAAACGATACACAATAATAGCAACCAATACGAATATAAGACGGCTTTTCAACTCAGTAAAGCCACTTTTTTTCGCAAATGAAGGCGAACCGCCTTTAAAATGATTTCCCTTGAGGTTACTCAACAGAACCACCTACTTTCTCTATCATTTCCTTTACAGATGCGGCAACTCGAATACCTTTTAACTTAACAGGCCGAGTAATATCACCTTGATTAAACACTTTAAGATAACGAATCTTAGAACGAATTAAACCTTTAGCTTTCAACAAATCTAAAGTAATGATTTCATCACCCAGTGTATTTAATACACCTGAGCGAAGCTCATCAGAACGTAACTGTTTTCTTGATGTAAAGCCAAACTTTGGAAGTCGACGTTGAATAGGCATTTGACCGCCTTCAAAACCAACTTTATGAAACCCACCAGCTCTTGCCTTTTGACCTTTATGCCCTCGGCCACAGGTTTTACCTTTCCCTGAACCTATACCTCGGCCAACTCGCTTATTATCTTTGCGAGCATGAAGCGGGGCTATAATATTGAGATAACTCATTTATGCTTCCTCTACATTTAACATATAACTTACTTTTGCAACTAACCCTCGAACAGTTTGATTATTCTGAAGGACAACTTCATGATGCATTCTTCTCAATCCAAGACCTTTAATGCATTCTTTTTGATGCTTTGAAGTACCATTTATACTTCGAACTAGTCTAATTTTAAGCTTCTTATCGTTACTCATTTTATTCCCCTCCTTGCAAGACTTGTTCTAAAGTCTTTCCACGTCTTTTAGCAACTAAACGGGGTGATGCCATCGAAGATAAACCTGCAACTGCAGCGCGCACTACATTACCTGGAGTTGAAGAACCAATTATTTTAGCTGATACGTTCTGAATACCTAAAACCTCAAACACAGCACGCATTGCTCCACCAGCAATAATACCAGTACCGTCTGGAGCAGGCATCATGAGAACAGTTGTAGCACCGTGCTTTCCAACTGCCTTATAATGTAATGTTCCTCCGTTTAAATCGACTTTGCACATGCTCTTTCTTGCAGCTTCCATAGCTTTTTGTATTGCTACTGGAACTTCTAAAGCCTTTCCACGACCAAAACCGACTTTGCCTTTACCGTCACCAACAACCACAACAGCAGAAAAACTAAATTTCCGACCGCCTTTTACTACTTTAGCATTTCTGTTAACAGCAACTAATTTTTCTCTAAAACCATCAGTGCTGGTTGACACATCGTAACTTGCCATAATTTCACTTACCTTCTACTAAAATTCTAAACCGCCACTTCTCGCTGCATCGGCTAATGCCTTTACTCGACCATGATATTTAAAGCCTGAACGGTCAAATGCCACTTTTTTAACACCCATATTTAATGCACGCTCAGCAACTAGCTTTCCAACAGCTGAAGCAGCATCAATATTACCAGTTCCTTTAAGAACTCCACTCAAGGCCTTATCTAAAGTTGACGCACTAGCAATTGTTCTAGCCCCATCTTCTGAAATCACTTGGGCATAAATATGCTGAGAAGTACGATGAACAGAAAGACGAACTACCCGCAACAAACGGATGTGACCACGAGTTTTCTTGATTCGTCTAGCTCTCGCTTTTACTTTGCGCTTATTATCCATTGATTCACACCTTACTTACTAAACTTACTAATTACTTTTTCTTAGATTCTTTCTTACGAACAACTTCATCAGAATATCGAACACCCTTCCCTTTATAAGGCTCTGGAGGACGATATGCTCGTATATTAGCGGAAACTTGGCCTACTAATTGCTTATCTATACCTTTAACAATAATAACTGTAGGTTCAGGAGTTTCGATCTTGATGCCAGCAGGTACAGCAAAATTTACAGGATGAGAAAAGCCCAAGGTTAAATTTAATACATCACCTTGAACCTGAGCTCTATAACCTACACCAACTAACTGCAATTTTTTTTCATAACCTTGCTGTACACCTACCACCATATTTTGTAATAGTGCTCGTGTAGTACCAGGAATTGAAGCTGCCAAATGCTTTTGTTCTTTTTTAGGTTTAACTGTCACGTTACTTTCTATACGCACAGCATTTCCATCTATAACAATGGTAACAAAATCATTGAGCACAGACTCAAGTGAACCTTTCTCACCTTTAACATGAATGTGTTTACCGAGTAATTCAACAGTAACCCCCGAAGGAATCATTACCGGCCTACTTGCAATTCGTGACATTTAAAATTCCTTCCTTTATCTACTCTTATTCTATTGTGCAAATGACTTCGCCGCCTAAACCGAGTTTTCGGGCATCTCGGTCTGTCATCAAACCTTGGGAAGTGGATACTAATGCCATACCCAAGCCACCCCTTACTTTAGGTAATTCAGCTTGTTTGAAATAGCGCTTTAAACCAGGTCGACTAACACGCCTCAATGATTCTATAACAGATTTATCTTTAAAATACTTCAAAACCACACTTAATACTGGTTTGTTGTCTGAAGATTCGACTTGATAATCACTAATAAAGCCTTCTTGCTTTAATACCCTGGCAATAGCTACTTTAAACTTTGAGCTAGGAAGCGCTACCGTTGGTTTTCCAACCATCAAAGCATTTCTAATTCTTGTTAACATGTCTGCTATTGGATCTTGCATTGACATTTTTTCTCTCCGCACATGTTCTTAAAAAGTTACCAACTCGATTTTACTACGCCAGGAATATGCCCTAACATCGCATAATGACGAATCATATTTCTAGCAAGACCGAATTTACTATATACTCCACGCGGCCTACCTGTTAACGCGCAACGATTTCTAACACGATTAGGACATGAATTCAGAGGCAAATCACCTAACTTCATCTGCAAAACCATTTTTTCTTCGCCTTCAGCTTTTCGAATTTGCTCTTTAAGCTCAACTCTTCTAGCTTGGTACTTTTTTACCATAGCTATGCGCTTTTTATTTCTTTCTACAACCGATGTCTTTGCCATAGTCTCTAAACTCCCGCATCATCTTTCAAAGGAAACTTGAATGCGGACAATAAAGCCAAAGCTTCCTTGTCATTTTTAGCAGAGGTGGTAATTGCTATATCCATCCCTCTAATCGCATCAATCTTATCATACTCAATTTCTGGAAAAACAATTTGCTCTTTAATTCCAAGATTATAGTTACCCTGGCCGTCAAAGCCTCTAGCACTATATCCACGAAAATCTCTAATTCGAGGAATAGCGATAGTAATCAAACGCTCTAAGAATTCATACATGATTTTGCCGCGCAAAGTAACCTTGCACCCTATTGGCCAACCATCACGAATTTTAAAACCCGCTACTGAACGCCTAGCCTTAGTAATCAAAGGCTTTTGTCCAGAGATTCTTTGCATGTCGGTAACAGCAAAATCCATAACTTTTTTATCAGTAACCGCCTCACCAACACCCATGTTAATCGTAATCTTTGTGATTTTAGGAACAGCCATTACTGAACTACAGGCTAACTTCACCTTTAGGTCTGCTCTAATTTTTTCCTTATACAACGCTTCAAAACGTGCCATCTTTATTCAACCTTGCTTTTAGTGCCATTTAGGCATCAATCATTTCACCACTAGAAGCAAAACATCTAACCTTCTTGGTTTTTCCATCTTGCTCAACTATTTTGAATTTAATCTTATCACACTTTTGTGTCACAGGATTAAGAATCATCACATTAGAAATATGAATAGAAGCTTCTTTAGATATAATACCACCTTCTTGCTGGGCTTGCGGATTAGGTTTTACATGTTTCTTTACCATATTAACCCCCGCAATCAACAAGCGCTTTCCATCATCTGCTCGAGCAGAAACTATGCCTGTTTTTCCTTTATCTTTTCCAGCAATGATAACGACATTATCACCTTTTCTAATTCTAACTTTTACCGTCATACCCTCTTCCTCATATCAACTTATGCGCCAAAGTCGCAACTAAAGCACTTCTAACGCTAAAGAAATAATCTTCATAAAACGTTCACGCAATTCTCTAGTAATTGGTCCAAATATACGAGTACCAATTGGTTGCAGTTGAGGGTTAAGCAGAACACATGCATTACCATCAAAACGTATCAAAGAACCATCAGAACGTCTAACGCCTGATCGAGTTCTTACAACAACTGCACTTAAAACCTCACCCTTCTTAACTTTTCCTCGAGGGGCTGCTTCTTTTACAGAAACCTTTATAACATCCCCTACATGCGCATAACGCCGGTGGGATCCGCCTAACACCTTGATGCACATAACACGGCGAGCGCCAGTGTTATCGGCGACATCAAGCACGCTTTGCATTTGAATCATGCTATCTACTCCACAAATGGGCCATCGCAAAAGGCCGACAATTCTAACACGAAAAACTCAAAATACAATAGAACAATGAGTCTAGATTCAATTGTTTATTGCTGTAGGAACGATCTTCGAATCGTCCAAAGAATAATCAGGACAACTAACCTGCCGCCCCTACAAAAAAACTATTTATTCTTCTCAACGATTTCAAAAAGTAGCCAAGATTTTGTCTTAGAAAATGGTCTACATTCTCGAATACTAACAACATCACCTTCTGCGCAAGAATTTAATTCATCATGTGCATGGAACTTAGTAGAGCGTGTAATGTATTTTTTATACTTAGGATGCATAGCCCTTCGCTCTACTTTAACAGTGATTGTTTTATCTCTTTTAGCACTAACAACTACCCCGGTTAGTACTTTTACCTGATCATTCATACTTAACTACCTTTTCTGTCTTCTACTAATAAGGTTTTAACCTGAGCAATTTTTTTCCTAACCTCTTGAATTTTGTGTGGCTTAGGTGATTGCCCTGTTTTATTCTGCATTCGCAGATTAAACTGCTCACGCCTTAAATCTTCCAACTCTTGGTTAAGCTCTTTGAGAGACTTTGCTCTTAATTCAGCAACAGACATCACATTACCTCCCTTTGTTGGAATATAGTAGAAACTGGAAGCTTAGCTGAAGCTAATTTAAAAGCTTCTCTTGCCACTTCTTCAGTAACACCCTCAATCTCGAATATAACTTGCCCTGGCTTCACTTGTGCAACCCAGTACTCAACATTACCCTTACCTTTACCTTGACGCACTTCAAGTGGCTTCTTAGTAATTGGCTTGTCAGGGAAAACACGAATCCAGAGTTTCCCACCACGTTTACTGTGACGAGAAATAGTACGCCTTGCAGCTTCAATTTGTCTTGCTGTAAGCTGTCCACGTACAATAACTTTTAAGCCAAAAGAGCCAAAACATACCTTAGACCCACGGGTGGCCATGCCTCGGTTCCTACCTTTTTGCTGCTTGCGATACTTTGTTCGCTTCGGTTGAAGCATGTCGCCCCCTCCTATTTAATTATTATTTAGGCCTATTGACTATTTTTTTCTGGTGCCTGCTGCTTACTATTTACAGAATTTAAATCTTCCTTACTAGTAATTTCACCTTTAAAAATCCAAACCTTAACACCGATAATGCCATAAGTTGTATGCGCTTCAGCAGTTGCATAATCAATATCTGCTCTAAACGTATGCAACGGAACTCGGCCCTCACGGCACCATTCAGTTCTGGCAATTTCAGCTCCCCCTAATCGACCGCTGACACAGACCTTTACTCCCAACGCACCTAATTTAAGTGCACTGCTAACTGCCCGTTTCATTGCTCGTCGAAACATAACTCGCTTTTCTAGCTGCTGCGCAATAGATTCACCCACTAAACGAGCATCCATTGCTGGCTTGCGAACCTCTTCAATAGCAATATGAACAGGCACTTGTAGTATTGTGCTCACTTCAGCTCGAAGTTGCTCAATATCTTTGCCACTCTTGCCAATAATGTTTCCTGGACGCGCAGCTCGTATTTTAATACGTGCATTTTTCGCAGGTCTCTCAATAAGAATACTACTAATTGCAGCTTGCTTAAGCCTTTTCTTAATATGTTCTCTTGCTTGCATATCTGCTAGAAGAATTTGCCCATATTCTTTTCCCTCAGCATACCAAGTTGACTCCCAAGATTTTGTATAGCCTAACCGAATACCTACGGGGTGAACTTTCTGACCCATTATCTCTCTCCTGCCATTATTTATTGTCTGATTGGTCGGATACTTCTACTGTAATATGACAAGATCGCTTAACAATGCGATTGCCTCTTCCTTTAGCACGAGGCATCATTCTTTTTAAACTGGGACCTTCATCAACCATCACCGTTGAAACTCTTAAAGAATCAACATCAGCACCCAGGTTATTTTCAGCATTTGCTACTGCAGAATTCAGTACTTTTCTAATTAATTCAGCCGCTTTTTTTGTGCTAAATTTAAGAATATTCATAGCGTCCTCCACGGAACGTCCACGAATCTGATCCGCAACCAACCGCGCTTTCTGCGCAGATATTTTTGCTTGCTTATGGATAGCTTTTGCTTGCATTCAAATCCCCTTTCTATTCTTTTCTTTTACCTTTTTGGTCTTACGACTTTTTATTAGCAGCATGACCACGGTATGTTCTTGTCAATGCAAACTCACCCAACTTGTGGCCAACCATATTCTCAGTCACGAAAACTGGAATATGTTCACGACCATTATGCACCCCAATAGTTACTCCAATCATTTGTGGAATAACCATTGAACGTCTTGACCATGTTTTTATAGGCTTTTTGGACCCTTCACGAACTGTTTTCTCCACTTTTTTTAATAAATGAAGATCAATAAATGGACCTTTTTTAACTGATCTTGGCACCTTAAATCCCCTTTCTACCTAATTTTTTTACGACGACTAACTATATACTGCTCTGTTCGCTTATTATGTCGAGTTTTATACCCTTTAGTAGCAATACCCCATGGAGTCACAGGATGACGACCACCAGATGTTTTACCTTCACCACCACCATGTGGGTGATCTACAGGGTTCATGGCCACGCCACGAACTGTTGGACGTATTCCGCGCCGTCTTGAGGCACCGGCTTTTCCTAAACAAATCAAGTTATGTTCTGACTTAGAAACTTCACCAAGTGCTGCCCTACAGTCAACATGAATTTTTCTCATTTCGCCTGAACGTAAACGAATTGTTGCATATGAGCCTTCTCTAGCAACTAATTGTGCATAACCCCCAGCACTTCTTACCATCTGAGCACCCTTTCCAGGCTTCATTTCAATACAATGAATAGTGGAACCTACTGGAATATTACGCAAAGGCAAGCAACTACCCATTGCTATTGGGGCCTGACTTCCATTTTCAATTGTAGTACCTTGCTCCATTCCTTTAGGGGCGATAATGTACCTTCTATCACCGTCTGCGTAAAGAACTAATGCAATGTAAGCTGTTCTGTTAGGATCATATTCAATACGCTCAACCTTACCAGGAACGCCATCTTTATTACGGATAAAGTCAACTTCACGATACTTACGCTTATGTGCCCCACCAATATGACGAGTAGTAATACGCCCTAAATTATTTCGGCCAGAAGCTGCTCGCTTTCCTGTGACCAAGCTTTTTAACGGCGCGCCTTTATGTAAATCTGTTCTAACAAGACTAATCTTGTGTCGACTAGCGGGTGACCTTGTTGATGAATGTCGTCTTAAAATTATTGCCATGAGACACCTTAAACTCTATATTTATTCTGTTGCAGAAGAAAAATTAACATCAAAACCATCTTGTAAAGAAACATAAGCCTTTTTCCAAGCCTTTCTTACACCTGCAGTACGCCCAAACATTTTCTTTTGAGGCTTAACATTAAGCACTCTAACACTATCTACCTTTACTTTAAAAAGCACTTCGACAGCCTCTTTAATTTCGTGCTTTGTTGCAGAAGGTAACACCTTGAAAACAATTTGCTTTTTCTGTAATTCAGCAAGGCCTGATGTTTTTTCAGAAACATGAGGACCTACAATTACTTGATATTTTCTTTCAGCATTCACGCAAATCTCTCCTCAATAAGGACCAATGCATCCTTGGTAACTAACACATTTTTATAGCTCAACAATGCTACTGGATCCATCAATGTGACATCAATAACATTAACATGACCCAAATTTCGACCCGCAAGATAAAGATTCTCAGTCACTTCAGCACAAATAATTAAAACATCATTAACATTAAACTGATTTAATTTAGCAATCATTTCCTTTGTTTTTGGCGTCTCAATAACAAAATCATCTATAAATTTTAAAATTCCATCATGTGCAAGACGAGATAAAATAGAGCGCATTCCCGCTTGGTACATTTTACGATTAACTTTTTGCATGAAGTTTCTTGGTTGAGCAGCAAATGTCTTACCACCACCAACCCAAATTGGGCTTCTTATAGTACCCGCTCGCGCACGGCCTGTTCCCTTTTGTTTCCATGGTTTAATACCACCACCACGCACTTGTGATCGACTTTTTTGGGCTTTAGTCCCTTGACGACCCCCTGCTTGGTAAGCTACAACTACTTGATGCACTAAATCATCATTGAATGTTTGTGCAAAAACGCGATCAGACACCACTACTTTTTGCGTGCTAGCTGAACCTGCTGACGTTAAATTAAATTCCATCATTTGTCTCCAGACTTCACTTTAACAGCGGGAGTAATAATTACTAACCCACCTGGAGCACCAGGCACCCCACCTTTAACCATTACTAACTTCTTATTTATATCTATTTTTACAATACGCTGACTTTGTACTGTACATTGTACATTACCCATCTGCCCTGCCATCTTTTTTCCCTTGAATACTTTTCCAGGAGTTTGGTTTTGTCCAATAGATCCAGGAACACGATGAGAACGTGAGTTACCATGAGAAGCGTCCTGAGTAGCAAAATTATGACGCTTTACTGTACCGGCAAAACCTTTACCCTTTGAATGAGAAGTTACGTCAATTTTTTGACCATCAACAAATAGCTTCTCTAAGCTCAATTCATCACCAACTTTATAATCTGCTAACTGTTCATCACCAGGTAAGCGAAATTCCCAAAGTCCAAGGCCAGGCTTTACACCTGCCTTTTTAAAATGACCTTGAAGAGGCTGAGTGACTTTATTTTGCTTTTTTTCACCAGTAGTAACTTGCAATGAAGCATAGCCATCTATAGCAACTGTCTTTATCTGGACGATGAATGTAGGATTCATCTTCAATACTGTAACTGGTACAGACTGACCGTCTTCGCTAAACAAACGACTCATTCCGCACTTTTCTACTATCAAACCAATAGCCATAACGCTACCCCTTTAACTCACCAAGAACATATTAAATCAATTATCAATGCTATCAACACTGATTTTCACATCAACACCCGCGGACAGATCAAGCTTCATAAGTGCATCTACTGTTTTTGGAGTTGGCTCCAAAATATCAATCAAACGCTTATGGGTACGAATCTCATACTGATCGCGCGCATCTTTATTTACATGCGGAGAAATCAAGATCGTAAATTTTTCAATTGTCGTTGGCAAAGGAATGGGGCCACATATTTGAGCACCGTTTCTCTTTGCAGTATCAACAATTTCCTTTGTGGACTGATCAATCAACTTATGATCAAAGCTCTTTAAACGAATACGAATTCGTTGCTTACTGCCAATGACAACAGCAGGCTTTTTAACAACTGCCTTTTTAATTGCAGCGCGTTTCGGTTCATTCTTAACTGAAACAGCTTTCTTAGACGTAACTCCAGTTCCAGGAATTGCGGTCTTTTTAGCCGGCTCTTTTGTTAATTTTTTTTCAGTATCCATTTCACTCATCGCCTTACTTTAACACTTTAGCTACGACACCTGCACCGACGGTACGGCCACCTTCTCGAATCGCAAAACGCGCGCCATCTTCCATCGCAATCGGAGAAATTAAACGCACTTCAATTGAAATGTTA
>JAIXPZ010000027.1 GCA_027486005.1 Legionellales bacterium
GGTCAATAAAGTGGTCAATCAGGCTAATCACTGGCTTTTTCATTGCGCAAAGTTCCTTTAAATATAACTTGCGCTGACTTTAACCTATTTTCGATTATTTTTTAATCCGATAGCCCTGACAGTAACCGTATCGCCATTCACTGAAATAATATGCGCCATTTTTTATCTCCATTTATCCTAAATAAAACGGCGTTATTTTATCAGAATTCTAAATGGCTCAACAAAATCAATCAGCAGTGTTTTTCTCATTTCGTTTTTTTGCTTCTTCCATCAAAAGTTCTCGTGCTTTATTTAAAACACGCGCAATGTTTTCCTCCATAGTCAGCATTGAACCATTTAATTTAATCTCAGACTTAACAGTGACTTCGTCTTTATCAATCAGTATTTTAGGCTTTTTCATTTTGAATCCTGTTATTATATTAAATATTAGAAAATCAAAATGATCATAGCAAATGGAGAGGAAAACGAAAATCACAACTTATGTGGGCAATTTTTGAGCTAATTTAGTTTTTGAGCGGACATCAAACGGCAGCCGCACCCATTGTGATGGCCTTGGTTTTTAAGTTTTATATTTTGATTTTTTGAGAGACCGGTAGGTTAGAGCCACTTCTTTGCTCTAAAAATTAGCAGGATTTTAAATTTGTACTAAAAAGCTGCTCGGGAGCAGCTGTTTAGAGTAAGTGAGTCGTGAGATTTAGCATTTTTTGTGGTAGCCTCCAGCTTTTATTAATGGGTCGTCTCATGGATATTATAATATATAACGAATTAGATGTTTCTCGTGTGAAAAAACAAGTCGAAAAAGTGATCGAGAGAATTCGGTCCAATGATTTTTTTTCGGCAGACGTAAAAAAACTCACCGGCACGCCGTATTATCGCGCGAAGCTTGATCACACGAATCGTTTATTGTTTAAAGTCGTGACACATCAGGAAAAAAAAGTCGCATTGATATTAGAAGTTATTCATCAACATGCTTACGAAAAATCTCGATTTTTAAATGGCGCGAAGATTGATGATGACAAATGTCAAAGCATTCAAAATGAGACAGATTTTGAACCGGAAAAACAAGATGTCTTAACGCACATTAATGCTCAAAACCCGCACTTTCATTTGCTTGATAAAATTATTTCCTTTGATGCGATTCAAGAAGATATTTTTCAGTTAAATCCGCCACTGATTATTATTGGTTCTGCGGGCAGTGGTAAAACCATGCTGACGCTTGAGAAAATGAAAACCTGTCCGGGAGAAGTGCTCTATGTGACAGGATCGCCGTATCTTGTTCAAAATGCGCGACAGCTCTATTATGCCAATCACTATAGCAATGACGCACAAGAAATCGATTTTCTTTCCTATCGAGAATTATTAGAGACCATTCATGTCCCCGATGGTCAAGAAATTGATTTTCCGAGCTTTGCAACGTGGTTATCAAAGCTAAAACATCTTCAGAGCGCCAATAAGCTTTACGAAGAATTCAAAGGCGTCATCACCGGTAATACAACCGATAAACAGCATCTTTCGCGAGAACGCTATGTCCAACTGGGCATCAAACAATCGATTTATCCCATCGAAGAACGAAATGCCGTGTTTGATCTTTTTGAAAAGTACCTGGCGTTTTTAAAAGAAGCCAAACGCTATGATACTAATTTGGTTTCGTATGATTATCTTGAAAAAATTGAAGCCAAATACGATTTTATTGTCGTCGATGAAGTCCAAGACTTTACCCCAGTCCAATTAGCGCTCATTTTAAAAACATTGAAAACCCCTCAACAATTTGTGCTGTGCGGCGATTCCAATCAAATCGTCCATCCGAATTTCTTCTCTTGGGCCAAAATCAAAAGCTTGTTTTATCATCAAGCGTCATCGGATCATTATCAAGCCGAAATTATCCGTATTCTTACTAAAAATTATCGTAATGCCCCGAATGTCACCGCCATTGCGAATAAAATCCTTAAAATTAAAAACCGACGGTTTGGTTCGATCGATAAAGAAAGCCATTATCTTGTTGAGAGCCAAAGTACCACGAAAGGGGAGGTGTATTGCCTCTTTGAAAACAAAACCATTTGCGATGAAATCAATGATAAAACTCGGAAGTCGACGCATTTTGCAGTGATTGTTCTACGCGACGACTTAAAAGAAAAAGCGAGCCAGGTGTTTCAAACGCCGTTGATCTTTTCTATTTACGAAGCCAAAGGCTTAGAGTACGACAATGTGATCTTATACAATTTTATTACAAGTGATGAAAAGAACTTTCGAGAACTTTCGAGCGGCGTTAATCCCGAGGACCTTAACCAAGAACTTGTCTATGGTCGCGTTAAAGACAAAGCGGATCGATCGCTTGAAATCTACAAGTTTTTTATTAACGCGCTATATGTCGCCATTACTCGGGCCATTAAAAATGTTTACTTTGTTGAACACATTGAACAACACCCGTTACTCACGCTTTTGAATCTGCATCCAACAACTGAGTTTGTTGCCATTGAAGCCCAAGAATCGTCGCTTGAAGATTGGCAAAAAGAAGCGCGACGACTTGAAATGCAAGGTAAACAAGAACAAGCCACCGCGATTCGTGAATCACTGCTAAAAACTCAAACCGTGCCGTGGAAAGTGATGACGCCTGAAGTTATTGTTGAACTTCGCGCACGCGCCTTCAATACGACTCAGAAAGACAAAGAGGCAAGATTATTATTGTATGAATATGCAATGCAGTATCATCAGGCCAAAATTTTTGATGAGCTGATTGAGGTGGAATTTCCCCCTGCATTAAAACCTAAGCGTGATTATAACTTGCTTGAACGCAAATATTTTATTGGCTATTCCTCCAATAACCCAACCCTCATCTTGCGACAAGTCGCGCAATACGGCGTGGATTATCGAACTGAATTTAATCAAACGTCGCTCATGACCGCGTGTCATTTTGGGAATGCAACTTTAGTCAAACAGCTGATCGAAAAGGGCGCTAATCCTGATTTAGTCGATAACTTAGGGCGTAATGCGTTTCAGTTGGCACTTCAACAAGCGCTGTTAACCAAACGATTTGCAGAGGAAAAATTAGCACCGCTTTACGAGTGTATTTTCCCTGAAGACATGAGTCTGCAAGTGAACGAGCAACTGATAAAACTCGATTCACGTCGTATGGAGTTTTTACTGGTTAATGTCATGATGATTCTAGTGCATCAAAAAAGTCAGGGCAATCTGAGACGTTGGTCATTTCAAGTGGATGATTTTCTAGAAACCCTCACGCATTTTCCAGAAAACATTTTGCCTGAGAAGCGCAAACAGCGCGCGTACATTTCTAGTATTTTAGCCAAACATGAAGTTAACCGAAATGATCTTTACAATAAGCGTTTATTTTTACGGGTCATGCGGGGTTATTATATTTTAAATCCTGATTTAAAAATTAAAATCGATCAGGTTTGGACAAACATTTTTACACTGCTCGATTTAGACGCTGTTAAAAATAGAGTATTAGAGAGAATGTTAGAAATCAAAGAAATCATGGCAGAATAAAAAATGAATCAATCTCTAAAGATAAACGAACCTAAAATTTACCGCATTCTCAGTCTGATGGCGGCGGCTCGAAAGGTTTTTATACCTTAGGCGTTCTACGTGAAATTGAAGGCCGAATTCAACTAATAATTGCAACTCGATACCAAAAACATTGAGTTGAGTTAACTGCCAAAACTTTCATATCTATTTTTCCCATAAATAAGTTTAGTTAATTCGCCTTCTTTATATTTCATCCCATCGGTCATCGTAGCACTAACCATCACTATTAAAATTGCATCATGCGTTTTTACCTGCCTGCGCTAAACAATACTCCTCTTCTTCGCGATATATTTTTTCAGCTTCTTCCTTAAACAACTTCATTGCATGTGGCTCTTCATCTTCAAAATCATCAAAAAATGATTCGTAATTCCACGAAGCAGGAATCATATTAATATATTTTTCTCCATTAAATTCTTTAACTTTAGTTATCCACGAAGACGGAATATAATGGCTCAAAAATTCAAAACCTTTAAGATGAAATCTTGCTGTTGAGCTATAATTTTCTGTCTCGAAGGAAATGTAAATACTATTATTTTTAGAATAACTCATCATTAAAACAATATATTCCTTGCCGACCTTTAGCCAAGGGCTTTCATTTCTAAGATCTTCTCCTGTTACGCTACTAAATATTTTTTTACATAAAACTTTCATGTTTATTTCATCGCTTTTAACAACAGATCTAACTCGCCTTCTTTATATTTCATTCCCTCTGTCATCGTAGCACTAACCATCACTATTAAAATTGCATCATGCGTTTTTACCTGCCTGCGCTAAACAATACTCCTCTTCTTCGCGATATATTTTTTCAGCTTCTTCTTTAAACAACTTCATTGCATGCGGTTCTTCATTTTCCACATCATCAAAAAATGAAGAATATTTCCATGATTCGGGCAACATGCTAACGTAAGTACTTCCTTCAAACTCTTCTACACCAGTTACCCATGACGAAGGAATATAATCACTAACAAACTCAAAACCTCTCAAATGAAACAAAGAGGGATCACCATGATTTTCTGTTTGAAAACTAATATAGATACCTTCGTGTTTTACATAGCTCATAGAGAGCACAGTATACTCCTTTCCAACCTTTCTCCAACCATCTTCTGAACCCATATCTTCCCCAGTTGTGCTATTAAATATTTTTTTACATAAAACTTTCATTTTAATTTCCTTGAGTTTAGTAATAAATCTAATTCACTCTCTTTATATTTCTTTCCATCTGTCATCGTCGCGCTCACAGGATTTTTCACTTTAAAATCTCGATGGTTATAGTTAATCTCATTAGTAACTTTATTTTTATAAAAATGTATTTGAATGCACTGCCCTGTTGATATTTCAATAGTTTGTGTTTTTCTTTTTTCCCAAGAACCGATATGACTGCCATTTTTGGTGAGCTCCGCTTCAACGGTTTTATTTACTAACAACCTACCTTCTTTCATGGCCGGCTCAGACCTTCTCACAGCCTCTTCTGTCAATTCCTCATCATGATCAAGAATCCCTGCCTCTTGCAACGCCAAAACCACGTTATGACGTAAAGCATCGGACATGTTATGTAATGAATGTCCTTTGACTTTTTTGCGTTTATACATAGTTACTTTGCTGTCACCAAGTGAAACGACACTGCCTTCATCGCTGCTTTCAGTGCCACTACTATCTCCACCATCATTTCCTCCAACCGTTGCCTCTTCTCTGTTTAAAGAAACACTTTGTTTCTCTAGCGCTGAAGCTCGTTTTTGCTCTTCTCTGCGTTTTTCTCGATGCTCAAACCAAGTCATATTACTTTGCTCTATCGCTTGTTTTTCCTGATTGACTGGGCCTTCACTTTGTTGGACATCAGCTTTTTCTTCAACTCTAGCAACTGGCTGTTGAGAGCTCCATCGTTTTAACACAATCAATCGATCTTCAATTAATTTTTTATCCCTCTCTTGCTGTTGTTTTTTGGCTCGTCTCTCTTCTCGCTTTTTTTCTTCTGGAGAAAGTTGCCGAATGCGCTCCTCTTCACGCTGCCTCTCTTCTGCTTGTTGACGTTGAATCTCGCGCTGTTTATCTTTCTCTTGTCGTTGTTCTTCAGCTAATTTTCGTTCTTGCTCTTGCTTTTCTTGCTGCTTAAGTTTTTCCGTGGCAAGCTGCTGCTGACGAACTCGCTCAGCTTCTGCTTCTCTTTGTTGCTCTTCACGTTGCCGCTGAATTTCCGATTGTCGCTGAAGTTCCCATTGTCGCTGCCTTTCTACTATCCTATTTCTTTCTCCAAAAGACTGAAGTCCTTTTGGCAGAATAACATCAATGGGCGGTTCTATACCTTTAGTCAGTAATGCTGCAATTTTTGTTGTATTTTTTCTTTCAACTAGAACTCTGAGCAAATAAGAACCTACAGTATCTTGCGATTGAGGATGAGACGCTCTCATTTCCACTGGATAAAGCGGCGTCGATAAAAATCTGGAGCTTTCTTCAATCAGTTTATCAATAAATCTTTCTTCACCTGCCATTAAATAAAGACCCGTATGCCAAAATTTTAATAAGCTGTCACGCAATCGACTTTTACCTGCTACATTATTCTTTTCTTGCATTAATTCACTGATCGCAAAAACAAGCCGATCAAGTTTACCTGCGGTTTGTTGCGCAGAGGTTAATTGAGTCCACTTTCTAATAAACTCTTTACTGGTGTTGCTGCGCCAAGAAAAAATTCTAGATTTATATTCTTGCAAAATACTATTGACCGTATCACGAAAAATCACTGTTCTATTGTAACTTTCAGTCCCGGCATAGTAAGGCGCTGCGCCGGTAATAATTGTGCGCAATCGGTTATAACGATCCTCAATCAATCGTGAAGTGAGCGCATCACCTTGAGTGCCACTACTTTCTTGAATCCCTTTATCTTTCAATTTTCGTATTAAATCATCTCTACCTAATGATCTTGCTCGCTGAATCAAATAGTCTGCCGCTGTAATGGCAGGCCAGCCCTGTTGTCCATCTGCAGGATAAAAAATAACGCGCAAATGACTTTGCGTATTACCTTGCGCGTCCGTAATGTATTGATGAAACAGCTGATCTTCTTCGAGAATAATTCCAAAGCCTTCAACTAGTGTATCTCTAGCATCATCACGCGATGTTTGATTAAACGCGTTAATGCCAGTACCTCCGCTTGACAATCTTTCACTCAGAGCAACCGTTTGATTAACAACCTGGGCATTGAGCATCGAGACTGCTGATCTTCCAGAGCGTACATTCGATTGAACATCACCTTGTCCTATAAACATTGCTTTGCGCTCTTCTCTTTGACGAATACGTTCACGTTCTTCTGCTTGTCGACGCTCATCGACTATTCTTTGTTGACGAGCACGCTCATCAGCTTCTTGCTTGAGTCGACGCGCTTGCTCTTCTGCTAATATTCTTGCACGTTCTTCAGCAGCCCATTGTTCTTGAGCAAGTTCTGCTAATTTTCCAGGCGGATTTTCTTGAAGAAAATTTTGACCTGTCATTACTTCTTGGGAAGTTTTAGGTTCACGTACTCGAGACGAAGAAAATACTTCTTGAATGAGAATTTTTCCAGAAGCACTGTCCATCGCTTCTACTTTTGGCGTAAGGGATACACCACCGTAAACTAGTCGATGATGTCCGTCTTCCGTGTCTTGATGAATACTGGCAGGTATCCATAACTTTGCTTCTTCTGATCGTTGAATATCAAAATCATGTTCTGCATTTGCCCCTAACGCGACCAGGTTTTCTCCCAGTAATTTTCGACTGGCAAGTTGACGACGCAGTTCTGATTTTGCCTCACGAATAGACGCTAAATGACGTTGATAGATTTCTTGAGCTTGCGGACTCAGTGCAGAGAATTGCCAAGTCGTTAGGCGTTCCGCTAAATCATCAACACTACCGCGGCTCTCTAGAATAGATTTAATTTCATTAGTACTAACACTAAAAGGATAGGACGATGCAATTTCCGTTAAAATTTTATTATATTCGTTTCTAGCAAGCAATGTGGCTAATTCAGACACGTCACCATAATCCATCATTCGACTCACGAATCGCTGAATGGTCCAAGAAGATTCAGAAGGAAGTGCTGATGTGAATGATTCTATCAACCCATTTTTTATAGCCTCGTTTCCTTCTTTCACCCACTGGCTACGCATAGCTTGAAGTTGCTGACGAATACCCTCTTTAGATCGATTCCAAACGGCGCTGCCATGTTGTCTTATACATTGTTTTTCATTTTCTTGATAGTTTGCATCCACCATTTCTTTAATTTGAGGACTATCTTGAGTCAATGTTCGGACTTGATTCGCCATGGCTTGTAATCGACTACTCTGCCCCGTATATAGCACTGACTCTGAAATTTCTCTTCTGAACGTTGTGAATTTTTCTTGAATTGTTCGTTTGTTTTCCGCTTTTCCAGAAGCATACTGTGTTTGATAAGATCGCTCATTAGCGCGTCGATTTGCTTCAGCTTCACTTCGCGCATTATTCCAGAAAGCAACATCGCTCAATCTTTCTTCAATGCCGGTAATTTCCGCTTTATTCTTTTCATAAACAGGCTCAAGAAGACGGACAAAAATCATTATTTGACTAAATGCACGTAATCGCGCAAATTCTGGAAAATATTGTGAGAATTCCTGATAATGTTCTGTCAGCGATTCTGCAAATACATACTCAGAGCTAAAACGATGCGCCTTTCCTAAAATACGTGTTACTTGGCGTGTTAATGCGTAAATGCTTGAAGCATTTTTTGTATTAATTTCAATTTTTCCTGTAGAACCGCATGTTTGCTTTAACAATAAAAAAGATGCTCTGCTTTCTTCTGGAAGAAGAATATCAGTGGATAACTCTTCATCTTCCCATACAGTTACCCAAGTGGCACCTTCTCTTTTAAAAAAGATGATTGCATCGCCTTCTAAAGTACGTAAAGCTTCTTGTAAATTTCTATATTGTCCTCGTTGAAAAATAATCAAAGGCCAACCTTCGTCCTCTTTTTCAGTATCCATCAAATTGCCATACGCATCACGTTCCATGGCATGTTTTTTGACAACCATCTTTACTTCTGGCACCACTACTTGTGTAACTTGCGAATAATTATAGCCCGTTGTATTCATCGCATAATTGGCTGCTGTCGCCTCTATCCAAAACCGATGCACTGCATGCTTATGTTGTGGCGCTGCATGAAAGTCATGTACTATCGCTTTTAAGTGTGCGGGTAAACCTTCTAGCAAAGTATTCACTGACCGAAACGCGAACGGCGCTTGACCCTGTACTTCTTGCGATACCGTCAAAAACTTTAATACATAATCCGTTAAAAACATGGTTTGGATTAAGGAGGTACCTTCTAATACCGCAGGTGCAAAACGCATTTGATTAAACGGATGATATTGCATATCCGGATCAGCGGGATCTAAACTAAAAAAAGCAGCGCCAAGATGTTTTGAAAATAAAGTGCCTAAATCGGCCAAGGTAAACAATTTATCATGGGCAGGCATTCCAGAACGCCACGGAGTTAATTGAAATTTAATCTCACCTGTATCGGGATTAAATTCCATGCCATCAAGTGATTTGAATTGACCGAGTGCTGGCAAATTGGGCACAGGCAAACCACGATCACGGCGCATCCAACCGTCTTCATCTCTATCTACAAAAACTGACGGTGCACTTAATAATTGAGTCACATGATTAAAATCTCGATGACCATTTTTAGCTAGCAAGGCAAGCATTAAATTTAATCGCAATTGAATCGTGACTTCTGGATAACTGATAGGGGTCAACCAGTTTTTCAATAATCCTTCATAGCCATAATAGAGCACTTTTTCTTTAGGAATGAATAATGTTTGCGGATTCGTTAGTGCTTTTTCTAATAGCGCATTTAAATAGCGACGCATCCAAAAAACGGTTTCTCTGTGATGGTTAGAAATATCAATGTTAGATTCTACCGAAGTATAAAAAGGAAAAACATCCACAAGCACGTCAACGCGATGCGTCAGTGCTTCAAAAATATTTTTCATTTCTGGCAAAACATAAGTATGAGCAGATAAGCATTTTAAAATGGTGACTAACGTTGATAACTCAAAATATGGGGCCATATCGTGCGCGAAAGTATAGGCTGTCATCAACAACTGTAATGATAAATTTTCATCGGCCATACGTTCGTTAGCAGAACCAGCATTAAAACTGGATAGTTGAAATAATAATGCCGCGCGCATAAAAAGATTAATTAAAACTTCTTTATCAACTCTTCCTGCTAAGGCCGGTATCCAATTCAGTACCTGATAGGCCGTATCTCGTATTGATTGTTCATGAAAATAGGCGTTGATATCGGTTTCATAACGATGGAGTAATCTAGCTTCTCGCAATTTGGCATTAAGCTCACGACCCATAGTACTATTCGCATCTTCTTGAATAAATTGTTGCCGTGTACTTTCCACTTCAGCAGCTGTTTTTTCTTCGCCTTCAAAGCGTGACAATAAACTATTAATTTCAGCTTCACCATGGCCCTCTGCAATATGCTTCCAATCCTGAGTAAATGCCTGCCAAGTAGCGCGTCGATAAGCAACACTTTGAAAAAAATTCAACAATATAGGGAGTTGCATATCAGGAGCTTGTTCCGCATACAGGGTTATTCGTCTCACTTTATCAATGGTAAAGTCACCTTGAATAATGCTTTGCAACCCTGGTAAAGGTGATGTCAGGAAAATATCCATCGGTGTGCCAATCGTCTGTAAATGCTGACGTGCCATATCTCCCTCTGCTAAGGGGTGCGATTGATAACGCTGCGTCAATGATTCATGTTGTCGCTTAAAACTGGCCGAAAAAGATTCGCTTCGAGAGTCTAAATAACCATCGACAACGGTGGCTTCGGCATTGACTTCACCGTCTTGCTGCATCTCTTCATATTGGGCATCCAATACTGCACGTCTTTCTGGATCAAGTAAAATACTATACCCTTCATTTAATTGTGACATAATGTCAGTACTGCCGCGAAGATCGGGATGATTCTGACGTGCAAGTCTTCTATAAGCACTTGTAATCACTCGGGGGGAAGCATCTCGTGAGACACCAAGAAGATCGTAATAATTTTGCATAATAATCCTAAAAAAATAAGATACTTAGAAAACAAACCAAAAAAATTGGTTGCATTACGGGCAGGGGTGTAAATTGTATCGTAGAAATACTTAACGTTTTATGAAGTTAATGTTTGGTTTTTTTGTAACTTATCTTTGTAGATAATCAGATAATACCTTTACAACACCGATAACTTTTTCACATCAGGATTAGCGCTATAAGCCAATAAAATTTCTGACATTAATTCTTCGACAATGCCAATATTATCAATATCTTCAATCATCGCAGAACTTTCTTTTGCTTTAACCAAACGATCTTCCACAATAGGCTTAACCGTTCCCGAAGGAAAAAGGTTCGCTAGAACTCGGCGCGCTTCTACTGGGCCTATACGGGTATATAAACGATTGCGCAACTCTACGTCTTCTGTCGTGGTACTGAATGCCCATAATTCAATTGGGCCTACTGTGCTTGTGAGTAATTGAGTATTCATACCAAGCTTTGTTGCAAATTGTGCTAAGAATGTTGCGCCCCCGGCTCGTGGACCATGCACCCGAGTTTTAAGCGCAATTCTTGCGGTTTCACTTAAACCAAATATTTCTGTGGCTTTGCGAATCGATTGTTCAGGACCTGCATCCATAATATAAATTGAAGTAGCGAACTCAACCATCACAGAATCAAAGTCATCGACTGATTGCGAAATTAATGCAATCTGCACATTCCATTTTCGACCTTCACGCATGTCTATAATTACCTGATCACGGACGGACGCCGCTTTTGAAGTGCGATGAAATTCGTCATAGACAATACGTTTAGCATCTTCGCGTATTTCCGCAATTCTCTCACGATGGTATGCCTGGTACAGCTCTGGCATATTTTTTGCATTTTCTTCAGTTAAATAGTAATGATTCGCCAACACATAACGGGCCAACATATACATCACTGCTGTTTGCCTATCCGCCGCATCACCACCGCTCTTGGCAACTTCATCTAAGTCTAAAGAAACTATCCTGGATTCGCCTAAATCAAATTGCGTTACTGACGCGATGATAGGATATTCGCGTACTGCACTTGAAATCATACGACCAAATGCTTTTACTAAAGATTCGCCCGTGGGAGCTTGTACTTGGCCATATAAATCTTCTACAGCAGTTGTACGACAAATCGCCGCGGCGTCAGCCAGCAAAGGAACTGCATAACGCTGCGCTAAAGAGGCTTCATGAATAAACCCTGCAGTAAACAACGCGTCGGTTATTTCCCACCAAGTGGTGTGCGTATCTTTAATGAAACTAATATCAGCCAAGACTTCATCAACATCGAACAACATGCCTGGCGTATAAAGCCGTGGTTTACCTGTGTCAGCATATATTTTATATAATTCGTCAAGCACCAACCCAGCCATATCAGATATTCCATCGTAAGGACGCTGCGCTCCCAATGGCGTGACAAGAAGCGTCACTAAATTCACTAAAAAGCTGCGTTCTTGGGGTGTTGGAAAACGATTGCCAAGTTGAGTATCTAAAGGATTAATCGCAAACTCAGGGGTCATTCTTAAACGATGGTACCCCACAAGATGCTGTTGATTTCGTGGTAACGCTTCTTTTAGCAACGAAATCAATCCACTACTCGAAGGCCCCACATCAATAATGGCAATTCTTGGTAGACGCTTCACCCCTGCCGATAAACATAATCCTAAATTTAACGCATTGGACAAAACAGATTTACCAGAACCTGGACGCGCATAAAGTAAATCAATCCACGTGGTTTGCTGGCTAGACCCGGGTTGAAATGGCCAGGCCTTGCCATCCGGCGAACGAAAAATAAGAGAACCATAGGTCCACGTTGATGCAGGCCGGGTAAATGGCAGCATCGTAACAACCTCATTTAAAGGCGCGGCAGCTGTATTAGCAACACTCGAAGTACTCACTGCGGGTAAAGTAGAAACAAAACCACCAAATGCATCACCGCATAACTCCGCCACTTCACAGGCTCCCCAACCTTGCACTGCTTTAACCAGCTCCGCTGTTCTGATGCGCAACAAGCGAACGTTATCTGCCGGGGCCCAAGTAGTTAATGTCACCCGCAACTTTACCACTGGAGTATCAGAATTTACTTCAAGATGCTGCAACATTTTGGTTGCGTCACTGATTAAATTATTATGCTTTGAGGCAAAACTTAAAACACTTGAAATCATTGCTTTGAACCGAACAGCATCTAAACCAGAACTATCTAATTGATAAGCAATACGCCAAGGAACTTGCGTGGGCAATACGCGGTTAAATAAAGTAAGAAATCCTTTTACTTCTTGCGGAAATAAATCAATAAATATAGGGCTATAAATAGCATCTCCGACACGAATCGTGCGAATATCAACCGCGTCTGCATCTCGAGGGAAAATTTGTTGGGCTAATCTAGGAAACAATAATCCTGAAAGTTCCGCATATTTTCCATTAGCAAGAACTCGTGGAGGAACACGATCTCCAGGTAAAACAGCCCGCCAATCTTTTCCTGTATGCTCCGGCTCACTCATTACACGAATACTGTACAAAGCCTCATGCACTTCTAATAACTTGCAATAAATCCCTAAGGCAGTCAAATCATTCACCATAGAGCGCGCAAACGATTCATGCGCATTGCGAATATCTGGGATAGCAGCAATAATATTTTGTGCATTGAGTGGCCGTGGATATTTACTTTCATTAATAGCTTTGATCTTATCTTTCTGCGCTTTACTTTGCTGCTCTTGGGCTAAACTTGTTGGATGAGTCCATAACACAAAATACACTGTTTCTTTAGCACAATAACTAGAAATCACTTTTTCACGTTCCGCGAATAAATCATTTAACGATAATTGTAGACGCTGGGCAGTTGCTTTAGCAGGCGCTAACATTTCACTGATTTGCTGCATTGCTTTTGCACGATCGTAACTAAATACTACTTGAAAAGAATGGCCACGACGACCTAATGAAGTTTGTAATGTTTGCGTTAAACCTGCATGAATCTGATTAAACTCATCTGTACCAATTAACCGACTAACGCCTTCTATACTAATCAATGAAACTAAAGATCCATCTCTAGCCACTAAGCTAAATTCGCTGTCTGCACTTTCTATTTCACAATAATCTTCGCATGAAGTCTTTATTCCGCTAGCAAACCACGCAAGGAGCGAATCAACATTATTGAGAAGTCTATCGACAATATTCATGGTAACCACTTTCCCTAGGATAACACAGCCATTTTACTCATTGCAGATTTCGACCACACATCAAGTTGTTTACCAAATTTGACTTGCAATGGCAGCAAACGCACATCTTTTAAAAAAGGCTGCAGCGTTTTTGGCTTAGGAAGCGATTGATACTCGACAAGTATCGCGCCCAGTTTTCTTGGGTCTGAACCACCCTCGCCTAAAATTGCCTCTATTGGTTTATTCCGGGCTTTTAAATTTCTATAGATAATTTGCGCATTATCTTGGTATTCCGTTCTACTATTCATGGCGCAAAAAATAACATGGCAAAAACTATTTAAATGTTCTTGAGAAATTTCAGGTAGAAAAATGAGTTGCCCACCACTCATATCGTCCAAGCCAATAGATTCTAAAAAAAAACACTGCGAACAAAACCCACACGCCGTTACTAAATTAGCCGCTTTATTGTTTTCATAGTTTTGATCGTGATTAATAACATCCATATACTTTTTTGCTTGGAACTCACAGTACTGACATGTATAGCGATCCCTTTGCCAAATTTTCTCAGCAAGCTTTCGAAAACTAGGACTTAGGCGACGTGCGATAAATCGTTGCCAATTCGCCGGACTTGCTTGTAATGATAGTGGTCGCATAGTTTATCCAGTCTTTAGAATTACATAACCCACCACGTAAAAGAGCAATCACAAGGGATTGCCCCTATAAATCTGCGTGCACTAACCACAGTAAAAATTAAAAATCTGTAATACCTGATATACCTGCCGCTGTTGCATTATTCGCGCCAAACAATGTATTCCCTGCAACTGTGAAAAAAGACGGCAAGAAAATAAGTGCAGCAGCAACAAACATGAGTGCAATCGGCACACCGACAGTGATTTGCTGTGGATTATCTTTGTGCGCTTTAAATTTCAAAATAGAGGCAACCGCAAACCCTAACCCCGCGATATAAGAAGCCGCCGTAATTAACTTAGCCATACTATCAAATGTAGCGGTGACATTATCGGCAACCGTTCCTATATCCGCTGTAGATTGTGCATAAGCAGCTCCAGAAAAAAGTACTCCTACCATCACAAATAAAACGAACACCGCTTTTAGCCATTCCGCAACACTATTTTTAAGCTGATTTTTCATTTCACCATCCTCTTGATACTATTATTACAATCTTAACTAATACACCTCTATCGAATCAAGCATATTATTTTAAATCAACTTATTAGCCCACCAAGGTATTAACGAGTACTTCCCATGTTCCATAAATATTAATTGCCAATAACCCCCCCACAACAAACGTCAATCCTTTTCCAATGCTGCCGGGCTGAGCACCGTGTCCTCCTGCACTATTCAACAAAAGCAGTCCGCGAATGAACGCAATCACTCCGACTACCTGCATAATTAAGACTACTGAGGATACTAAAGCGTCCGTACTGCTTGTATCTGAAGAATAGGTAAGCGGTGATGAATAGCCAAATAATGTCTGCAAGCCGATCTGGTATCCGGAAACGAAAAAAATCAGAATAGTACCCACGGTTATAGTAATCAATGGCGGCCAAAGATTGGTTTGACTTGACATGGACGTGCGCATTTCACCGTACTCTTTTAGCTTATAGATACCTTTAAGTACCAATGTAAACCCCAGAACATAAGCACCCGCGGTGAACATTGCTAAGAGATTAGGCATCGTTTCAGCAATATTGACAATCATTTGTTCAATATCGAGAGACGAAGCATCGGGCACGGAGCTGCAAGCGCTCAGAAATAATGGTAAAATAAGTGCAATGAAAAAATTAACTGCCATATTTAATTACCGTTCCAGACGCTGTAGTCACATTACCTGAATAAGGATCAATAGCGACTACTGCACCAAGCCCAGGTATGTCGTCGCCTATCATCACAGTCACCGTACTTCCATCGCCGGTTTGCAACCAAGCCCGCTGTGGAACGACAGCTTCAACGGAATACTGAGGGGCTTCAGGCAAAGATTGCGCCAATTGCGGTAGCGGTGATACATGCGCAGGCATTTCTTTCTTTTTTAACGTCACTACTTGCTGTGATAAGCCCTCTACTGTTTGAGTCGATTGATTCAGAGTAGATTCTAAGCCTACAACACGACCAGAAAGCTCAGTCATTTGTTGGGTTAATATTTGATTTTGCTTTTGAACAGCTTCAAGTACTTGAGTTAATTTGGTCTCATTATTTGCAATCGTCGTTAGATCGGTTTTCAATTGATTGTGGTTTGTTGCAACACTGGGCGTCGCAAGAGTGGGCGCAGTCATCACTGGCTCAGTTTTAGGCGAAGTGCTTGGCTCAAACACTGCTTTAGTGAGATCTGCCTTAGTCAAATCCGACCCAACTCTTTGCGTAACAGTCTCCACTTTATTTGACAATGCTGGAGCTGATGTTATTTGACCAAAAGAGGCTTGCGACTGACTACCACTTCCAACAAGCTTCAAGAGACCGAATAGTAAAATAATGACTACAATGGCAATGATAATCCAATGTTTGCGCTTGAGCTGTTTGAATGCTGCAAAACGTTGCGTGATTGAGGGCTTTTCAAGCGCGGTTGCTGAAGACGCATCATCCGATGGTTGAGAAGATTGTTCAATATCCATCGCCGCTAACTCGCGATCAATATCTTCATCCGTAATATGAAACTCTTCTTCTTCGCCTTCTGTAAAAGCCATTTTGTCTTTATCGCTCATCACGCTCTCCTTTTATTCATCATATTTATTCTCAATTCTGAGCAGTCGTTGGAGCACCTTTGACCGCACTTACATCACCCATAAATAAAATACCTATACCGACACCTGCTTTTACCTTGACTGTCGGAGGTGTGTTTTGCAGCTTACCGACTTCAGCAGAGGCATTTTCGCCAACTTGGCCCAACGCAACCAGAATTGTTTCTTGCGTATTAAGATCTGAGGTCGACTCAGTCACCACACCACTATCTGAAGTCACTGTAGTGCCAGAGTCAGCTACCGCCTGACCCAGGCCCTGTAAAAACGAGGCTGCAAAGGCTGTTCCATAACGTAACATATAATGATTATCAACGCTTGTAGCGACTGCTGATCGCGCTGAATCTGGATCAATCGCAAATGCATTGACTGTCGCCCCAGTTGGCCAATCATTCATTGTCATCAAGTTAAATGTCAACATAACACGCTGGCCATCTTTCACTGTCTTGATAGATCCTAGCACTTTTGCTCCTTTAAATTCACCGGAAACAATGGTTGCCATGACGGGGGAGTCAGGATAATCACTATCAACAGCGGTATCTAATACAGCATACAACACTGAACCTGCTTTGATAATAGGGGTAGCTCCTGCCGCTTGTTCGCCTTCAGGCACACCTCCGGCGCCGCCTGTAGACGCGCTGCTATCGTCACCCACCACAACGGTTTGCACAGGAGGAGTAAGAATAGGGGCAAATAATTGCTGTGCTTGCGCGTACATCTGCTCTGAAAGTGCTTGAACTTGCGCTTGTTGAGCCATTGCAGCCTGTTGATCTTTTTGTTGAAAAGCGACTGCAGCAGTATAATCTTTGCGTTGCTGAGCTTGAGTAGACTGTTGTGCCAAACCTGCTTGAGAAACTCGATCAAGCTTAGGATTCCCACTACTACCCCCCACTAGATTAATATCAATAGCAGGACTAGATAAACCAGAAAATGCCGCGCCACTACCATCGGTAGAAAAACCATTTTTTGCTAATTGTTGATTGCACGTGGTCAATAAAGTTTTTGCTGTCTCAGCAGAAATTAAATTTGCGTCAACTAAGCGTTGTAATTCACTCGCATAATCAGCAGGAGACACCGAATTATTACACAGGCTATTTAATTGCTGCGCAATATCACTGGGTAATTTAGGCTTAGACTCAAGGCGAGTAATCAACTGATCTTTTAAGTCCGCCGCAACTTTCGCTTTTGCTGTATCTCCTGCTTGCTTGGCGTTGTATTCCTCTTGATAGGCTGTCAATAATCGACTGGCGGTATCTGCAGAAATTTCACTCGCTCGCGCATATTGTTCTAGTTTTGCTGAGAAAACTGCGACCGGCTGATTCGTTCTCTGCAACTCTCTTAAAGCATCACCTTGCTCCTTAGAAAGTTCCATGCCAGAAAGACCTTGTTCAAAGCCAGCACCAGAAATGCCATGTTGTTTATTGTATTGTTCCAATAAGCGCCGAGCTTCTTCTGGCGTAAGCTTGCCTTCTCTCACTAATTTATCAAGCGCAGCAGCATAATCACTTGGCGACAAACCACTGGCTTGCAAGGCCGCCAACATAGCTGCCGTATCATGAGATAAACTACCGCTCGCTTCCATACTTACAAGTTGGCCCGCAGATTCCTCTGCCTGACGCTTCTGTTGTTGCTTTTGGTATTTTTGTGAAAGCAATTTTGCTGTATCACTTGTCATTTTTCCCTGATTAACCATTGCCGCGAGCGCTTGATCATACGCAGACAAAGAAGCCGGTTGCTTCTGTAATTCCAATAAACTACTCGCGGCGCTCACTGAAAGCTTACTCTCTTTCACTAGTGGATCGAGATCAGCCGCTCCAGCTGCGGCAATTTTATCTTTGTAATTTTGTTTATAGGCTGCTAATAATCTCCGCGCTTCTTCCGGAGAAATCTTACCTTCACGCACCATGCGCGCTAATGCTGCTTCATAATCTTCTGGCGATAAATTTTGACTGGCTAAGCTATTCAGGAGGTCCGCTGTAGATGAAGAAATTTTACCTGAATTCAACAGAGCTCCCAACATTTGATCTGTCGATTCACTACCGCAAGTATTGCAACAATTCGTACAACCAATTTGCGTTGAAACAATATCATTAACCCCGGTATTGATGAGTGTTGGAATCGTGCTTGTACCTGTACTTTTAGCATAATCTGCTTTTTGAATATTACTGTTATTCAGCGCTCGCGCATACTCAGGAGACACTTTTCCGCCTTGCACAGATGAAATACTAGGCACTCCTGAAACTCGAGAATCACCCGTAGAATTACTGCCAACATGTATTAACTTACTTAATAAAAACAGGACTAGCACAAACACTAACACAACGACAACAATCAACAAAATTCGATGTTTTGCATCACCTGTTTTTATAATCTGACTAAAACTAAACTTTCTTGCCACAATCAATCACCTTGTATTCCAACTTCAACTGGCTTGCCCAACTTTGAAATCAATAGTAATGGCGTCACGGGGAGTTGATACGCGTGCATACCATCAGGACTTTGCATACTATCCAACCAAGCCGGGGAAAGTACGGTGTACCTTGATCTAAAATACATCACTCCTTGACTCAACCAAGCTTCACCGGAGCCATCAGAAACTGTCATCGCTTTACTTCCTTCTGGGGGAATACCATCAAGCACCCCCAGTAAAGCGGCACTGGCATCTTTTGGTAACCCTGCTCGACTCTCCATTCCTGAACTATTAGGCCCCTGCCCCATGACGGTCACATCAACACGATAATCCACCACTGATTGTCCCGGAACGAGGGTCAACATCACTGGCGGTGCTAAACCTTTTAAGCGAACGGCTAAATTAGCATAGGTATACGGCTGTAACGGTTGAATCATCATCACATTAGTCGTTTTATCCCATTGCACATTAAAGGCTTGTGAGTTCCCAAGGTCATACGCCTGAATAGGCCAAGCGGATCCTGAGGCGTCTACAAAAACCAAAGAACTAATAAATCCTTGTGACATCTTAATTGCTGGCGGTTGCTCTCCAGGCGCAAGACTCACTAAAAGCGTCGACGACATAGGCTTAGGTGGCGTGTTTGCAGGTATCGCTACTGCGCGTTGTGTTGTATCCACTGCTTTTTTAAAAGCATGTATTTGATCCGGCGTCATCGGCATAGTTCTGCCTAACAACTGACTAAAAGCTGCTTTTGCAATATCACTTTCACCAGCATCTTTTTCTGAGTCTTTCGCAGGAGCTTGATACTGTTTTAATGACGCTTCATTCTTTTGGTCTTGTTGTTGCAACCATTGTTTAAATTGTTCTACTGAAGAACCTGCATCTTCAGTCGCTTGGGCAAATACCATAGGCGCTGTCACAAGCAGAATAAAACTCAAGAGTCCTGTTTGTATTTTACTGACCACTCTTAACCACTCACAATAAATTGCGCCACAGCAACACCATTCTGATTTTGTACTGTGGAAATGCGTACAATCACCATGGTAACCATATAATTCTTTTGAAAATGATCACTCGCACTGACAAAACTAACTAACAAAGGCACTTGCACTTTCCAAGCATATCGCCCATCCAACATCCCTTGATAAGCGACCACAGGAGCTCCTGAAATAACAGCGCTAACGTTGATCTTTCTTTGATCAACAGCTTGTATGTTGCCTGAATCTTTTAACTGCGTCAAAAATTGTTGCCAAGCATCGCTAGTAAAATTAATTTCTTGCATCTGTATTTTTTGTCGATAATTGGCAAAGTTGTACGTATATGCCCCCATGGCGACTTGACTCGCCCAATTTAGCAATGCTTCTGTCGACAACATAGGATTACTCAAAGGCACCAATTGTAACACTCGCCCAGACTGCGTCGTTGCGAAATATTTCGGCTCTGATCTATGTGTAAACAAATATGCCATGGTGAGCACCAAAACAACCATCACTAACGACATAATCAGCAATAATTTCATCACACGACGATAATTGTCCCGATAAAAGTTGTTCCTAAGCCGTATTAGCTCAAGTGACTCGTCTGTCATACCACCTCCTGCTCATTACCCTATATAAGAGCATATAAATATCATAGGGTAAACTAAAAATCTGCGTTGCCCTATCGCACATAATCTTTCAACGTAATTTCTACACGATAATTTGCACGCTCACCCATAATATTATCTACGGCTTTATTGGGCGCATACTGCATAGGATGTCCGCCGCCATAACCAACTGCATATAGCAAACGTACGTCAACATGATGATCCCAGAGGTAATTACTCACAGTTTCCGCTTGCCACTGAGTTAATATTAAGTCTTTTTGAGATTGCGCCATCGCTGCAGCATAAGCGGCTATCGTAATTTTCACCTTATTCATCGGCTCAAGTAACTTAGCAACCTGGGCAAGAATCTCATTACCGGATGATGAAACTTGCACTGAATATCCATCAAATAAAATCTGAGATGGGATGGTGATAATAACCGTGTCACCCAACCTCATGACGGACACCCCTTCGGCTCCCAATGCTTGCAAAGTTGTCTTATTTTCTGAGAAGAAATAACCTAATGTCCCACCTACGGCTGCCCCAACACCGGCTCCTAACGGAACGCCTGCGCCAGAAACCCCACCCACTACGGCACCTGCCACCACGCCAGCCCCAGCACCTTTTGCCGTCGAAGAGTCTAGCCCACTACCTTCTGTTGAACACGATTGCAACAAAATAGAAAACAACATCACTGCAATAAAAACGCCACATTGTTTATATAACTTGATCATAAAGCTTGTTAATCCTCACTGCTATTTGCTTGCGTCTCCAGCATCGTCACCAAGCGCTGGGTAATGTCCACTAATTCGGGAGCAGACAAACGCACAGTAATCACTGGCGGATAATCTGTAGCGACTTCGATATCACGCACCATTTCTAACGCGATGTTGTTGGCTTGATTTGCTTTTCTTCCCATTAAGCGTTCAATTAACTCTATTTTTTCTCTCACTTGATGTTTAATCAACAAAGGCTTACAAAATTGATCATAACGTTCGCCAGAAAAATACGGACGTACACTTTCTGTGACTCGCACACTGACAAATGAATTAAGACGATCAGAAATTTCCACCACAGGTTCACCAACACTTTCTGCGGTCACGCTCCTGCTAACGCTTGAGTCATCCATCGATGACGATGGCTGAAAACCTTCGCAACAAGCGAGAAAAGCCGCTACGCTGCGATCAATTATATTTTTATGTTTCTGTGTAGAAGAAAGAATACCTGATACCGTCGCAATTGCATCAGAGGACTCAACTGGCTGATCAAAAATCACCGGCTTTTCTAATAACTGTGTGAATTTTATTAATTGTCTTTCTTGCTTTACCAATTCTTTGATATTTGGTTTTTCTACTTTCAGAAAGTGATTCAAACGCATTCTATCTGCAATGGTTGGATTCGCAAAAAAAGCACGTGCCCGCACAATTTCAGATTTGAAAAAAACATGCATCTCACCAACGTCTTGATCTTTAAGATCTAATAAATGAATTCGTGCACGTTTTTCCGCAGACGCACTTTTTGTATCCAAATAATTATTCATCATACTTTGCGAATCTGTTTGGAAGTGATCCACTTTAGTGACATAAATTTCGCCGGCGGTTTTATTAAAAAAGTCCCAGGTTTCACCAGGGTCTTCCAATTTCATACAAATTTTAATGTTGGTATTCGCACCGATAGAAGCGGCTTCTTCTTTTGACGCCTTTTGAAAAGCTGGCAAGTCTTGCCCAGCAAAAATCGTGGAAAATCCTAAAGAACGTGCCTGCGCAGGTACAACCGCAAATCCTTTTACTGCATAATATCCATACTCATCGAGAATACACATATAAGGTGTTGGAGCATTCGTAGGTTTACGTTGAATGACATCTTGAAAACGTCCTTCAACACTATCGCCTAATCCAGAGGCCATCATCGCTCTTAATGTTGCAATAATAATTTTACCTAAGTTAGATAATTCATCTGGCGACTTTTCTAGCGCAGGCAATAACACTACTAAAATGCGACGATTCAATACCACGTCTGCCATGTCAACTTCCGGAACATTGGTACGAATAATATGACTATACGTATCCGCTAACGAACCAAATGTACGCGTTAACTGCATGGTAATAAATCCATGCTGTTCTAACACTTGCGACACTTGTTTGCCTTTTTTCTTGGGATCAAAACCCGGTAAATTAAGCAGATAATTATTAATCGGATCCATAACCAATGGCGGTGCATCAGCAATAGAAATAGGCTCCTGCCCATCAACCGGAAACTGGCGATCAAGGCAAATCTGTTCTAATTTAGGTAAGTGAAAATAATTACGAATTGAGTTAGCATCCAACAACAACTTGCCTTGGTCTCGAACATAAACCAATAGCTTCATTAGTGCTTCAACAAAGTTAATCGCGCGGTTTTTCCACATATCGCCATCGGGTGATCCAGATTGACTCTCGCCCATTAAACTCACTACCAGTTGAATCAACATACTTGATGAACCGCTTGAAAAAGGATTCATTGTGTTTGACAACTTGGTTTCTTGAGCACCAATAATATCTCGTGCACCAGTCATAAAGTTAATTAACAGAATGTCATCTTCTCTACCCATACTGCGACACATAGAAAAAATCTTAGCATAAAGTGAGTTATCTCCTTTACCATCGACATAAATAAAACCACTACCCTGCATCAGCGCGTTGAAAGCGAAAGAAATCAGCGCTTCTGTTTTACCACTCCCTGTCGATCCAAAAATCAACATATGCGTACGCATGTCGTCGTTGTTAAACCAGAGCTCATCGCCATTACTTTTTGCATTACCAATAAAACAAATGCCTCGTGCAATATTGGGGCGAATACCACCCCCTGGCTTAAGATCGTTGTAATCTAGCGCTTTCGAACGAACAGGCATCCTAAAAGGAAGGGCGGCACGTTTAGCCACGTACAAACAGTAGAATGAAAGACAAAATCCAATACCTATAACAATATCAGCAATAGCAGGGAAAACACCCGCTATCGCTGCAAATACCACGAATATAATGGCGCTTTGCGCAGGCTGCTTCAAAAAATCTTGAACTTTTGAACCAAGCGTTCGCGTGTCCCGCAAGAGCTGCGACGCATCTTGCTCTTGATGTTTTTCTAATCCTCTAATCATCCTGTACTCGCATTATAATATTGGGCGTCTTCGTCTCGATGGTAAGCAATTTCTGTAAGCGCAGATTCAAGCGCTAGGGTTGCCGATTCGATCATTGGTAAAACTGATTTTTTTCCTAACTCTTTTTCCGCCAACCAATGCGCAAAAACCCCTGCCGCTTCACATACAGGTGTTCTTCGACCAACGCCATTCAGTACAAACCACGCTTTTCTATCGATTGGTTTTAGCCATAAAAAATCTGAGCTACTTAACACTCCATCATAACGTGATAGTTCTAACATCGAAGACATGACGGTTAATTCGTACGCATGCGATGTCATTACCAATTTTACCGCCTTCACATTCATATATTTACGACAAAGTAATAACGGATTTTCGCAAACAATTGTATTTTTCTCGCTATTGTAGCCGCTCGATAACGCTGCCAATACCGCATAAGCTGTGTCCCTATCTCCATTAGCTTTTGCAGCAAACACCCCAAACAAGGCCTGCAGGTAAGGAGGCAATGCTTCAAAGCCACGCCAAAGACGGCCTAACTGCAAGGTAAAGAGCGCGTTAGCTCTCCCTTTATCCAACTTGGCAATAACACGTTTACGTCGTAGCAGTTCGTCCTCTAGCGGCATAATTTCTTCTTCAATAATCAATCTTTTTTGTTTGGCAAATTCCATGGGCGTTAAAGACATAGCCCAAACACCTTTGCGAATATCTTCTTTAATAAGATTAAGCGGCACAACGGGTTTGATTTGCGGCCAAATTTCTTGCTGTGCTTGCGAAAGCTCTTTCATATTGTAAGAACGACGGTAGCCTGTAGCTGAAGCAGCTTTGTAGATAACCACTGCTAATAACAACATCAATACGACACAGGGTATGGCAATATATTTACCAACACTGGAAGCCACATATTGCGCTTGAACAAAGGTGACTGCACCAGGCGAGACTGCAGAGGCATAGGCACGCACCCCATCCAGCTGAGAGGTGAATAGCCCGATGACTTCCATTTCTATAACTTTAAGCTTAAGAAATACCAGCATTAAATAGGCATGTAAAAAATACCAAATCAACCCGCCGATAATGCAGATAAAAAGCATGATCCATAGAGGACCTAATGAATTATCAGGTTGCTGACCTCCTCCTCCACCCGGCGCCATAAATCACTACCTTTTCATTGCTTCGTAGTAATTATGGTGCCATAGACAGATTAAGATAGCTACCCGTCAACAACATCATATGCCGCCAGCTTGACGTTCGCGCATTTCTGCCAAAGTCTTGCAATCAATACACAAAGTCGCTGTTGGACGAGCTTCTAAACGACGCAAACCTATCTCAACACCACATTCTTCGCAATAACCATAATCGCCATCATTGAGACGCTTCAATGCTTCATCGATTTTAACGACTAAATCTGCCTCACGATCCCGCGCTCTTAGCTCTAGGTTAAACTCCTCTTCTTGCGTAGCCCTATCATTGAGATCTGCAAAATGCTTGGGCTCATCTTTGAGATGTAGTACCGCAGTATCTATTTTCGTCGCTAACGTAGCACGCCAGGCGTTCAAAAGTCCTTTAAAATGCTCATTCTGTGACGCATTCATATATTCTTCACTGTCCTGCAATAAATAAGGCTGAACACCAAAGCCAGCATCAGACAAAGCTTTAACTGAAGATTTTTTGTCTGTTTTGGTGGATTTAATTTCAGCTTTCGCTTTAGACGCCGTAGTTGCTGCTTTTTTAACCGTCATATCGAATACCCTTTATACAAAGAAAAACTGGCTGCTTCTATAGCAGACTTTTAACCCAAAAACAAATTTTATGCCTTTAATTTTTGTGTTAGTATTGCCAAAATTTGGACTACAAGGGAAAATAACATGATTACCAAACAATCGCTCGCAATATTGACACTTTTATGCTCATCATTGGCGTGCGCTTCAGACCAGGGCTTTTATTTTGGATTAAATGTGGTCGATGGACAAATTGACCTTCAAGATACCACCGTAAACAATGTAACTTACTCCCCTGACAGCGGCGACAGCTACGGTGGTGGTGTGACTTTTGGTTATAATGGTTCCAAAAACTTTGCGATTGATGCCGCCTTCGATGCCTTTGATAAAGTCACCTACAACGGGGAAAATGCCCCAAGTCAAACTTACATGTTTGGATATCTTGCTGCAAAACCAATGGTTAATTTTTGGAAATTTAACGCATTCATTGAGGCAGGCGCTGCTTACGTTTATGTTATGCCTGAAAATAGCGATGAGAACTCCCAATCGCGCGTAAGACCTTATGGCGGCGTGGGATTAGGATACAATTTTACACCAAATACTGAGTTATCGCTTTCAATAAATCAAATCTCAGACAGCACAACACCTATTACCTTTGGAATGCTCACCCTTACTTATCATGCGGTAACACGTTACGAGGGATCTGGTTTTCTTGCAGATTAAATGGCATTAACGAGCGAGCACTTCATTTACAACACCCAACGTAACTCGCTCCAACCCTGCCAAATCCCTAGAGGTTTCTACAGACCCATACCCGTGGAGCAAAAATAACTCCCTCACGGCTTCGCCTTGCATACAACCATGCTCAAGCAATACTTGCCCGCCGGGTTTAAGATAGTGACGAGCATCTGCAATTATTTTTTCAAAATCTGCTAAGCCATTTTTTTTGGCAACTAAGGCTGCTCTAGGTTCATGGCGGATCTCTTCTGTGACTAAATGAGTGTCATTTTCATCAAGGTATGGAGGATTGCTGACAATCACATCCCATTTTTCATTATTTGCGAATGTAGAAAACCAATCGCTATGAAAAAATTCAACGTTAAAAATATTATTTTTCGCCGCATTTATTTTTGCTATTTTCAATGCATCTTCTGAAAAATCTACCGCTGATATTTTCCAGTCAGGTCGTTCGTGCGCCAATGCTAACGCGATTGCACCAGAGCCTGTGCCAAGATCAAGGACATTCACATCATGACCTTGAGCGATCAACCGGTCGCCCCTGCGCAAAACTAACTCAACCAACAACTCTGTTTCTGAACGCGGAATAAGCGTATGCGCATTCACTTGCAAATCCAAATCCCAAAAATATTTTTGACCAATCAAATAAGCGACAGGAATTTGCAAGCAGCGCTGTGACAATAAATGCCGCCATTGTTGATGCTCTTGAAAAGATAAGTCATATTCAGGGTGTGAAAAAAGATATACGCGGTCTTTCTGTAAAATATATCCAAGCAATAACTCAACATCTAAACGTGGGGTTTTTGATGATGCAGCAAGTTGTGTTGTCGCTTGCTCAAGCAGATTCTTAAGATTTTGCATGTCCTCCATCGCTTACAGCCCTCAACAATATTCACAAGCTCATCAAAATTGCGAATAAATTGTACGCCATTTCCGCAGTATATGTTAGTTTTTGTTGACGATAAGTGCATAGAGTGGCTTGAGACGCTCTAACATTTTATGGGCAATGAATGCTCTCGTAGATTAAGTTGACGCTTCACTCAATATTTGCCGCACTGTTTCTAATGTCATCATAAGTGTCATCGCTTGTAGTGGAGACTCTACAAATCCACGCGACAAATAAAATTGTTTCGCTTGATCAGATAGCGCATGAACTAATAAAGCAAATACGCCTGTATTGTTTGCGACACTCGTAGAACGTATCAATGCATCACGTAATAACGCACTTCCAAAGCCCCTATTATAGTAATTTTTATCAATCGCCAGTCTACCCAATAATAATATGGGCAGCAAATCTGGCATATTTCGACGCAATTTTTTAGGTGCAATTTCCTGGCCAATGGCGCCTGCTGATAAGCAATAATAGCCTGCTAATTTACCCGCATCGTCACTCAACACAAAAGTTCTTGAAGCACCGGTGCTTTGATTTTTAAGCGCGCGTTTCTTAAGCCATTCATCAAGGGACTCTTCACCACTATTAAAAGCTAAGAGATCATGATCAGGTGTTATTGGAGTGGGTGCCAACCAGTATGCCATAATCACTTTTCCCATGGAGCGTAGGTTCTAAGTAAACGACGTAGCTTGTCTGTGGGGGGCAAGGGTTTATCAAGCAGCGCTTGAACTTGTTGAAACGTATCAAAATTGACTGAGAAAAATGCCTGATCGAGTAACACCTCTTCTGCTTTAAGACAAGCGGCCTCTAACATAAAGTCTGACCTGCTGCGATCTAAACGTTCAGCCGCTTGATCAATCAAATCACGCTGATGCAATTTGGCTCGAATATTGATAGAAATTGATTCGCTCTGGCGCGTTTGATACATCATGTAACCTCCTGTGTTTATATACATTAAGCATACATAATTGTATAGAAAATTGCTACACAAATTTAATTCGATTTTAACCGAATCATAACGCTCCTCTTTTCGTATTTAGTTATACTAAAGTATCACTTTAATATCGCTCTTCTGCAAGTGAGGCCAACAAATCCGCTTGATGTTCGTGCACTAGCGGCTCAATCACATCACCTAAATCACCTTCCATAATTCCGGAAAGTTTATACAAGGTCAAATTAATCCTATGATCTGTTAATCGCCCCTGCGGAAAATTATACGTACGAATGCGCTCTGAACGATCGCCACTACCGACTAAACTGCGTCGCGCATCAGAAATCTCTTGTTGTTGTTTTTGTTGTTGTGCCAGTAAAATTTTCGACTGCAGCACTGCCATCGCTTTAGCGCGATTCTTATGTTGTGAACGCTCATCCTGACATTCAACAATAATTCCTGTTGGAAGATGGGTAATCCGTATCGCAGAGTCAGTGGTATTAACGTGCTGACCACCCGCGCCCGAAGATCGATAAGTATCGACTTTCAAATCAGCTGGCGTAATATTAATTTCATCTAATTCATCCGCTTCTGGCAATACAGCCACTGTACAAGCAGAAGTATGAATTCGCCCTTGAGATTCTGTGGTTGGGACACGTTGCACGCGATGCCCACCAGACTCAAATTTTAATTTAGCATAAACATCTTGGCCACTGATACGCAAAATAATTTCTTTATACCCACCATGTTCACCCTCACTCGCATTAACAATTTCAGCGCGCCAGCCCATGCGCTCGGTGTAACGAATATACATACGACTTAAATCGCCTGCAAAAAGAGCCGCCTCATCACCGCCCGTTCCCGCCCTGACTTCCAAATAAATATTTCTTCTGTCATTTTGATCGCGAGGCAATAATAAATATTGTAATTGTTCCGCAAGTTTTTCTTTTCGATTCCTGGCCTCTGGCAATTCACTTTCTGCCATTTGTTTTATTCCAGCATCTTGCTCGTTCAACATCTCTTCTAAACTAGCAATTTCTCCCTCACAGGCTTGATAGTGCTTATAAGCGACAACCACTGGCTCTAACTGCGCATACTCTTTTGAAAACTCTCGAAATTTATTTTGATCATTCATGACTTCATTGAGATTTAACATATTTCCCAATTCTTCATGACGCTCAATTAAAAAATTTAATTTATTTTGTAATGACTCTCTCATAATTTTATCCCTTTTTGGACACCTAACAGCTCAGAAGCCAAAAGAATAAAATCTTGGCGCCCATCCACGCTCGCTTGCCGAAGTTGAACACAAGGAAGATGCATCATTTTGTTGATTAATTTTCGAGAAAAATCTTTTAAAACCAACTCCGTTGCTTCACCGTACTGATTAGCTTTTAAAGCTTTTTTCAACTCAATATCGCAATGAGCCTCCATCACCGTACGATATTGCGTGATAATTTCATCGGCATTCATCGTGCGTAATGAAAGTATAAAATCTCGCGCACTTTCCTCTATCAAACGTTCGGCTTGCATTGCTGCATGTGCGCGCATATGAACATGTTGTTGTATCGTTGCTTTTAACTGATCCAACTGGCACAGCGTCACACATGGATGCTTAGCGGCATCTGGCGCAACATCCCGTGGCACCGCTAAATCAATTAGCAAAATTTTATGAGAAATATTTTCGACCGTTTCTAAAGAAATTACCGGCCTTTGACTCGAAGTTGAAGAAATTACAATATCCGCTTGCGACAAATATTCAGTTAATTGTTCTAAACTTCCCGCAATACCACAAACTTCATTTGCAAGACGTTTGGCATTTTCAAGATTTCTACTGACAATCATTAATGGACGCGATGAAAGAGTTTTCGCATGCTTTGCTACTAAACCGCCCACTTGCCCAGTACCAATAATTAATACGCGAGGATTTTCGGATATCCATTCTTTAGCATATAAAACTGCAGTGGATGCCACAGAAACAGGGCAAGCTCCAATTTTCGTACTGGTTCGTACACGCTTAGCTACTTGAAAAGTTTGACGAAAAAGTCGGCTTAAGTGCGCGCCAACGGTTTTATGAAGACACGCTTTGGCAAACGCAGCTTTCACTTGTCCAAAGATTTCTGGCTCACCGACGACTAATGAATCTAAACCACAAGCAACCTGCATCAAGTGTTCTACTGCTTCTATTCCTTGGAAGACATATCCATGCTGTAAAAAATCATCTTGGGAGACTAGCGAGCCGCCTCTACACCACTCACATAGCCATTGGGTCACCACGCTTTCCGATACCCCGAAGGTATAAATTTCCACACGATTACAAGTAGAAAGAATCACCGCTTCGCGCAGCGAAGAATGTGATGTTAATGACGCAAGTACTCGCTCCACTTCATCCGATGAAAACGCAAATTGCTCCCTCAACTCAACAGGTGCTGTTTTATGATTTAAACCAACGACAAGGATGCTCATATTTTTATAATTAATATTTAGGGCGAGAACGCTTAAAAAATTAGTGCGATTTTAGCTCTTCACTTGCCAGCTGTCACCTTCTATCGTCAAATGCATATAAAATTTAACCTGCGTAAAGGTAATTTCTTTAGGTAATTCAAATAGCTGCAAGCGTTGATAGGCCTCATAATGAATCTGCCAACCATCTTGTTCTAAGGTGTTAATACGATGGTAAACATCATAGCTCACCCTGGTGACAGGACCAGGCGCAGGCAAGCCGCGCACCCAATAATAAAGAGAAGATATAGGTAATAACCAACCCAATTGTGTCTGCATCAATTGTTCTGGACTACTTGCCTCATAAACATGTCCATGACTATCCTTTAAATGCACTTTCCCAGGAAGGCCATCTAAATTTACTGTATTGAACCCCAACGGACCGAATAACATCACTTGATAAGAATCTTGTTCTTGCTGCCAATAGACATTAGCACTGAGCTTGCGCTCAGGCATTTTGAACACTACATGGCCACGAAACTGCCATGTATTTAAAGCGGATAATTGTTGTTGCCGCTGAGGCCACGATGACGTTAATGGAGTGGATTGAGGAGGTTGCGCACAGCTTGACAGTAACAACAACAAGCCAAGAACAATAACACAAGTTCTTATCGCCATTTATGTATCACCGACCCATTATTCGCATGCACATCTTGTGGAGCGTCCAGGCTATCTCCAAAAAACTGTACATTGCCACCCGCAGCCACGACAATCGCCAAACCCGCTGCCACATCCCAAAACATGGTATTACGCTCATGGTAATATTCAGCACGACCACACGCTACATAGGCAAGAGCAATTGCCGCGCTACCAATCATTCTGACTTTGCGCCATTGCCTTGCAAAGGTCATAAAAGCAATAGAGTTTTCATCACTAAAATCACGCGCAACAGGAAATCCTGTGTACAATATTCCGCGCTCACTTTCTTTAATTTGCGAAACGGTGATCGGACGCTTATTCAACCATGCGCCTTCTTCAGTAAGTCCTGAAAACAATTCATGCCGATTAAAATCATAAATAACGCCCAGAACAGGGAATTGTCCGCGATAAAGCGCAATAGAAACCGCGCAAATGGGAATATCATTATAATAATTATAACTACCATCTAGGGGATCAACGACCCAAAGATATCCTTCATCAGAAATGCCAGCACGCCACCCTCGCTCTTCAGTCAAAATGGGAAAATCAGTGCCGCCTTGAAGATTCTCTAAAATCATCGCCTCAACAAAACGATCCGCCTTTATTTTAACCTCTCGACCGGCCTCTGCTTCAATTGCGCACCATTGAGACTTATGCGCCACCAGCTGCATGCCCGCAGCAAGCGCCGTACTCTCAGCCAAAGACAACAGCGCCCTAAAATTTGTACTCACTATTTTATCTCACACTTTCACTTCAATTATTGGGGGCAGTATATCACTTACTTGATTATATAATTCAGAATTCAACTGCGCACTTACAAGCTCACCCTGTTTTATGTGCATTTTATCATAAATACGCTACGCGCTAGAGAATAAAATGTCAAATAAAGGATAAAGGCTAACGCAAAGTTAGACAGGGCGAGCGCCACTCGCCCCTGCCAAGAGGCTGATGCAATTTTTATTGACTATATTATGCTCAATGATGTGTCTGCAGTAAAAGAAGTAAAAGTGCTCAATTGACACTTTCCGTAAAAAAATTACCCCATATAATATGCAAATTTGCAGATAATACATTATAACAATCTGCAACTATATTTGAGGAGTGATGGACCTTAGGAAAATGCGAGGGTCTCCGTCGCTATTATCACGAATAATCTGCATGGGTCTCAGGAAGTTGTCCAAGACAGAGAATATGCTCCCTTAAAATATAAAAATGTCTCTCATTTTTGTTGACGATTATAAGGCGGAAACTTATAATCGTCGGATGAGTATTATTCAGCGTGATCTTAGTCAGCAACTTGCCAGCAACCAAGCGCCAGTGCAATTATTACTGGGGCCACGTCAGTGCGGAAAAAGTACTTTACTAGCCCATTTGCCTGGAAATTTCCAAGAAATCACATTCGATGACCTGCAATTACGATTATTAGCCAATCAAGATCCTAGATTATTTTTAGAACAATTTAAGCCACCTATATTGCTGGATGAAGTGCAATATGCGCCGCCATTATTTTCAGAAATTAAGCGGTTAGTAGACCAACAAAAAAGAAAACGCTTAGTTGACCATCAACCTATTTCTGTGCTCTTCAGAATGACAGGTTCGAATCAAATTTTAATGGACAGGAATGTTAAAGAAAGCCTTGCGGGAAGAGCGAGTTACTTTTATTTAAACACATTAACCGTTCATGAAATAAAACGCGCGTTACCTGAAATGGATATTTCTTCAATTCTTTATCAAGGAGGATGGCCAGAATTATATGTCAACAACCAACTCAATCCCGCCCAATATCTTAACGATTACATTCGAAGTTATATTGAGAAAGATGTTGTATTGAGCGCTGGCATTCAAAAGCAATTAGCCTTTAGCAACGTATTAAAATTATTTGCCGCAAGAACAGGCGCCTTACTCGATTACGCCAACATAGCACAAAACAGCTCCGTTCAAGCCGTAACCATTAAAGAATGGGCGAGTATTCTGCAACAAACAGATTTAATTTACTGCCTTAAACCGTACGCCAACAACCTCAATAAACGACTGACAAAAACACCGAAACTTTATTTTACTGATACGGGATTAGCCGTGCGTTTGCAAGGCTGGCAGCAGCAAGGACCTATGCTAATAAGCCCTCAAATGGGAGCATTGTTTGAAACACTTGTATTTGCAGAAATTTATAAATTTATACAAAACCACAATAAAGATTGGCAGCTATACGTTTGGCGAACTAAAGAAGGCGAAGAAATTGATTTTCTCATTATAACAAGCGCAGGATCGGCTATCGCACTCGATGCAAAAGTAAGCTCGCAAAATATACGCCCCGTGGCATTAAGCGCAAGTTTCAAAAAAATATTCCCCCAAACCAAGCAAATTATTTTAGTCACCTTTGGTGGACATAAGTTACAATTATCATCGGAATGCTTAAGTATTCCTATCGCGGCCTTGCACGACTTTCTAATAACTCTTTAATCAAATTTAGCATTTAAAATTGATACGAAATCAAAGATATCGGAATAACTTGATCCATACAATTACTTGCAATGAAGGCTAAACTAACGATTGAACAATGACTGCCCATCAGGTAATATGCGGCCAAAATTTGGCTCTACTTTTTTCAAAAGATCATAAAAGCAACAAAACATGTTAGAACTTAAAAATGTCACCCTGCGCCGCGGGACGAAATTTCTATTAGAAGAAGCCTCTGTTCGGGTTGAACAAGGCTGCCGCACTGGCTTGATTGGCCGCAATGGCACGGGTAAAACCAGCCTATTTCAGTTAATTACCGGGGGGTTACACGAAGATCTCGGCAGCGTTTCGCTTGAAGTCAAACGCACCGCCATTGCCTATTTGGAACAAGCACTGCCGCACAGTGATGAGCCAGCGATTGAATACGTTAAAAGCGGTGATTTAATTTGGTCAAAAATTCAAGCTGACTTACAAAAAGCTGAAGCAGAAGAAGATGGCCTGGCGATTTCTCAATGTTATACCGACTTGCAAGCCATTGACGGCTTTACGATTGAAGGACGCGCGAGCAGCATTCTGAATGGATTGGGCTTCACCCAAGAGACGTTTGAAAACCCAGTCTCTAGCTTTTCCGGTGGTTGGCAAATGCGTTTGCAATTAGCCCGCACACTTTTAGCTACTGCTGAATTGTTATTGCTCGATGAGCCCACCAACCATTTAGATATTGAAGCGATTTTATGGCTTGAGAAGTGGTTACAAAGCAAAAAATGCTCGATGCTGATTATTTCCCATGATAGAGATTTCCTAGATAATGTATGTACGCATACGCTGCATTTGCGACAACGCACTTTAAAATTATATACCGGCAACTACACTTCTTTTGCGAGACAATTTGAAATGCAATTAGAACAAGAAGCGAGTTCTGCCGAGAAAATTGCCAGACAACGCGCGCACATGCAATCATTTGTGGATCGTTTTCGTTATAAAGCATCTAAAGCAAAACAAGCTCAAAGCCGCATGAAAGCCATTGAAAAACTGACTATGACGGTAGGTTTGCAACGCGAAAATCCATTTTCATTCCACTTTTTTCCTTGCGAAAAATTATCTGATCCTATCATCAAAATGGACGTATCGATTGGTTATGGCAAAACTGTCATCCTCGAAAAAATCGGCATGAATGTGAACCATGATGATCGCATTGCTTTTCTAGGCCGAAATGGCGGCGGAAAAAGTACTTTGATGAAAACTCTCGCTGAAGAATTACCACCCATTACGGGTGAGATTACTCAGCATCCCAAATTGAAAATTGGTTATTTTTCGCAACAGCAACTCGACACGCTTGATTATGATTCAACACCGTTTGCACACGTTCAACAACTAGACAAAAAATTGGGTGAATCGGATATTCGCAAATACTTAGGTGGATTCGGATTTTCAGGCGACTGCGTTTTCGATAGCGTACGCCACTTTTCCGGCGGAGAAAAGGCGCGCCTTGCTTTAGCGTTATTAATTTATCATCGACCTAATTTATTATTACTCGACGAACCGACTAACCATCTAGATTTGCAAATGCGCGAAGCATTGATTATTGCGCTACAAAGCTATCAAGGCGCTGTGGTTTTGGTTTCGCATGATCGTTATTTTGTAAGCAGCATCACGGATCAGCTGTACTGGATCGCACAAGGCAAATTGTTGCCGTTTGATGGCGATTTGGATGATTATCAAAAAGCTGTGATGGCAAAAGAAGATTTGAGCCCAACCAGCAAAACATCTTCTTCAAAAAAAGAAAATAAAGAAAATAAATCTGGCGGGCAAGCCATGGGAAACAAACAGCTCAAAAAACTTGAAACAAAGTTGGCCACACTAAAACAGCAAGTTGAAAAATTAGAAACCGATTTAGGCAACCAAGATCTTTATTTACCTAAAAATGTTGAAAAACTAGCAGTAGTTTTATCTGAACATAAACAAAAAAAGCAAGACTTAGAAGCAATTGTAGACCAATTACTTTCTCTAGAGTGATATAAAAAGAAAATCATTTAGATTTAACCATTGACAGATAAAGCTGAAGTCTGCAAAATTCATGACTCGCTGTTGGGGCGTCGCCAAGTGGTAAGGCACGGGGTTTTGATCTCCGCATACCTAGGTTCGAATCCTAGCGCCCCAGCCAAATCTTCATACTTAAGGCAGGAAAGCGTGTCGTCAGAAATAAAAATTTTTACCGGCAACGCGAATATCCCCCTGGCTGAAAAAATAGCCTCTCATCTCCACTTGTCTTTAGGGAAAATTAAAGTAGGTCGCTATAGCGACGGTGAAATCATGGTGGAAATCATGGAAAACGTTCGCGGGCGTGAAGTTTTCATTATTCAACCGATGTGCGCTCCGGTGAACGACAACCTCATGGAATTGGTCATTATGGCCGATGCTTTTCGACGCGCCTCCGCAACTAAAATAACAGCGATATGCCCCTATTACGGCTATGCCAGACAAGATCGACGCGTACGCTCTATGCGCGTACCCATCTCTGCGCGCGTTGTTGCTGATATGTTGGTTGGAGCCGGCATTTCTCGAGTGCTAACCGTTGATATACACGCAGATCAAATTCAAGGCTTTTTTTCTATTCCTGTTGATAATGTTTATAGCACTCCCATTTTTTTAGAAGATATTAAGCAATATTATGACTCGCAAGATGTCATGATTATCTCTCCCGATGTCGGAGGCGTAGTACGCGCCAGAGCGATTGCAAAACACTTAGGCACAGATCTTGCTATTTTGGATAAACGTAGACCAAAAGCCAATGAAGCTAAAGTGATGCATATTATCGGTGATGTAGCGAACAAAGATTGCATCTTAGTAGATGACATGATTGATACCGCGGGGACGTTACGTGCCGGTGTAGAAGCCCTAAAAGAACAGGGCGCCAAACATATTAGCGCTTATATTACCCATCCTATTCTTTCTGGGAATGCTATTAAAAACATTGAATTATCACAACTCGATGAACTTGTCGTGACTGACACCATACCACTTTCCGCAGAAGCGCTTGCTTGCAAAAAAATCCGCCAAATTTCGGTAGGCGATATGCTGGCACAGTGCATCGATAGAATTTATCGCGGCAAATCACTCATGTCGATGTTTTCTTAGACTGCTTTTATTCTTAGATTATCTCTGGCAAGGACTTGAATTTTACGCTAGAATCGGCGACCCACTGGCTTGGTCGCGAGTCCATTGGTTATTTTTACTCTTTTGGAGAATCTTTATGTCAACAACCACATTCACATTATCAGCCTCAAAGCGAAGCGAGATGGGGAAAGGTGCGAGCCGCCGCCTACGCCGACAAGCTGATCTTGTTCCTGCCATTGTCTATGGCGCAGGTCGTGCCCCTGAAAACATTTCTATAGAACAACGCGTTCTTAGAAAGGCATTAGAAAATGAAGCTTTTTACAGCCATATTATTGAATTAGCCGTTGATGGCAAAAATGAAAACGTGGTTCTCAAAGCCCTACAACGCCACCCTTACAAAACCATCATTATGCACGCTGACTTTTTAAGAGTCGACGCAAATGCAAAAATTCATATGCATGTACCTTTACACTTTAAAGGTGAAGAAATCGCTCCTGGTGTAAAAACAGGCGGCGGAATCATGAATCGCTTCGTAGTTGAAGTTGAAATCACCTGTTTACCACGTGATCTACCTGAATTCATCGAAGTGGACGTCAGTAAAATCGAAATTGATGATATATTACATCTATCTAACCTTACACCACCTAAAGGTGTTGTGTTTACAGCGCTTTCTCATGGAAATGACATAGCAGTCGTTGGTGTACACTTACCTCGTGGCGCAGCACAACAGGACGATATCGATGTGGCAGCCGCTGAAAAAGAAGCTGCAGCAAAAGTAGCCGCTCCAATTGCGACCAGCGACAAGAAGAACAAACCAAAAACCGGCAAATAATCTAGGACGTCATGTCATCGATAAAGCTGGTTATTGGCCTTGCGAATCCGGGGGAGCGTTATGAGCTCACCCGGCATAATGCTGGCGAATGGTTTGTCAACTTAGTCACAGATTCTAGTGTGTGGCGGATTGAAAAGTCGCTTCACAGCCGAATTATAAAACAAATGGGACCTCCCCCGCTTTTGTTTGCCGTTCCAAGTACTTACATGAACCTAAGCGGACAAGCGGTTCAAGCAATCAGTCATTATTATAAAATAGCCTCTGAAGAAATCTTAGTGGCGCATGATGAGATTGATCTGCCCGCGGGAACTATTCGACTAAAACAAGACGGCGGACATGGCGGACACAATGGTTTACGCAGTATAATACAGCAAATGGGCACGCAAAATTTTTGGCGTTTGCGCATTGGTGTCGGCAGGCCTTTGCAATCCAGCCAAGTAGAGCATTACGTACTCAATGCGCCCACGAAAGATGAGAGCACTCTGATTGATGCCAGCTTGGAAAAAGCAAAAGAAGTTCTTCCGCTATTACTCCAAGGGCAGTTTCAACCAGCGATGAATTTTTTACATACACAATAATTGAGCTCGAAGAATTTTGACTCACAGCTAGGCGCGCGTGCAGACGAGCAGCGGAGTGTACAAGCTAGTACATGAGCAGCGAGACAAACGCGCAACGACGCTGTGGATCAAAAGTCGAGGAGCGAAGGAGAAATAATGGGATTTAAATGCGGTATAGTTGGCCTACCCAACGTCGGAAAATCAACTCTTTTCAAAGCTCTCACACAATCAGCTAGCGTTGAAATTGCTAACTATCCTTTTTGTACCATTTCACCCAATGTTGGCATTGTTTCTGTTCCCGATACTCGCATGAACCAATTGATTGAAATCGTAAAGCCACAACGCATTGTTCCTACAACAATGGAGTTTGTTGACATTGCCGGCCTTGTTGCAGGAGCCTCGGAAGGGGCAGGATTAGGCAATCAATTTTTGGCGCATATTCGCGAAACTGATGCTATCGCTCAAGTAGTACGTTGTTTTGAAAATGATGACATTATTCATGTGAACAACAAAGTAGATCCTGTTGGCGACATAGAAACCATTCACACCGAACTTGCTCTTGCTGATTTAAATACGGTGGAAAAAGCCTTATTGCGCGCGAATAAAAATGCACGCAGTGGTGACAAAGATGCTGCCAAAGAAAAAACGCTACTCGAAATGGTTCGAGCACAACTAGATAATGGTATCGCAATTCGCACATTAACATTAAGCGATGAAGATAAGAAAGTCCTGAGCACCTTACACCTTATCACTATCAAACCTATGCTTTATATAGCCAATGTAAATGAAGACGGTTTTGGAGACGACAATCATCACTTAGCCGCTGTTCGCCAACATGCCACAAAAGAAGGCGCTGCAGTTATTCCTGTCTGCGCGGCATTCGAGGCAGAACTTTCTGAAATGTCTGAAGAAGAAAAGGAACCTTTTCTAGCAGAGTTAGGCCAAACGGATTCTGGCTTAAACCGCGTAATTAAAGCCGGTTACGAATTACTCGGACTACAAACTTATTTTACCGCAGGCGTAAAAGAAGTTCGCGCATGGACTATCCAAAAAAACTCAACCGCGCCTCAAGCCGCTGGCGTCATTCACACGGATTTCGAACGTGGCTTTATTCGTGCAGAAGTCATTGCTTATGAGGACTTTGTTAAACACCGAGGCGAGCAAGGTGCTAAAGAAGCCGGAAAATGGCGCTCAGAAGGTAAAGAATACACCGTACGCGACGGCGATGTGATTCACTTTAGGTTTAATGTTTAAAAAAGGCTAAACCAAAAAAAAAAAAAAAAAAAAAATCGACGTGAACTTTATATAGGGGCAAAGAAAAATTAGCTAAACAGCAATGCACACTGGTGTATTAATAGCGCAATTATTGCCCACTTTAGCTGCTTTCTTAAATTTCTTAGCCGCAGCTTCGTTTTTAAAAAAGATTTGTTTTACGCCTGCCTTCTTAAGAAGGGTTGGCAGCTTCTTAAGAGGAGGAGCCGTCAAACTACTAGCATCACCAAGAGATTCTAATGCGCCGCTAAGCCCCAAGTGATAAGGACCACTAGAAGAAATAACTTCATCAACACCTAGCCTCTCGGCAAAAGCAATGGCATTTTCCTGACTACTGAAATCAAAACCACAAATATCTGAAGCCAAAAGAGCGTGTTTGAGATTATTAATATCAGCTTTTCGTTGTTGACTGGCAGAGTCTGCTGAAGCAGCGTTCATAGCCATTGCGTTGCCTGAACATAAGCTAGCCGCTAAACAAAGTGCAATAAATATCTTTCTCATTTTTCATTCCTTAAAAAATTAGTCACCATTTAATTATAGTTGAGAAACTGGCAGTTATCAAGCAGTAAGAAATCAATGGCTTAAAACTATCGGCAGTTGGCTGGCAATAAATAGCTAACTGACCGCCGATTTTTGCATGCTTTTTACTACCGAAGAAAATAACTCGCTGCTTCGGCGGTCAGTTAGCGCAAACTTATTCGCTTACAGAATCATCTTCAGAGCCATCACTAGCAGAAGAATCATCAGTGGCAGAAGAATCATCAGCGGCAGAAGAATCATCAGTAGCAGAAGAATCATCAGTAGCAGAAGAATCATCAGTGGCTGTTACAGACTGATCCACGGCACCATCAGTTGCATCCTGGGCCATTACGTTACCAGAAGCTAAACCTAAACCAGCAGCTAAAAAAAGTGCAACAAGTGTCTTTTTCATTTTCTATCCCTTAAAAGTAAAGATTAATCACGTAGTTAAGATACTTGAGAAACCATCAAGAATCAAGAAGCCATAACCCTTTCATTAATAAAATGAGTGCGCTGCCGCTGCGCTTCAAACAAACAAATTCCTGCAGCAACAGAAACATTTAAACTTTCCACCTGGCCATGCATAGGAATTTGAAAAAGATGATCGCATAAATCACGGGTTAAACGCCGCAAGCCTTTTTCTTCATTACCCAATACAAGTGCAATCGGGCCGCAAAAATTTTGTTGATAAATACTGGCATCTACCTCTCCAGCAGCACCAAACAACCAAATACCTTTTTGTTTTAACATTTCTAAGGTACGCGCTAAATTAGTCACTTGGAAAAACGGCGTAAATTCTGCAGCCCCACTCGCTACTTTAATGGCGGCGGGCGTTAATCCAACAGCTTTATCTTTAGGCACAATAACCGCATGAACACCGGCTGCATTCGCGCTACGCAAACAAGCACCCAAATTATGTGGATCTTGCACAGTATCTAAAATTAATAAAAAAGGAATTCCTGTAATTGACTCAATAAAATTAGGCAGCATGTCTTCAGAAAAATTCGTAAGCGTCTTTGGTGGCACTGCTGTATTCAATATGGCTATAACGCCCTGATGATTTTTATTGTTGGCTTGCTCATCAAGCTGTTGGGGTGTTTTATAAAGAATTTTAATCTGCGCTTTTTTCGCCTTCTCTTCCAGCGCAAGCAAGCGTGGATTTGACATACCCTTCATAAAACACAAGGTTTGCACGGATTCCGGCTGATGACTTAACAACGCTACTACCGCGTGAATACCAAAAACAACTGATGACAAAATTCTCTCCGTTTATTTCTTACCTTTAATTGATGACTTTTTCCTAGGCTTTGGCTTAGAAAAAATTGCCGCTTTAGACTTTGGTTTGTTCATCAACTCAAAATCAATCTTACGCTCATCCAAATCAACACGTGCAACACGAATAGTCACCTTATCACCTAATTGAAATTGTGCTCCGGTGCGTTCGCTAATCAACCGATGACGGGCTGCATCAAAATTAAAATAATCATTGCCTAGATTAGTAATGTGCAGCATTCCTTCTACGTATATTTCTTTTAGCTCAACAAACAACCCAAAGGCGGCGACTGATGAAACAACGCCATCAAAAACTTCACCCACTTTATCCAACATATATTCGCATTTTAACCATTCTACAACATCACGTGTTGCTTCATCCGCGCGTCGTTCCATATCAGAACAATGTATTCCCATCGCTTGCACAGACTCTACATTCTCTTTAGTTGCCTGCTCATGCAAATAAGCTTTAATACATCGATGCACAAATAAATCAGGATAACGGCGAATCGGCGAAGTAAAATGCGCATAAGCTTCATAAGACAAACCGAAATGCCCAACATTCTCTGGGCTATAACGAGCCTGACTCAATGTTCGCAATAATAATAGTTTAATAATGTTTTTATCAGGTCGATCCTGAATGCGTAATAATAACGCCTCATAATCTTTTGGAGTTGGCGTATCTGCTTTTACAAACTTCAATCCAAGCTCTTTCAGGTAACCGCGAAATTTTTCAACTTTATCTGATTTCGGTAATTCATGCACACGGAAAAGACTAACTAATTTATGGCGTACAATAAATTTAGCGGTTGCAACATTTGCTGCCAACATACATTCTTCAATAATTTTATGTGCTACATTACGTTCTGACGGAACAATTTTTTCTATCTTTTTTTGATCATCAAATAAAATTTTTGTTTCAACGGTGTCTAAGTCAATTGCGCCACGTTTATCTCGCGCTTGACGCAAATTCTCGTATAAATCATGCAAGGTTTCTAAATGCGGAAATATTTCTTTAGGAATAATATCAGATGTTTTTTCTTCCAAATAAGCTGCAACTTGCGTGTAGGTTAATCTTGCGCGGGAATGCATCACTGCAGGATAAAAACTCGAACGAGTAATTCCTCCCTCTTCATTAATAGTCATTTCAGCGACCATACATAAACGATCAACGTGTGGATTCAGCGAGCATAATTCATTCGATAATTTTTCTGGCAACATCGGAATAACACGATTTGGAAAATAAACCGATGTGCCACGTAAATACGCTTCATTATCTAATGCAGTTTTTGGTTTTACATAATGACTAACATCAGCAATCGCGACCCAAAGCCGCCAACCGTGTTTGTTTTTTTCACTATAAACCGCATCATCAAAATCACGCGCATCTTCACCATCAATTGTCACAAAAGATAAGCCACGCAAATCACGACGCCGTTGTTGTTTAAAATCCACCTCTAGATCTGCAGCGGTCACTTCATCAGGCAATGATTTAAGCTCATCCAATACTTCTTGAGACCAAAAATGCGGCAATTGATAACTGCGCATGGCGACATCAATTTCCATTCCGGGAGCTAAATGATCGCCTATGATTTCGACAATTTCACCCAAAGCTTGAGTATGCTTAGTGGGTTGCTGTGTAATCTTTGCAACCACAAATTGACCCGGCTTAACGACGCTATTCAGCGCGCCCTGTTTGGGAATCAAAATTGGCTTTCTGACACGTTTCCCCGCCGGCTCTACCACGCCGATTTGATTTTCTTCGAAATATCGGCCAACAATTTGTTGCGTATTACGCTGCAATATCTCAACGATAATACCTTCTCGCTTGCCTTTAGCGTCGTTCCCCGTCACTCGAACAAGCACTTCATCATCATGAAATACCGACTGCGCTTCTCGAAAAGCAATAAAAACGTCACCTTGACCATCATCTTCATGGAGAATAACAAAGCCATAACCATCACGATGCGAAGAGAACCGCCCTTTAATTAATCCCATGTTTTTAACAGGAGTGTACCCGCCTCGCTTATTGCGCACGATTTGGCTGTCACGCTCCATAGCGCGCATGCGTCGACGCAAGGCCTCTTTCTGCGGCTCCGCTTCTATATCCAGGTTTTCTAATAGCGCTCTTAAGCTAACGGGTTTACCCACTTTCTCCATGTGAGAAAGGATAAACTCACGACTGGGGATTGGATCTTCATATTTTTGCGCTTCTCTAGCGGCAAAAGGATCTTTAATTAACGGTTTTTTGCTCATTCGGTCTCATCTATTGTACTATATAAAATCACGATTCATGTCACAATCCCATATAGTGTAGCAGATTTATTGGCTTAACACCTAAAAAGCAATGGTAATTTAAGCCTATCAATTGTTTGTTTGAACAAACTAATTGTTGTTCACTAACACAAGCCCTATACTTGTGGGCAGCACTGAATTAGGAATATATGCCATGCGTAAAAAATTACTTGTCCTTTCTGCAATCTGTTTGATTTTAACGGCTTGCGCTAACTTGCCCAGCCCGCAAGACACTCAGCCAACTGAAAAATCAAAGTGCGCGGCGATTCGTGCGAAAATGGCGCAAGTTGGTTTAAACAGCAATAACACGCCAACTGCAGTTTCTAATTCACAACAAATTGATTACCAAACGCTTTATCACGAAGAGTGTGAGTAACTTATAGATCCAGCCCTCGCTGACGCAATGCAATTGGAATTTCATCAGAAGTCACCGCTTCTGCTATCCAATAACTCACCGCGTCAATCTCTTTGGACTTAGCCTGGCCGCCCCATGGGAAACGACCTGTTAATAAAACCGTCTTGCAATCCACCTCATTGAAAACACCAGCAGCTTCTTCACTGCACGCAAATGTATAAGGGCTTGTATTGGCGAGAAAAACAGAGCACATATGTGCGGGAACACTCGACGACCAACCCGCTTGCACGCCGGGATTTTCAAAATCCACACGATCAAGGACAATAGTTGAATTTTTTTGATTACAAAAAGCATAAAGCTCTGGCGAAGAAACATTTTCAATGATAATTTTTCCGGATTGTTGTGTAACAGTTGCATAAGCAGCTGTGGTAAATAAAAAGAAAAAAAACACTGTTTTTATTAAGTATTTCATACCGCTACCTCGCCTTTAATGGCCGCGTGACTTTGATAATTGATCATTTCAAAATCTTCAAATTGATATTCAAAAAGAGAAGGTGGTCGACGCTTTATATTCAAGCGTGGCAGTGGAAATGGCTCGCGCGACAGCTGTAAATTTACCTGCTCAAGATGATTTTGATAAATATGACAGTCCCCTCCCGTCCAAATAAATTCGCCTACTTCAAGATCACATTGCTGTGCCACCATATGTGTGAGCAATGAATAACTGGCAATGTTAAACGGCACACCTAAAAATGCATCTGCAGAACGTTGATAGAGCAAACACGATAAACGTCCCGCACTCACATTAAATTGAAATAATAAATGACAAGGTGGCAAGGCCATCTTTGGTAATTCGCCGACATTCCAAGCGCTAATAATCAATCGTCGTGAGTCAGGATTTGTTTTAATTTGCTCAACGACTTGTGAAATTTGATCAATTACATTCCTATCTTTCGTTTCCCACGCGCGCCATTGTTTTCCATATACCGGCCCTAAATTGCCCTCAGCATCAGCCCATTCATCCCAAATCCTCACTTGGTTTTCTTTTAAGTAAGCAATATTTGTGTCACCTCTCAAAAACCACAATAATTCATGAATAATAGAACGTAGATGAATTTTTTTCGTGGTGACCAACGGAAACCCCTGGGATAAGTCAAAACGCATTTGATAACCAAAGGTGCTGATTATTCCGGTATTAGTACGATCATTTTTATGCTCACCATATTTTAAAATATGGTGAAGAAATTCCAAATATTGCTTCATATTTCTACTCTCGCTCTATACGCATACGCCATCATTCCAAACCCAATCAGAATCATCGGAACACATAATAGCTGCCCCATCGTCATCCAATTAAAAAGCAAATAACCTATTTGCATATCCGGTTCGCGGAAAAATTCTACAAAAAATCGAAATACCCCGTAGCATAATAAAAACAAACCAGAAACTGCATAACGCGGGCGAGATTTAGCAGAAAACCACCATAAAATAATAAAAAATAAAACGCCTTCTAATAAGAATTCGTATAGCTCGGAAGGATGGCGTGGCTGCGGCCCTGATTGAGGATACACCATCGCCCAGGGCACATCGGTTACCCTGCCCCACAATTCGCCATTTATAAAATTACCTATTCTCCCAGCGCCCAAACCAATCGGGACCACCGGCGCAATAAAATCAGTCAAATCTGCCGGATGTTTATGAATTTTACGTGAGTAAAGCCACATCATGAAGATTACGCCTATGAGCCCGCCATGAAAAGACATCCCCCCTTTCCATACTTGAAAAATGGTCCAAGGAGCATGTAAAAATTCTCCGAAATTATAAAATAGTATATAGCCCACACGGCCGCCAATAATCACGCCTAGAGCGCCGTAAAAAATAATGTCGCTGACACTTTCTTTCGTCCACACAGAATTAAATTGGCGCGTGCGCCACGTTAATAAAACCCATGCGCCGAGAAATCCCACTAAATACATTAATCCGTACCAATGTATAGCAATAGGACCGAATGAAAACGCAACAGGATTAATTGAAGGATATTGCAACATAAGAATTACACCAGATATATAACTTAAAAAAAACGGTAGTGTTGATTTGCGTCAATATGCCATACTACGGCAAAAATCACTACAAAAGAGGTTGTATTATGAAAAAAATACTCATCATAAGCGGTTTTGTCACTTGCCTTGCTTTGACCTTTTCTGGACAGATCCAGGCTCAAAATGCAACAGCCAGCCTTGAGCAACAAGCAAATCAACAATTACTGACACAAGCAGATCAAGCCTATAAGAACCGACAATATGCTCAAGCTTTTAATAGTTATAAATTGTTGGCCAAAATATACCCACGCGCTGAGTTTATGATGGGTTATATGCAACTTAACGGGCAAGGCACTGAAAAAGATTTAAAAGCCGCCATAAACCAGCTAACTCTAGCAGCACAAGCTAATGATGCAAATGCGCAATATTGGCTAGGGCAAGTCTATGCAACAGGCACAGGAGTCATCCGAGACACACGCGCCGCAGCTGCTTGGTATCAAAAGGCGGTCGCACAAAATCAACCAGAAGCACAATTCGCTCTCGGAGAAGCATTATATCTAGGCGAGGGCATCAATAAAGACAGCAAATCAGCTTATGAAAACCTACTTCACTCCGCAACACAAGGTAATCCCAAAGCACAATACTATGAAGGAATGCTTTTATTAGAGAGCCCCGAATTACAAGGCAGCGACACAAATCGCGCCAATGATTGGTTCTTGGCTTCTGCGCAACAAAATAATGCTGCTGCGGCTTATGAGCTCGGCAAGCTTTATTTCGACGGAAAGTTAGTTGCTAAAAACGATTACGCCGCCGCTCACTGGCTGACAGTAGCGGCAGACGCTAAAGTGGAAGAGGCTAAATACTATCTTGGCCTGCTCTTTTATGAGGGTCGAGGAGTCACCAAAAGTTATACCCGCGCTGCTGACTTACTGACTACCGCAGCAGACAAAGGCAATACTGATGCGGCATTTAAACTAGCCAACATCTACCTTTATGGACAAGATGCTCCAGAAAAAATACCCGCAAATATTCCTCTTGCTATTCAGTATCTCACTATTGCAGCCAAAGGAAATATTGCAGAAGCACAAACCTTGTTAGGCCAAATTTATCTTAGCGGCACAGGAGTCGCAAAAGATCCGGTAAAAGCATTGGATTTATTTACTCAAGCTGCAGATGCTGGCAATGCTGATGCTCAAAACATGGTGGGATATCTGTATCACAACGGCATTGGCACAACAGTAAACAACACACAAGCATTAAAATATTATTTACTTGCCGCTAATCAGCAAATTGCCAGTGCGCAATATATGATGGGTTATTTGTACCAAAATGGCTCCGGTGCTCCACAAAATTTATCTGAAGCTTTCAACTATTATCAACTTGCAGCATTTAACGGCATTGCCAATGCACAATTGCAATTAGCGATGCTATACACTCAAGGTAAAGCGGTGAAATTTGATAAAATTAATTCATACGCGTGGCTTAATATTGCTGCTAGCAGCAGTCAAGCCGATATTCGTAACACTGCATTAAGCGCACGCGCCTTGCTTGAAGCAACGATGTCTTCAGATGAACTCAATAAAGCCCAAGCACTATCACAAGAATATTACAAAAAAATTACTCAACCTAAAGTGGGAACGGAAGTTTATGCGATGGATGATGCTACAAAGAAAGAAACACCTGCAACTTAGGAAAAGATATAGGGCGTGTTGTCTATTGGCGTCACTTCTAATCTTATCAGACGTGTTTGATTAATCTTCTTTCTTGTTTCGTGCGTTATGATGATATTCACGGCCAGAACTTAAACATTTTATTGTTGGCATTCAATCAAATTGTTGCATAGCAATGACGGAAGAAGAAGCTAAAAGCGGTCAATTTCAACAGGTCAATTCACTTGATTGGAAAGACGGTGACTGCAACACCGTTTATCTTAAAGATTTAGCATTTCCGGTTCAACTATTAAAAAAAATCTTCACATTATGTTCAATTAATTACAGCTGCTGAAGGCCGCTGCGTAACGTGAATTATAAGTCGATTCAACCACAATTCCTTGGAGGGCGTCTTTGTAGGGTCGTTATTGGCTGTGCAGTAAATGGGCCAAAGCAAAATAGAATTTCATCAAAAAATGTCAACACGCCCTACTATTTATGTACTATAATTAATCTGATATTACAATAATAAGGAAAAGCATATGTTTTCACGAAACACAATCAGCAGAGCATTAACAGCAAACGATATTGGACCAAACACGCCGATAACTAGCATTCCAGCTTTAACAACATATACAAACGCTAAAAATTTGATTCCTCAATTCGTTTCTTATCTAATTGGACCAAAAAATACAACTTGTCATAGGCGTGATGAAATTGCTGCGATTAACGCGGTTATTGACCTTTTTGAAAACACTCCATTACACTCATCAGAAAATGGCCTAAAATTGATAAATTATATTTCTCTGGTATCAGACTATACACCTGGTAATACGCCGTCAAAACGTTTATCTTATATTGGTCTAGCACCTCTCGTGAACGAACTGAAGTACCCAATAGACAAGATCTACGCTTTCCGAGGTTTTATTAGGTCTTTAACTACTTATGTATTCCGCTTACGCACAGTGCTACGCTATTCGAAGCGAAATAAAGATCACACGCTATCATCATACACCTACATTGCAGAGTGGGAGAAGGCTTCTTCGAACCAATTTTTAGAAAAATTTGATCGGATCTCGATAGGAAATTGGTTAAACTCAATGCTAACAGTGGAATTAACCAAGCTTTTAAACGAATGCATCCTATCAGATAAGCAGAATCATAAATTCATAGAAGATACCCTTGTATCCATTTTCAGCAAAATGCCCATCTCGATTATAGCAGAATCTCGTCTGGCAGTACTTGCTTCTAGCAGTCCTTTGGCCATTGCAATAACTAAGACACTAGGGGGCATAATATCTAAAAAAATATCTTTTGGTTTTAGTCAAGACACAGGAACAGCAAATGAAGATTTGCTCTGGTACTACTTTACAGATGTATCAATGGATATTAATGCTCGCATTCCTACGGACAAGAATATAGTAGAGATCACTTCTTTAATGGGTAATTTTTTGACGCAATTCGCACTCCCGCAACTGAATGAGCATCCAAGTCATAAAACCACTGAAGGATTATTATTCAATCTGAGTCTCTTGATTAAGAGGGCGATCAGCGAACGTGCAACCGCATCCACAAAAATATTAATCAACAACTTCTTAACAGTTTCTTTTAGCAAGCACCAAAAAACTTTAGGTATGTCTGAAATCTTCTTCGAAATGAAAGACACAGTCTGTAATCAGCAACTCAATGATCCATTTTTAACGCCTGAGAACAGCAAAAATTTCATAAAACATATGATTAAACAAGCGGCGGCGAACAACGAAACGAGTGAAAACATAATTAGCCTCATTAGGTCAGATGACATGCCAGCGCAGGTTGAAGCCGAAGAGAGCAAAGCTGCGCCGGATACGAAAAACGATTCGGCAATTGTACCGAGTGATCATGGAGCATTATTATATAATTATATTTCCGGATTATCATTACCCAATGATAAAGAAGTCGTTGAGGCGCTGGCAAGAATTGAGCAGACAAAAAATATTGTAGAAACTTACATAATAAGCAAGAACAAAATACACGATGTACTTGATGATAGTCAGTCGACTCTGTTTATATTTTTCAATACTCAACGGTCGACGACAGGGAAGCTTGGTTTCAGAAAAGAAACCAAAACAATTGAAAGATTGAGAGAGAGCTTAAGAGCTTCGACGCCTACTGATACACACCCCTCGGCTCCTCCTCTCGATTTACCTATTGCAACACTCGTACCGAGTAGTGATGAAAAGGCATTAGAAGGAAATTCAAGAAATAGCACCAGGATCGAGCGCTTCAGCTTCCATCACCAAGATACAGTAACGGCTCATGATAAGAAGCCTAAAGTAGGCTGTTCCATATCGTGAGAAAACATCAATAAACAGAGATCGCCATCACTCTATCGCAAAAAAATAACTGGCACGGCGCACTTTCGGGGGTGCGCATGATTAAGGTAAATGCTCACGCCCCCGCGGGGGCGTAAGTATTTAGCCAAAATTCCGCGCATAATTTCTAGAAATTAATCATTATTGGCTAATTCGGCTGGTATAAAATTCAAAATTCTTTTTCTGAGGATCTATAGGGCAATGCAGTTCTGCTCCTCGACGGGGCTTGGCTAGCAAAAAATGATCTGTTAATAGAGCTTAGACTTATGATAGAATGAGCATATTTCTATCAGAAACAACGCATTTTATGACTAAATTAGTGCACTTCGATTGGGCGATCAAAAATCTATTAAGAAACAAGGCTAACTTTGATATTTTGGAAGGATTTCTGTCTGAAC
>JAIXPZ010000009.1 GCA_027486005.1 Legionellales bacterium
CGTTTTTTTGTGCTTCACCCAATGGGTGAGCCTTGGAAAGTGCTTTTTTCATCGCCTACGCCTCAATGCTACGGAGAAGCGCGGATTATTTCAGGTTCTAACTGCGGTTTCTAGGATTAATTTTTTTCAGGGGGAACGACCACACCAGGAACTTTTAAGAACTCAATCCTGACCGGGATGCTGAGATGAAGTCGCTCGCGTTTTTTTCATTGTCTGAATTGCAGTTACGAAAAATGCGGGATTTCTAGTTCGCCGAGAACTGCTGTACTCATCAAAATTCACTCCGCAACTCATATTCACGAGCGCCTAACTGCAAAATGAGTTTTATCGAGTATAGGTTAATCGTTTGATGCAAATAAATACACTTCTCTTGATCTATCACGCGAAGCATCCGGCTTGTGTACAGAAACCTTACTAAATAGCTTTCTAAGCAAAAATAGATACTCATCAAATCCAGCGCCCTGAAATATTTTAATCACTAACGAGCCTTTTTTGCTTAGGTAATTTTGTGAAAAATCCAAGACTAAGTCAGCCAAATACATGGACTTTGCTTGGTCGGCCATTTTAATCCCAGACATGTTCGGCGCCATATCTGAAAAAATACAGTCTACCATTCGCCCATCCAAGCGACGCAGTAATTCATTGAGCACAACTTCTTCCGTAAAATCGCCTTGGATAAAATCCACATCAGGTAATGCATCCATTGGCAATAAATCAAGGGCAAATATTTCGCCTTTTATTCCTACCCATTCCGCTAATAATTGCGACCAACTCCCAGGCGCCGCACCCAAATCAACAACAATATTACCTGGTTTAACAATGCGATGCTTTTCTTGTAGCTCCATTAATTTAAATGCCGCACGCGATCGCACGCCCTGCTTTTTAGCCAGTTTGACGTAGGGATCATTGTGATGTTCTCGTAACCAACGATGACTACTATTACTGCGCTTCATTAAATGCTTGCTCTAATTTTCATAAACATCTTTTCTATGCTTAATTGCGATGACTAGTATACTGTGAGTTTCTGAATCTATGCGATAAACTATGCGATAATCACCAGCTCGTAAACGACGGTGACCTTTGAGACTGTAGCGTAAAGGTTTTCCAAACCCGATAGGATCAATTGTTAATCTTTCTTCGATTGCCTTCCGAATCATAGACTTCATACGGCTTGGAAGTTTAGGAATATCTTCTTCAATCACAGAAAAAATATATTCAATTGAATAAAGCTTACTTCCAGGCATCTTCATGTTTCACTCTTTTAGCAGAAACAACATCACGCGCTTGAGCCAGGGCAGATAAGGCAACGTCTTCGCGACGCTCTAACGCCTCCAGCGCCAATTCTTTGACAAAACCAGCAGTGGATTGATTAGCATTTTTTGCCATACTGTTCAATAAACTCACTAAAGGCGCCTCAAAAGTCACATTAATTCTCGTATTTTTTGATTGCAACATTTTCGACCCCCTAATTTTCTCGAAGTGTATCACTTTTACATCACTTTGTCACTTCATTTTCACTCTGGTTATATGTAGAATAGGTTATCTAATTAAAAGGCCCGCAATTCATTATGTCATTAAGCTCCGTCACAAAAAAGGCCCTAAAAGCCAAAGCTCATCACCTAGACCCTGTTATTTTAATTGGCCAAAAAGGCTTAACACCAGCTCTTTTTCAAGAAATTGAGATAGCGCTGGAGCATCACGAATTGATTAAAATTAAAATCCAGCAAGGTGATAAAGAAACCTGTGAAGGGTTTGCCGCTCAAATCGCGACTACCGCTGCAGCCGAATTTATTGCAAAAATTGGTCGAGTATTGGTTTTTTATCGTAAGAAAAAAGAAGATAAATAATAAAGAGGGCGACCAACCGGCAGCCCTCTTTACCAAAAGAATTCAAATATTAAATATATTTTACCTCAGTAATTTCATACTCAACAGCACCGCCGGGTGTTTGAACCACAATTTCATCGCCCTCTTCTTTGCCAATCATCGCTCGGGCAATTGGAGAATTATATGAAATTTTATTAATTTTAAAATCCGCCTCATCATCCCCGACAATATGATAAGAAACTGTGGCATCTGTAGCAAGATTTAACAATGTGACTGTCGTACCAAATATAACCTTACCTTCATTGCTCAATGCGGTAACATCAATAATTTGTGAATTAGACAATTTAACTTCTAACTCTTTTATGCGTCCTTCGCTAAAACTCTGCTGCTCTTTGGCGGCATGATATTCAGCATTTTCTTTTAAATCGCCATGCGCTCTTGCTTCCGAGATCGCTTTAATGATTCTAGGCCTGACTGTGAATTTTAAATCGTGAAGTTCTTTTTCTAAGAGCTTTGCTCCATGTGCAGTCATGGGTACTTTTGTTGACATTTAATTCTCCATGGGCGAGTGCCACTCTCCCCTATAACTATTTTAATTTTTCAAAAAAACTTTTAACACTATTTAACCAAGAGTTTTCTTTTGGTGCGTGCTTATCTTTATTCGCCAGAATCAACTCATCAAATGATGATAACAGCTTTTTTTGATCTGTGGTTAAATTCACCGGAGTCTCAACATTTACTTTACACAGTAAATCCCCTGTTGAACCACCACGCGCCGATTTTATACCTTTACCGCGAAGCCGATATAACTTACCAGTTTGCGTGCCAGCATCAATTTTAAGCTTTAGCCTTCCGGTCAGTGTAGGCACTTCAATTTCGCCACCAAGGGTTGCGGTTGCAAAGCTAATCGGCACTTCACAATACAAATGACTATCTTGCCGTTTGAAAATCGGATGATCTTGGAGATGTACTTCAATATACAAATCCCCAGAAGGTCCGCCGCGTTCACCGACTTCGCCCTCACCCGTTAGGCGAATGCGATCACCTGTATCTACTCCTCCTGGAATCGTTACAGAAAGTGTTTTATGGTCGCGTTTTCTTCCTGAGCCATGACAAGTTCGGCAAGGATTTTTAATCGTTGTTCCTGCACCTCTACATTGCGGGCAAGGCTGTTGAACAGCAATAAATCCCTGACGCAAATGTACTTGTCCCGTGCCATGACAGCGCGAACAAGACTCAGGTTTTGAACCATCCGCTGTGCCTTTGCCGCTACAAGAATCGCAGCCCACCAAAGTGGGAACACGTAAAGTAATTTTATCGCCTTTGACTGCTTGCTCAAGTGTTAGCTCAACTTTATGCAGCAAGTCTGCGCCACGTTGTGCTCCACCGCGCTTACCTGCTCCACCACGTCCACCAAAAACATCGCCAAACATGTCGCCAAAAACATCACCAAAATCAAACCCACCGAAACCGCCGCCATGGCCACCTTGACCCGCAGACCCATCAACACCGGCATGTCCAAACTGATCATAAGCAGAGCGTTTTTGATTATCGGATAAAACAGCGTAAGCTGTATTAATTTCTTTGAATTTGGCTTCAGCGTCTTTATCTCCCTGATTACGATCAGGGTGATGCTTCATCGCTAAACGTTTATACGCTTTTTTAATTTCAGCATCGGAAGCGCTTTTAGGCACTCCCAATACTTCATACAAATCTCGCTTGGACATGCTGTTACTTTCTCTCTAAGAGGGCAACCACAAAGGATTGCCCCTACATTTTATTTTTTATCGTCGTCTTTAACTTCTTCAAACTCTGCATCCACCACATTATCATCGGCTGCATGATCAGAAGATTGTTGCTGATCAGCTTGTCCAGCGTTACCTGCGCCGGCACCTGCCGCTTGCATGATTTCAGCCAGTTTACTTGAAGCATCCGTTAAATCTTTAGTCCTTGCTTCAATAGCATCTTTATCATCTGACTTAATGACCGCTTTTAACGCATCAATCGAAGATTGAATACTTGCCCTGTCTGCAGCAGATACTTTATCTCCCGCTTCTTTTAGTGATTTTTCAACAGAATGTAATGTACCATCCGCTTGATTACGTGTATTCACTAATTCATGGAATTTTTTATCATCTTCCGCATTGGCTTCTGCATCACGCACCATTTTTTCGATTTCATCGTCAGAAAGACCGCTTGATGCCTTAATAATAATGGATTGCTCTTTACCAGTCGCTTTATTCTTTGCAGAAACATGCATAATGCCGTTAGCATCTATATCAAACGTCACTTCAATTTGTGGTGTGCCACGACCAGCAGGTGGAATATCGGTCAAATCAAAACGACCCAATGATTTATTTGCACTCGCACGTTCACGCTCACCTTGCAACACATGCACTGTCACAGCCGACTGATTGTCTTCTGCTGTTGAGAAAGTTTGCGAAGCTTTAGTTGGGATAGTTGTATTCTTCTCAATAAGCTTAGTCATCACGCCACCCATGGTTTCAATACCCAGAGATAACGGTGTAACGTCAAGCAACAGAACATCTTTGACGCCGCCAGAAAGTACGCCACCTTGAATTGCTGCCCCCATTGCTACAGCTTCATCAGGATTAACGTCGTGACGTGGATCTTTACCAAAAAATTCCTTCACAGCTTCTTCTACTTTTGGCATACGAGTTTGACCGCCAACAAGAATAACATCAGAAATTTCACTGACAGCAACCCCAGAGTCTTTTATCGCTGTCTTACAAGGCTCAATACTACGGGCGATTAAGTCTTCAACCAAAGATTCTAATTTAGCACGCGTAATTTTCACATTTAAGTGTTTTGGACCAGTCGCATCTGCCGTGATATAAGGCAAATTGACTTCTGTTTGTTGCGCAGAAGAAAGTTCAATCTTCGCTTTTTCAGCAGATTCTTTAAGACGCTGTAACGCTAATGAATCTTTGCTCAAATCAATACCTGAATCTTTTTTGAATTCTTGAACAAGATATTCCATTAAGCGCTGATCGAAGTCTTCGCCACCTAAATGTGTATCACCGTTAGTAGATAACACTTCAAATTGATGCTCACCATCAACTTCTGCAATTTCAATAATTGAAACGTCAAATGTACCACCACCTAAGTCATAAACTGCGATTTTCCTGTCGCCGGCCTTTTTATCCATACCGTAAGCCAAAGCTGCAGCGGTAGGTTCATTGATGATACGCATCACTTCAAGACCCGCAATACGACCAGCATCTTTAGTCGCTTGACGTTGTGAGTCATTGAAATAAGCAGGCACTGTAATAACCGCTTTCGTGACTGCGTGCCCAAGATAATCTTCTGCTGTTTTCTTCATCTTCATTAAGACTTGCGCAGAAATCTGTGGTGGCGCTAATTTTTCTTTTTTACCATCTTGCTCAACTTGCACCCAAGCGTCGCCGTTATCAGCTTTAATGATGCTGAAAGGAGCTGTTTTTTGCTCGCTAGATACCTCATCATACTTATGCCCAATTAATCTTTTTGCTGCATAAACTGTGTTTTTTGGATTGGTCACTGCTTGGCGTTTTGCCGCTTGACCGACTAAAATTTCCCCATTGCTAACATAAGCTACAATTGATGGAGTTGTACGCGCACCTTCAGCGTTTTCTATTACTTTCGCTTTGCCAGCTTCCATAATAGACACACATGAATTGGTTGTTCCTAAATCGATTCCTATAATCACTTCAGAGGTTCTAGCGTCAGACATTATGAGTCTCCTGTTAAATATTGTTGTTAATTCGTTACAGATGAAAACTATATTGGGACATGTTTCTTATTTTCAAGCGCTAGAAACAATCACCATCGCCGGCCTTACTAGGCGACCATTTAATAAACATCCTTTTTGCAATACCTGGATAACCACGTTTGCATCGACACCCGGGCTAGCTTGCATAGAAATAGCCTCATGAAACTGTGGATCAAAGCGCTCGCCAGCAGGGTTTAGCATTTCCACGCCAAACTTCTCTAGGGTCGATAGAAAATCTTTATGGGTAAGTTCAATGCCTTCTTTAATGGCATTCACATTACCTGGATCTGAGCTTAAAACGCTAACACTACGCTCAAAATTATCAATGACACTAACTAGTGATTGAACGAATGATTTTAATGCAAAACTACGAATATTTTGTTTTTCTTTCTCAACGCTATGCATAAGGTTACTGGTTTCTGCCTTAGCGCGGACAAATTGCTCCCAATGGTTACTGGACTCTTTTTTAGCCTTTAATAACTCTTTAATGATATCGGCCTTGCCCATTGTCGCGTAAGCTGCAGCCTCTTCATCATCAAAAAAGTCGACTTCCACCTCAGGCTGTTGGTCTTTGAGCTCTTGTTCTTCTTGCTCGCTTTTATTCACGTAATCCCACTGCTTAGGGTTTTCTGTACTCACATTTTCCTCCGGTGACAACTAATCTAATCTAGGTTGGGGTGGATTTATATAATTCAAGTGCTTTTGACATTCCAAATAGCTTGGTAGTAGAGTTAGGCACCTGGTAAATATAGAACTTTTCTCATGGAATTCAAGACAATCGGCCTGTTTGGACATATGCGCTCACAAGACATACGTGAAACTGTAGCTGTTATTTGCTCATTTTTGCGTGATAAGCGTTGTCGAATTGTTCTGGAGTCTAGCTTAGCGGAAAGCTTGAACAGTAATGATACCGAAGTGGCTAATATTCATACCATGGGATCTATGATTGATCTTGCCTTAGTTATCGGCGGCGATGGCGCACTACTGAGCACTGCCCGTGCAATGGTCACGTATAACGTGCCGCTATTAGGCATTAACCGAGGAAGCCTAGGGTTTTTAACGGATGTCCGTCCTGCAGAGGTTGAGCAGAAACTCGATGAAATTCTTACAGGTAAATTTACGACTGAGCGTCGCTTTCTTCTGGAAACTCTAATTAATACTAATGAAATGACGCAATCTGGCCATGCATTAAATGAAATTGTGTTATCAGCACAAGGGGCGCATCATCTTATACAATATGAAATTTACGTAGACAAGCAGTTTGTTTGCCGACAACGCGCCGATGGATTGATTATCGGCACCCCTACTGGGTCAACTGCTTATGCACTTTCCGCCGGAGGCCCTATTATTCATCCAGAATTAAATGCGCTCACTTTAGTCCCCATGTTTCCACATACATTAAGTATGCGTCCCATTGTGATTAATGGCGACAGCGCAATCGTTTTGCGCGTTAAAGAAAATCTTAGCAGTCAAATTCAAATTAGTTGTGATAGCCAAACTTTCCTTCCCGTAACCGAAGATAGCTTGATTGAAATCAAGAAAAAAGAACAAAGCATTACTCTAATACACCCTAATAACTACAATTATTATAAAAGCTTACGCAGTAAACTGCATTGGGGAACCAAATTAACATGACAGGTATTTTATGTTAAAACATATCTATATTAGAAATTTTGTATTCATCGACACCCTAGAATTAACACTAGATTCAGGCGTTATTATGATTACCGGTGAAACAGGCGCTGGAAAATCGATTATTCTTGGCGCTATTGATGCTGCATTAGGTCAACGTAATTCGCAGGAGAAAATAAAGCTAGGCGAAAACGAAGCGGAAGTTATTTTGACATTTGATCTTCAGGATAATCAAAAAGCAAAAAATTATCTTGAAGAAAATGCTCTCAACGATGATGAATCAAGCTGCATTATTCGTCGAGTGATTTATAAAGATGGCAAAACACGTAACTTTATTAATGGCCGCCCAAGCAATGTCAGTGCATTACGTGAATTGGGTGAACTCTTATTACTGTTACACACGCAAAATGAAAATCAAATTTTACTCAATACGCTAGGTCAAACGCAATTACTGGATGCCTATGCTGATGCACAAAAATTATTAACTGATATTCATCAATGCGTTACTCAGTGGAAAAAATTTGACAGCGAAATGAAGCTTCTGGAGTCTAAAGAAGGCGAAAAAAATCAACGTCTGGATTATTTGCGCTATCAACATCAAGAACTTGCCAATGCGAATTTGGATTTAGAAGAAATCCAAGCGCTACCTGCCAAGCATAAAGTTTTGGCATCAGCCAAAGAATCGATTGAATTGTATGAAAATATTTTAAGTGCTTTCGCGCCCATGGATTCACTAGGCGTTTTAGACGTGTTGCAACGATTACGTCAACCTATTACTGCGGTAGAAAAGCTATCTTCTCGTCGCCCCGCGGGATCCAGTGGAGAATTAAGCGATCTCCTCAATAATGCCATTGTGCAAATAGAAGAACTCGCTAGCAGCACAAAACGCTTGCTCAATACCGTTGACACTGACCCCGAAACACTTGTTAAAATTGAAGAGCGCATGGCTGAATTACATCAACTTGCCCGAAAACATCATGTAAATGCAGAGGAGTTACCCCAACTATTGAGCTCTATTGAGCAAGAAATTAATAATCTCAGTGAAAACGAGAAAAAAATATCCCTGCTTAAAAATGAAAAAATTTTACTTGAGAAAAAATATAAAACACTCGCAGAAACCTTAACAAAAAAACGCTCGCAAGCTTCGAAAACATTATCAAAAAAAGTCACTCAACTTATTCAAGAATTAGGCATGCCTACCGCTATTTTTTCGATTGTTTTAGAAACTATTGAAACTGTTGCGCCGAATATTTATGGGGCAGAACAAGCGGCTTTTATGATGAAAGCCAATGCCAACTATCCTGAAGTGCCTTTGAAAAAAACCGCTTCAGGCGGCGAATTAGCGCGGGTTTCATTAGCTTTACAAACACTATTAGCGGCTTATATTCAAATTCCAACGCTTATATTAGATGAAATTGATGTGGGAGTCGGCGGAAAAATTGCAGCAATGATTGGACAACAGTTACGAAAACTTGGCGAGACACATCAAGTCATTTGCGTCACCCATCAACCTCAAATCGCGGCTTCAGGACATCAGCATTTGAAAGTAGAAAAGCATGATCAAAAAAATCAACCAACTACCGTTACAGTGACTCCATTAAATGACGCACAACGAGTGGCTGAAATAGCCAGAATGTTGGGAGGACTCACCATCACCGAACACGCGCTGCAACATGCGCGGGAGATGCTGGCTTCTTATTGACACTCAGAACAAACACCGTATATCGTTAAACAATGATCTTTCATGATAAATCCAAATTTCTTGGTTAATTCTTCTTGCCTTGCTTCAATCACCGCATCATGAAACTCAACCACTTTGCGACATTTCATGCAAACAAGGTGATCATGATGTTCGCCATGATTTAATTCAAATACGCTATGGTTTTCTTCGAAATTATGTCGAATCACTAACCCGGCGGCTTCAAATTGCGTTAAAACACGATAAATCGTCGCAATGCTGATATCGGTATCAATTTTATGCAATTGTTGGTAAATTTCTTCCGCACTTAAATGCCTATCTCCTGAGGTAGTTAAGAGATCCAAAATCCGCATGCGTGGCGTGGTTATTTTTAGCCCAGCCGCTTTTAAATGATTTTTCTCCATGTTCCTGACCTGAGAGTTAAATGAGAATGAGCTGGTATTGTACCTTAAATTCTTAACAGGTATCATCACCCACTTGATTATGAGGAATGATTATGAAGCACACCCTTTTCCTATCCATACTAGTATCGTCGCTGTTATTGGTTTCATGTAAACCTTACCAAATGGATATTCCTCAAGGGAAAAAGCTATCTTCTCAACAAATTTCGCAAATAAAGCCTGGCATGACTAAAGAAGCGGTCATCCTCGACCTTGGCGCGCCGCTTCAGGGTGTTTCACCATATGATACCAATCGTTTTGATTATATTTATACCTTCCAGAAAAATGGCGGTGTTATAAATAAAAAACGCTTATCGATTTATTTCAAAAATGGCGTTGTGAAAGAGATTATTCAGAAAGATGAAATCGCTTCTAAATAACGACAATTTTCCATGATTTTCTTTTGTTTTTCTTAGGGGTAATTGCGCGTGTTCGCCGGGCTTCCATGGGATTAATCATGAGCGGTCTATAAATCTCTACCCTATCCCCTTGATATACACGATCATTGAGTGCTTTTTTTTGCCCAAAAATACCTACGTTTAATTGTTCTAGAGTAAGCTCAGGGTAATTAAATAGAACCCCAGACTCTCTAACAACCTCTTCAATATTTGAGCCAGACTTTAGCTGTAAGGCAATGAGATATTGATCACTCTTACTCGCATAAACGCACTCTACCGTAATAAGGTCATTATTTTCCATAAATACTATTCGCTCTGGTAACAAACGCTTGCAACATTGAATCTGCGGCGGGTTCAAACACTTTTTTAAATGGAATATTCATTAATCCAGGTAAAAATTCAAAATCTAGCTCTAAAATAACTTTACACCCTAGTGTTTGGATTGAAATAAAGTGCCATTCGCCCTGCAAATAGCGAAATGGTCCATTCAATAAACGCATGGAAATTTTTGCATTTTTAACTAACCTATTTTCAGTAGAAAAAGATTTGGAAACGCCCATCTTTTTTACTATAAGAGAGGCACGCATCAAAGTATCACTTTGCTCGTGAATTTCAGTAGCATGGCACCAGGGTAAAAATTCTGGATAGCGATTCACATCGTTAACTAACTCGTACATCGCTTCTTTGGAATGCAGCAGCAACGCTTCACGATGAATTTTTGGCATACTCGTATTCCATTTTTTAATTTGATATACTCAAAAGAGTAAGTTTTACCTATTTTTTCTATTGTAACCATAATCATGAGCAAAAAAAACAACGCTGCAGAAGATACCACTATTGCCCTTAATCGCAAGGCATCGCATGATTACTTTTTTGAAGCCAGCTATGAAGCCGGCGTAGCCTTTATGGGCTGGGAGCTAAAAAGCCTCAGACAAGGAAGAGTCAATTTAAAAGAAAGTTACATCTTGATTAAGCAAGGCGAGGCTTGGATTATTGGCATGCATATTTCTCCTCTAACCACAGCCTCTACTCATGTCAACGTCGATCCTACCCGTACCCGCCGCCTATTGTTAAACAAATCCGAGCTAAAGAAGCTGATCGGATCGACACAGCGCGAGGGTTATACCGTTATTATTCAATCACTTTACTGGAAACGGAACTGGGTTAAAGCCAGGATTTCCTTGGCTAAAGGTAAACAAACCCACGATAAACGCGCGACTGAAAAGTCACGAGACTGGGATAGAGAGCGTGCAAAACTCATTAAAAACGCCAGAGATTGACTCTAATCATCGTCTTCGTCTTTCTCATACGCAGGATGATGATAAGTTTTTGTTAACGCCACCGTCGATGGTTGGTCGGCTTTAAGATTTTTGACTTGATGAGCGGCGATGACCGCTTTTTCACAAAAAGCTAAGCCAATCATGACGACACGTTGAATATGCGAATACCGCTCACCCGTCAACACAGCATCATAGTGCGTGGTGTTGATTTGCGTTAAGGCTTTTTCTGCATTGCGTTGCAATGCATCCATTTTTTTAGTTTGCTTAAATTCAATAATAATCGCTAACGATTGTGTCACATTTTTGGGAATAAGCATCACATCATAAAACCCTCGACCACTTTCTCCATTGGAGCTCACCCAGTGGGTATCACGAATACTGCCAATTAATCCGGCGACAAAGCCATGATAGAAGTTTTCTGAGAGCGTGCCGTGGACATCACGAACACTCAATGAATGCATGAGATAATTCCCGAGCGATTTCGTAAAGAGCTCCACATCACCGGTGGTTAAACTTGTCAACAACGATGTATAGCGGTGGCCCAGTGTTTCTTTAAACCATCCCTTGAAGATGCCCGTATATTGCGCAAGCACTTCTCGATTGGGTATCTTTAACTGGCACGACCAGAGAATACCCTCTGACGTTTTACTCTCTACCGTGAGATAGCCACAAAATAATAATAAGGTCCACAGCGCACTGGGTTTTTCCATTAAATCTTCATACCGTAAATTAA
>JAIXPZ010000061.1 GCA_027486005.1 Legionellales bacterium
ATTCATCCGCCGAATCTACTTCCAGCGCCTACCTAACATGGCGACATTGGATAGAAAGCTATCAGATTTCAGGCGGGGTTAGAGCGGCAGGCGAATGGTCAACTGCGGTTTCTAGGTTGATCAAAACACCCTTGAACAATCCGACGAATAGGACGCGTGCTTGTCATCGGCGCATTGGAATTATCTGCATGACTAATCAATGGAATTTTTTCACCTGGAAGCGGGTAGGGCGATAGATTTAGGCAGGGGAAACGCATCTAAATTTTAAGCATTTTTAGCGCTTCTTCTGGTTTTGCCCAAAGTGTGAGTTGCTTGCGTCGCATCCCACCTTTGATGTGGTCAGCACGTTTTAGTAATGCTAATGCCGTTTTTCTCAACCATGCCATATTCATGGCAGCATTTTTGTCACGAATGCGACTTTGGTCTTCTCGATAAGCCACATCCAGTAACCAGTGGCAATTATTTTCGATTTGCCAATGCGCACGAATAGCCGTCAGAATTCGATCAGGATTTTTAGGATCGAGTGAACTAATATAATAACGAAGCTCCGTTGTTTTTTCTTCCAGCGTTTCTCGTTGGCTGATGATCAGCACTAAACTTTTTAAGCCTTTCCATTTTTTTCGCATCATCGCACAATACATCATTGGCAATACAATACATGTTCTTTGCTCAATACGCCCATGATTATTATTCACCTGATCTTCTGCTGTGAAATGCATGATCTCTTGGTAGTCTTTTTGTTCTGCTGTAGCGAAGGTTGATTTTAATGCTTCTAATAAGCCTTCTTGATTGGCTTTAACACGAAAAATATAATCCGCTTTTGCATCAACAATCTGTTCGGCTAAAGCACGCTGACATCCCATGGCATCCAGTGTGATAATAGCTCCCTCAATACAAATTTTTTTTAAAAGTTCAGGAACCGCCACAATCTCATTACTTTTTTCATCCACTTTAATCTGTCCCAAGCTCAAGCCATTCGCACAAGACCAGGCGCTCACGACATGCAATGCCTTAAATTTTTTGCGAGTATCTCGGGTAGCACGCATGGCTTTGCCATCAATGGGAATGACATTTTCAGAGAAAAAATCAATCAGCTTTTTTACCCACTCAAAAAAACAAGCTTGAAAATCGTCCGAATCAATCATGGCAAAAACACGCGCAAAAGTATCATGCGAGGGAATGCCATTCGGTAATAAGAAATAAGATTTTAACCATGCGCGATGATGCCGGCAAAAATCTTCAATTTCTGTATAAGCTTGCGCACCCGCAAGAACAGCAAACAAAGCTAATCCTAGAATATCCAGAAGGGAATGTTTTTTCGTACGTTTAACACGAGAATCTGAAAGTTTGGAAAAAACTTCGATAAAAATGGTCGCTTGCATCATCATCCCTCATGAAAAAGCGCAAGCATAACGCGAGTGTTGATGCAATATAAGGCATGTAAAACAAAAATCAATAAGAGTGACTTATAAATTTACATTTATGATCAAAATTTAGATGCGTTTCCCCTGTGGATATGCATTTTTTTATCTATCACATAAGGATGCGTTAAGCTTTTTAGTATAAAACTGTCAGCTTAAAAAAAGCTCTCTCCAAACGTCCCGTAAGGGACGTCATTGCGAGCATAGCGTGGCCATCCATCTTAATTTTAAAAAAAGATGGATGGCTTCGAGTACTCGCCATGACGACAACCAGGGTTTGGTAAGAGATCTAATGAAGTTGACTCTTTGTGAATACTAAGGAATTTTTTATGTATCAACATCAAGATGATAGTAGATTGATTAATCGCACAAAAGGTGACGGAGACTGTGCTTTTCATGCCACATTAGGCACATGGAATCTAACCAATGGAAGATTCGAGGTTGATGATATCCAAGAAAAAAGAAACCTAGTGGCCGATGCAATCAGAGCCTGTCGACCTGATAGTACTTTATTTCCTTTAGTAAAAACGGCAATCCTGGCGTTGGTGATGGATAATGATAGACAAGTGGACTTTTGTCAAAGTCTTAGAGAAGACTATAAAAAATATGAAACAGAGAATAACAGCTTAATTGAAAATAAATGGGCGATTTTTGAACAAAAAATTGTTAGCAGTAGTGATAATACTATTACTGAATATATTGATAGCTTTGTTGACGCTTATATTAAAAAAAAGAAGGTTGGTGAAGATACTCAGAGTCGCTTACGATCGAATTTTCGTGATAGGGTTGCAACTTGCCTAAATGAAGATAAAGGAGAATTACTACGCAAGATTGGTTCATCTCCGACACTCAAGGAGAAATATATCGACTATCAAAGGACGACTCAAAACACAGGTTTTGATTTCTCGTTAAGTGACGATCTATTAAATGGATATGCTGATTTTATCGCGCAACCAACCGAATGGTTACTTCCTTGCGAATTGGCAATTATTGCTTATGTATTTGATATTAGCATCGAATATTATTCGGTGAGGACTGCTGCTCCTGAACACTTTAACGCAGGGAATTCGCCTCCCGTGTTAGTTTGTTTTAATGGACATAATCATTATGAACGAATGACTGATGAAAAAATGACTAAAGTAGTCTCGGATCATAAAACATTAAGCGCTAATGTCACAGAGACTCAACAGATTCAAATGAATTCATTTATTCGAGATATATGTCGCCATGTTTTACAACAAAAACATCATGACGTAGAGAAAGAGATAATCCCGATTTTACAGATTTTAACCACATTTATGCCCAAAGAAATTGTTGAAAATGGCCCTTTGAAAAAAGAATCCGATGGCAAGCTAAATATTCAGTTTGGTGAACAAAGCCCCTGGAGTATCTCTATCGATTATTCTCCTGTAGAAGCCATTCAATTTGTAATACTATACGACGATACAAAAGAGTTTTCTTTAGAAAATGTTGTTAATGCTTTTAGTCAAATCGCAAAATTAGTTCGTATTGATTTTCGAGAATTAATTCCGGAGGAAATATATTCTGTTTTAAAGTCTATTAAGATTAAAAATCTGTACTTAAAATATAATTTTACTCAGGATTCCCCCCGAATTGTTTTATATTTTGAAATATCACTTCAATCTACTTCAACATATTTACTGGAAAATTTAGATATTGATGAAATCAATTTACCATTCAAAATAAGTTTTTATCGCGATCGTACCCTTGTTAATTCTGCTGTTAGATTTATGGCAGCTAATACACTGTTTATTGCTTATTTACCTTCAAGTTTAAATAAATCATGGGAGCTTAAAGCAGAAAACATTATATTTAATGATTTTTTAAGCCTTTTGCCAGAAGAAAAATCACCAAATTTCCAAGAAGTTATTGATTATATTGAAAGCATGAATATCGTTGTTGATAATTTTAAAGCGAAAATTGTTCCTGGAAAAAAAGTGTTTAGTGATATTTCGGCAGTAGTTAAAATTTCAAAAATAGAAATTTTAGATAGAAAAATCTGGATTGAAGATTTTTCTCTAGAAATAAATAAAGACTATAATAGCGTTAATTTTCAATTAAACGCTACTTTGCATTTACTGGAGAAAAAAGCGACGCTTTGTTTTCACAAAGCAGAAGCTGGTCTTTATTGCAGCGCCCATTTTGCAGATCCTTTTATGGGAAGTGACATTGCTAGAATTTTTAATATACAACCAAATGAAAAATTTAATTTAATAGAAGTCAATGAGCTGTCAATAGGATTAAGTGAAAAAGTTTTTCATTTAAAGGCAGGTAATGGTAGTTCTATTACTGTTTCCTATAACACAGGCGACAAGCAATGGAATATAGAATTTGATGTTCTAATCGCTATTGGAGATGCATTAGATTTCTTTGATGTCAAAGAACCATTACTAGCTCCTCTATTGGCAGTATTACCAACAGAAGTGCAGATTCAGAAACAAAGCAGCCCTCATGATTTATCACTTATTCGTGCTACAAAAAACATGCGTGACCTTTCGTTTCCAGAAGAAATCAATGCTTTGATACCAGACTTTCTAGAACAGAAAGTCGTGGTCGTTTTATCTAAGCGTGGTTCAGAAAAAGCCCAATTTTTATTAGAGCAACCTAGCTTAAATAGTATAATAAGTCGTTTACCACTAACCAACACGAACGCGGTGGAAATAGACTTAATTCAAAGCCCTAGGAAATTTAAGATTAAGGGTGATTTAGATTTAATAATTTTCTCCATTAAAAATGTAAGCTTATATATAGCTGGAAATATGGTGTCTCTCCATGCGGAGAGTCACATTAATGAAACATTTTTAGGCATCCAGTTTAAAAATTTAAGGCCTAGAGCAGAAGGGGCGATTTCTGCATTAAAAATTTCTGCGAATATGGATTTTGAAGTTGGTAGAAAAACTGGGCTCCCTCAAAATGTCGGCGGCACCGCCGTGTTTTCTTTTAGTACCGCGATACCAGCTCCAGCTTTAACGGCCAAGTTTGACCCAAGCGCTCAGCTAGGTTTAGGAACACTGATTTCTGCATTTGTACCACTGGCGGAGCAAAGCAGTAGTGGATTTACCAGTATTATAAATACACTTGAAACATTACCCTTACATTGCGGTGCTATTATAGATACAGAATTTCAAGCTTGTATCTCAATATATAATAAGCGTAACAAGACAAATATAGACACTGCATTGTGCTGCCATATCCAAAGCGCCACCAACGTAACGATTTCAGGAGAGTTAAATATACTTAATCTTCTGCATGCTTTTTTAGTGTTACGAATAAGCGCTATGGATGGAATTCAGTTATTGGCCTCTATGAAGGAAGTAAATGTATTCAATGGATTAGTTCGAATTAAAAAATCTCAGTCTAAATTGGGAACGTCTATGGATTATTTAGGTCTGAGTGGCCCTACTATTTATGCTCAATTTCCTGGTGTATCTGATATTATAAAAGTTAGTCGCTCGGGAGATATAGGTAATTTTCTAAATAAATTTTGCCTCAGCATTAGCGCGCATCTCTTTTTTCTTGGTATTCATACAGATGTTTTGCTTGATATCAGCTCAGATGGGTTAAAAGCTTCATTAAAAGCCGGTCTCAGTTTACCAATTGTTACATTGGGAGCTGGGATTGAACTTCAAATTCAAAAAGATTTTTTTTCCTTTAAATTTGTTACAGTCATGGAGCTTAAAATACCAAAATGTACTGTATTCGGCATTAATATTCCAGAGATACGTCTATTTGGTGTGGATGTTGATGTGTCCGTTACGTATGAAGAAAAAGCAGAGTTTCCATTTGCATTAAAAGCGCATTGTAATGTAGTGCTCGTTGGCTTGGAATTTGGATTAGATGTTGATTTAGGATTAACGAAAGAGGAGTGTCGTGATTTTCCGACTATGTTAATCAACCTTGCTAAGGGACTCGCAGCTAATGCAATAAAAATTTTAGGTCAATTGGGGCTTGAAATTCTTAGAAAGATCGGAGAATTTTTTGTAGATATTGGTGAAGCTATTGTTGCTGTGTGTAAAACCGTTTATAAAGCAATTGAATCTGCTGTAAGAGAGGTAATCGCTTTTTTTGAAAATATCGGAAGAGAGGTCGTAGAGCTTTTTGATTCCAATGCAAAAGCAGAAAGAAAACGACAGGAACGCATAGCAGACCAAGCAAGAAAAAATGCTCCGATTGCTTTGATGCGTTTTTGGTTGAGAAGAGGTGAATATAAAGATATTCAGCAAGCCTTCATCTACATTGCTCAACAAGATGGGTTGTTTCCGAAAGATGGTAACGATAATAAGACGACGAACAAGCATGATCTTACTATTAACGTTGATGTTTTTCTTAAGAAAGCTATTGAGCTGATGGAAAACAATCCAACGTACTCATATGGATATTTTAAGTTTCTAGAAATGTATTTAACTAGCTCTAGCTATCCAACGTCTAACCATGCCATAAAATTCCAACAACTTGCTATTGTTAGATATTTTTTAGCAATTTTCCATTTAAATGATAACGTTCCGATGTCAGAAGTTTTTTGTCATAAAATCGATCAAGAACTTGACAAAAAATATAATGCAGGTAAAAGAACTTTCATAAACAAACAGTCTATTCATGAAACAGGCATTAATCTTTTAATTCAAGCTTACCAGAATTTTAATGATTCATTAAAAGATATATTTACAGACTATCAGACAGTAGTTTCTTCTAATTCAACCGTTCAAGAATATCAGGAAAGCATAAGAAACTTGTTCTATAAATATGGCATTGAAGTTGATTTTTCAAAATATAATATGGAGCAGGAGTGTGATGTTAACGCGTTAAATGTAAAATTATCTCAATTTAAAGACGACCCTGAAATAAGTCCACTGTTTATTTTATATCAGCTTTATAAACATAAAGATGATCCGGTTTTACTGGGTATTGATGGTTATTATGGATATAAGATACAAGGAAATAAAGATTCTATTGATTGCTTGAATGGTTTATATCAAATGCTTGATTTGGATAAATTATATTTAAAAGCAAAAAGTCAATTAAAAAAATATCCAAAGCTTGCTGATGGTAAACTTTTATCTCTAGATATTCCCTTTTGGAATTATCGTGCCATTGAGCATTTGTTGGTAGATTATTTTTTTAAAGATCCTAAGTTACTTGATCGGCTTGCTGAGGATGATCCCGTCACACAGTATATAAAAAGTGTAGATATAAAAACCCCCATTTTATCTGCACTTAAATATTATTATGAATATACTTTAAAATCCCATGTGATTAAAATAAAAAATAGCAAAGAATTGATAGCTTATCTAGCAATTGAAATAAATAAAAAACGATCTTCATTACAAGAAAAGAGAACGCCTCTAGAGTCACAGGAATTAATCGACGAAATAAATTCGCTAGAGCAAAAACTTGACAATGAAAAGCGAGTGATCCACGATAATATCAGTCAATTTGAACCAGGCCCGGAAAAAGAGCATTATAAAAACATCGTTGTAAAATTTAATCAAATTTCAAAAAATCTGATCTCCTATCAAATTGTTACTGCGCCACCATCCGATGAAGAATTGACCGCGGTTACTGAAGGGAGCGCTATCTTATTCGAGATAGATCAATTGCGAAAATCTTGTCATATTCATTATTTGCCAGACGACTTTTTACTCGATCGAATAAAAGTTGAGCAAGAACAAGATATTAATACTTTACTTACGTTGTCTAAAAATGTGAAAACTTATGTTGTAAGTTCACTAGACCAAAAAACAAAAGATCTCCTTGCCAGCATTATTGAGCCTTTAGGCTATAAATTATCGCCTCAGGCTTATACACAAGATTACGACATATACGTCGATAATTATATTACTCAATATGTTGAATCACTATTTATGCGTCTTCGCGGCCTGGTACATAAAGCCTTCGCTGAAGCCGTTTCAACCGTACAAATTCGATCGTTGGCAGATAATAGCAATGTGCATCAGATTGTTCAAACAGAAAATCCAGAAGTGAAGAAAGCTGTTATAAGTGCTAGATTTTGCTTTAACAAAGCCATTAAAGATCGTATTCTCAGTAGAGAAATTGAGTTTTATCACCATGAGGAAGAAGCAAGTGAACCAGCAATTTTTTCATTGCGCACGAAAATCTCCAGTGTCGACGCACATAAGGACTTGGGAGATATATATCAAAGTGATGAATGTCGTAACTATCTTCACCATGATGAAAAACATCAGGATACCCATCCGTCCTCAGCTGTTACAACAAATATACATTGTGAATCGTGCTTGAATCAAAGCGCTGAACATTATTTAAAATATTTAGAATTGTTTTATTCAAAGAAAAAGGAAAAATTGTCATTTAGCATTCCATATACAAGTAGTAATATTTCTACCATCTATGATGGATCTAAAGAGGTTGTTTTTGATTTAAGTGAATTTAATGTAGATGTTAATGTTTCTCTTGAAGAATTTGATAAGGCGCTGAAGTCTTATGTTCAGCCCAAGCCCAGAGCTCGCCCAGATGAAAGAGCAGAAACCGCTAAAAACTTTGCTAGGTTTTTATTTAACTTTCTTTACTTATCAGAGAAGTTGTTAAATGAATACCAAAAAATATACTCAAGCAATAATCCAGTGTTACGTTTTCAAGCAGCTTTGTGTTTACTTGAAGCTATACAACTATCAATTATTTGCTTTAGGCATGGATTAGTTTCTGGATATTTGTTATTAAAAAAGATTGGCTCATGTCTTGATAGTAATTTAGCTATTCCTGTTACCGAGACACAACAAGTGCATGATATTTCTGATGATTCTTATATGGATATTTTGATTGGAACCAGAAGTTTCAATGCGTTAGGGCCTGAAAGTAAAAAAAGATTATTAGATCGTTTGAAATTTGATGCTGCTCGTATTGCTAATGATGGATTTATTAAGAGTAAACTTTTAATTAAAGAAAACCATTATCGAATCGATACAGAGATTTTGGTTTCTAAAATATTCATGGTGGCGATAATATCCAACAATAAATCAGAGAAACTTATAGAATTATACGAAATATTATATAAAAAATATTTTGATTCTTCTGTTGAAGACAAGAAAGAGTATTGTAATTGGAGAGAAAGATCTGGTCTATTTGTTGGCTGGAGTCATACAGGAGATAATCAAATTTTAAAGGATCGTTTTTCTCGTGTCCAGCATGTTATATATGAACAAAAGTGTCTCAATCAACAAAATCGTGAAAAGCGTAATAGACATTTTGATACACTAAGCCCTAGCACGATAAATGAAGCATCCTCGGCAGGTAAAAACAAAAATGTCGAAATAGCAATTACTTCTTTGTCCTCTACTTTTTTCTCTCAATCTGCAAAGAATGAGAATCCTGTAAGAATCATTCCAACTGGAAGCAATGGCGAAATTACTGCTGAAGATATACGAAAATTTTTAATAGATACATGTTCAGATGGAAATGGTAATGACAATAAACGTTACAATTTGATACTGAGGCATATCAGTAGCCGTTATCCAAAAATTGATTTGAAAATTCCAGATTTAGAGGAAAAGAGTCTCCATGCTCTTCTATTAAAAGCAACCGACACTACTACAGCCGCAAGAAAGCTCCTGCATCTTGCAGCGTTAGACTGTAATTTTGTGTTGATTGAGAAGATTGTAGAATTGCGACAAAATATTAATGATTTAGATAGCGGCGGTAATGGAGTTATACGTTATGCATTAAACTCTAAAAAAATAGATGATGAAATAAAGAGACAGTTTATTGAAAATCTTTTGGAGTTAGGAGCGTGTTTTCAAGACAGTGATGATCAGAAACAGTATAATGCATTATGCGACGAATTAGACGAGAGAAATGCAGTGATTATGTCGTTATCATGATTATCAAAATGAAATTTATTTTATTTTATTTTATTTTATTTTTAGTTAAGTTATAGAGGTACTATTATGTTTAAATTTTCAGAAGAGCAGTTTTCAGGCCAAGAGGCTATAGTATATCCTCCTGCTCCGTTCTTGACGGACGAAAGCGCCTCGCAGCCGGAGGAGTCAAAATCTGGCTCTAGAACGAATACTGCTAATGATTCGGGGAATAAATATTACATCCTTCAAGAAGGAATGCCGTATGAAATTGATGCTTCTAATCCACAACTTATTACTTGTTGTATTCCAGATGGAAAAGATAATAACTTTAAAATTTTTTTTTTAAATTCGGAAAGCCAAATAAGAGCCGCGTTTAAAAACACAAAAAAGAAATATCAAAGACCAGGAGAAACAGCAAAAATAGGCAGTATTTTTAATTTAATTCAATATCCAAATGAACTCTCTTATGGTTTTCAAATACAAGAAATATCAGCGCCAGTCCCTAAGATTGATTCCCTTTCGATGCTTGACGTGTTAAAGCATCAAGTTTGTCTAATATTAATGCATCTCAAAGATAAACCTGAACAAGCTGATTGCAAACTTGATTATATAGAAGCTAAGAACGTTATGGATGAAACTTCTGAGCCAGTGCGTGATTTTATTGTGCAGGAGGACCGTACTATTGAAGAATATAAACAATATGTAGATACATTAAAATATGGCGTGCATTTGGCATCAGAAATTAACGCCGATAAAGATCCCAAATCTTACAATATATACCTTGAGATTCAAGATGAGAAGATTATGTATAAAACGAATAAGACTCTGAATAAATCCAATGAGCAAATCTATGTTGAGCTTACAGGAGATGTTTCGCAAGAAAGTACACTTTATCAAGCTATTGTACAAAAAGATTTAAGCGGATTAGATGACACATGTAAAGATGAAATTCGTAGGCAAGCATTAGTTAATCACCATATTAATGAAAAGCTAAGCCCAGCAATTCCTCGCCTGATGATTGGTGTATTCGAACACTTAAAGCTTGGCAATGGCATATTTTCTATTAATCAAGACAATTTTCGCTTGCGCTCAAATTCAGGGGTGTCCTTTCGGGATGCCTTTCGGGATGCCTGCGCTGCGAGCCATGGAGAGGCGCAGCCGAGGGCGAGTAGTCCCCGATAGGTCACGAGTTTTTTGCCAAGCGGAGTGGCGAAGGACTGCAGGTCCGTAGCCTGCGCTAAAAATTTTTGGTGACCGTAGAGAAATCAAAGGAAATCAAAGGGTCAGATCAACTTGATTTAACGAAAGAAATCTCTGGCGCTAGCGCCAGAGACAAGGGCGATGGGGATTCCCAAGGGGAGCTACGCCAAGTGCTCCCCTTGAGTCGCCGTAGCGCAAACTTGTTTTGCGCAGGCGAAATATAATTAAGGAAACAATCTCGGTCGCTTGCGGCCGAGTTGTTGAATGACACAGAATCGTTTGGTTTATCAAAACAACTTCAATAAGGAGTCATTATTTCGATAGTCACGCCTAAATCGGCTTATACCGCTAAAGAGCTGGAAGCGCATGAGGGTGTGTAATATTAAGGTGAGCTTATAACTTATCGAGTTTTCTGATAGTCTGTGCCATCGTTTGGGCAAGTGGTGATTTCGATTTAGTATTAGTGAAAATGAACCGTCCAGAAGACTTTCCTAACGGCGTGGATATCTTTTCTGAAAAACTGGAATGGGTTGGTCAAAAAAATATTGCTGAAACAGCAGAGAAACCTCTGCCATTGGTTTTGGATCAAATGAGTGGATATCGTCGCACAGGCCATGGTAGAGGCGGCATGAAACCGACACTATTTATGGCAGCCATGGCGGCAAGAAATTCAAATTCTTCGTTACGTATTTATTATGAATCTCTAACCGGTAGAGGAAAAAAGAAAATGGTAGCGCTCACAGCGTTAATGCGAAAAATCATTGTGATTGCAAATGCGAGGATTAAAGAAGCAGTGGTAACGGCACCTACAGTAAAGGTTGCCTCTCAAACGCAAGCCGCTTGAGCAGAAACCCCTAGACGTCGTGAACGAAGATAACTGACAAGCCGTGAATATGGCGCGTCAGAAAGGATGGCAGTAGTTATTTAAAAAAACCGCTCGATAAGCGGCGGGTATTTTTTTAACTAAAAATTAATCAATAATATTTTTTTAAAAAAATTCAGACATAGTTGATTTCAACGCCAATTTCACGTCTTAGGGGGTCATTATTCAACGCCAATTAACATACGCGCGAATGACTTCATCGGATTTCCCTTTCTTAATCAAGAAAAGCTGAAGTCTACGAAAACTATTTTCTAAACACCAGGGGTTATGCGGGTTTCAGGCCTGCCCGGGAGTCGCTGGAAAATCATTCAACAGCAAAATTTCATCTCAAAGGCTTTGAATTTTTGAGCGATTATATTCCTTCTTCTTGGGAAACTGATGTAGACGAATACAATGGAATTAAATATATCAGTATGATTTCTGCTTCTTGCGCATCGCATGTCGCTACACACTGCTCCTGGAAAACTTAACGGCTTGAAAAACACATTGTCATTCTTGGCTTTGTGCCTAACTCCATCATCATTTGAAAATTGAGTATAATTGATCAAATGTTTGCCGTAACAGGGGATAATAATCGTTGACAATATGCGCATAAATATCGTCAGCCAATTCTTCATTGTAGGTGTGAGAAGTTAAATTGCGGTCTTTTAGCATTGCTAGCCATCGTGATTCTTGATCTATTAATTTTCCAGCGTAGGCTTCTTGTAAAACATCTCTAGGGTAGCGTACTTCAGTACCTTTTTCTGCCAGCAGATATTTAAGAGCTTTCCAAAATAGTTCTACACTAAATTCAAACCGTTGAATAGTTGCGTCTATGTTGCTTCTATCTACGTCCATAGGTTTTTTGACCATAACGCCAAGGGCATCCAACGCTTTTTTCAATCGATTAAAGTTTTCTACTACTTGTTGTTGACTCATGATAATCCTCGTTGTTCATAAAGTATTTTCCCATCTTGCTGGATGGATATGAGGAGTGGATTTGTTTTACTTAATGTGTCTAGTCGGACACAATCAATTTTTAGTAAAGTGTCCGCGTTTTCGATAATATTTAATACTTTTTGCCAGTCAATTTTTGTGGCTTTTGGACAAGAAATGGCGATATCGATATCCGAACGCTCTTGATTGTCTTGACGTGCTCGTGAACCATATAAAACAATTTTCTCAACGAAGGGTAATTGTTGTAGTCTCTGCCAAAAAGAATATTTTAGTATGTTTTGCATTTATTGACACTCTACCGCATTTTGTTTCAGCAGTGCGTAATACGTATCTGCAATCTGCAACCACCACGTTTGAATAGGTTCTGGGAGTTGTGATGCGAGATAGCGAATTTGTTGCGCGTCACTGGGGTTATCATTGGTTGCAGCATATTCTTGTGCGAGCAGCATGCAGGCTGCGGCTTTTTGATCTTCGCTATTTTGAATTTTCAATACTTGATCGCTGAGTTTTATAAGAAACGCAAAGCTATGATAAAGCGCGTTATTTTCAGGTGTGGACTGTGGTGTGAGAGTATCATTAAACGCTGTCAAGAAAGGAGAAGCTTGTTCTATTTCTGGGATTGAAGTATTTTTCTGTGATAAATTTAATAGAGAAAGAATAGGTGAGTCAACACTGGTTAATATTTTCAGTTGTGCTGAAAAGTCTGTAAAAGAGTTAGTTTGCGTTAATGTGATGTGTTTGATCGCATCTTCCCAGGCGTTGCTATAGAGTTTGATGTACTCTTCTTGCAGTTGTAAAAATAAAGCATTTTCAGTGATGTCATTTCGCTGAGACATGCCAAGCACTTTATTGCCATTGATTGCTTCTTTTGCAACAGAAAACAAACGTTTTTTATAAACAGCAGAAAACTCCGGCGCAGTATAAATTTCAGGAATGACAGCTAATTTTTTTTCTACTTCCAAGGAAGGTTTTTTATTTCTAAAAAGGGTTGATATATCGAGAGAATGATGTGTGTTGATACTAGAAAAAAGAAGCACATAAGCTAACTTTCTGGCCGATAATAATGAAAAGCCTTTTCTGCTGTCTTGGATAAAAGGAGAGTTTTCATCAACAACCAGCACATTCTTTTGAATATTTTCAGGCAGCAGTTTAATCGGCTCATCAGAGGAGCCTAGAAGATCAGAAAGATGCGCATCGATGTACTGCGGATCCACAACCCAGTCAGGCTGGCTGAGCATAAGATAAATATTAAATGCAATAAAGGCGTTTGCGGGATCAGAGGACAAGTGTGAATTCACGTAACTTTCTAGGCGTTGGTTAACTAGGGGCAGCCATTGTTGTGAAATAATACGTTGATAGATATTCCTCAACTTAGTTTCTAGCCTAAAATTTGTAGTAAAAATATATTTTTCAACTAAAGATGATTTTTGGTTTTTTTCTAGATGATCTAAAGAGGCACTTATTTCATCAAGTTCATCAGTGACATTGTTTAATTTTAATGAATGGTACGAAAGCTTTGAGAAGGCTTGTGCTGATTCTATAACCTTGTTACCCGCTTGAATGAGTTTTACTTGTTGAGAAAATTGTTGAGAAATATACAACACAAATGCAGCAAGAATTAATGAGCACAATACAACAAAAGAAACGCGAGTTATTTTTTCTGTATAAGAGTGAGGCTCAATAGAGTCACGTCGACACTGATTCTCTAGGGCATGTTGCGTAAAAAAATGTTTATGGTTATTTTTTTGGTGGCTTCCTTTTGTCGCGGCGGTGTCTGAATGAGTCGCGTCAGTTAACTCTCTTACTTGTCGACAAGAAACAAAATATAATTGTGTAGGGTTGAGAAATCGGTCGCTGCTCCATTGGCCTAAAAACTTTGGGAGTATCTCTACTAATTTCTGCTTAATTGTTTCTAGCGCTAATGGAAAAGTCTTGATTAAAAATAACTGCTCAGGATGGATCTCATGATGTAAGCGCCATAATAATCGTTCGTTGAGCTTTTTAATAAGTTGTTCGCACTCTGTTGCCAAGGCATCTGAGGTAGCATTCTCTAGCGACAGACCCCATGGTTGTTCTAAAAACTCTTTGCTTTCATGGTCAAAAAATTCGTTAAAACCAGGGATAAGATCAGCTTTAGTAAAAAACAAAGCGATCTGGAGGTGAGTTTTCAATCCCGCTGCAAGCGAATTTAGCGCAAGCGCTATTTGAGATAAGCGAGTGTCATTTGATACTTTGCTTCTGGTAACGAAGTCATGTAAGTCAATGTTGATTAAGCAATGAGTGACAAATAAGTAGGGGCGCATTTTTCTTAGCTGAACTGCAAGAAAGTGCCAGGCGTGACGTTGTAAATGTGCGTCGCTAAACAAGAAAAAATCTTGGGGGATATGAAAAAATAAGGTGTTGTGTAGGAGATATATTTCAAATGCAAATTCATTGCTTATTTTATAGGTATCGATCAAGTTGGTTTGCGCAGAAAATATAAGCTCCCCTGATGAGGCGCATAGTATAGACTTTCCTGATTCAGGTTGGCCGATCACTAGAACACAGTGACGAACTTGCTGTTGTTTGTGTAGGAGTATTTTAATTGCTAGTTTAATCTGGCGCTTGAGTCGATTGAATTTTGCTTTTTCGTTGTTAGCGATTTTTTTTCTAGTAATGAAATGCATCATGCTGCGATTTCCTGTTGTTGATGAGATGTTGCAACATTATTGGCTAATAAACCTTCACGTGTGGCATTGTAAGTCTGTCGAAATACTAAGCCTGCGACTACAGCAAAAACAATAAATACGACTAATGTTAACAAGTAAAAACGACGATGTTTTTGCGTGGTATTTGAGACGGCCCTAGTTGATGGCGGCGACACTTTCGATAAAGAAAAAGAGGGTAGATTAGGAGATAATACATGACTGTGTTGGCCACGAATTTCTGCGATTAAGCGGAATGTATTATCGGCTAGGAAGGACCATTGTTGTAGCCCAAAAGGCGTGCTTCGATATTGTCCTTTATATCCAAATCGTAAGCATAAGTACATTAATTCGAGTAAGTCGATATATTTATCCGGCTGCGGTCTAATATGCTCCAAAATGGAATAAAATTTTTCTTGTTCCAGCCGGCTATTATGGAAGTTCTGTAGAAACTGCCCGTCATTGCCTACACATCGTAGAATGTCATCTAGTGTAGCGCAGAGAGTATAGTGAGCGGCGAGAGAAATGTCTTGAGAGTAACCCAGTTGTTGATAGTGTTTTTGTAACGCTTCAAGATGTTCTAAAATATTTTTTTTAATTTCGCTGGATAAAGGATTTTGAGTTAATTCGTGAAGGTACCCAAATATAGCCGCAGAAGAATCAACAAGTGCATTGACCCCGGATTCAGGTGAATGACGCACTGCAGATGCAATCTTGCACCAACTGGCCAAATTATTTTGTGGAAATATGGTGGTTTCGGCGTTTGTTTTTAGTTCAGTGGATAAAGTCATTAGTTCTGCAAGCGTTCAACAATAGTAGTCATTATTGATCAAGATGCGTGGAGAATACAACTATAAAACGAAGGGGGTTACCAGCCGGATCGCCCCTACCGAAACATTACAGCAAATCGCAGCTTTTTAGCTTTTTGCGCAAAGTGCCACGGCTAATACCTAAGAGTGCCGCCGCTTTTGATTGATTGTGACGCGTATAAATCAATACTGCTTCGAAAAATGGCTTTTCAAACTCACCTAAAAATAACTCATACAATTGATGTGGAGTTTCGCCGCTAAGACTAGTGACATAGTTTTGAAATAAGTCCTTGATATGTTGTGATAAGGAATAGTTTTCAGGTTTGATTTTTTCAGGTGCGGCGACCGATGGTTCGAAAATTGCGCTCATAAAAGCCTCTCTGTTATATATTTTAATTGTTTGACTTCCCTAACCAAAGCAAGCTTCCGTTCCTGACTGTTTCCATAATGGGCTTCCGCGCTCATTAGTGTGCGAAATTTTAGCACAGCAGTTATTCCGTGTATAGATCGGAAACAAAACTTTATGCTTCTTTATGCAGCATCTCTTCCAAATAATGGATGTTTGTGCCACCTTTAACAAAATTTTTATCATTCAGAATACGTTGTTGCAGCTCAATATTGGTTTTTATGCCCTCAATATGTAACTCAGTTAATGCATTGCGCATGCGCATGATAGCCGTTTGGCGGTCTTCACCAAAAGCGATCACTTTGGCAATTAAAGAGTCATAATAAGGGGGTACACGGTAGCCTGAGTAAAGGTGTGAGTCTACGCGAACTCCTGGCCCTCCTGGTGCGTGAAACAATTCAACCGTGCCCGGAGAGGGGATAAAAGTTCTAGGGTCTTCTGCATTAATCCGGCATTCTATGGCATGACCGCGGATTAGGATGTCTTCTTGGCGCAGTGTCATTGGTATAGCAGCGGCGACTTTTATTTGTTCTTTGATCAGGTCGATGCCCGTAATCATTTCGGTCACAGGGTGTTCGACTTGTATGCGAGTATTCATTTCAATAAAATAAAATTCGCCATTTTCAAATAAAAACTCAAATGTACCAACGCCGCGATACTTCATTAAACGACAAGCTTCTGCGCAGCGCTCGCCAATTTTGGCGCGCTGTTCAGGGGTAATGCCTGGTGCTGTGGCTTCTTCTAGGACTTTTTGGTGGCGTCGTTGCATAGAGCAGTCACGTTCTGCTAAATAAACGGCCTTACCTTTACCATCGGCAAGCACTTGAATTTCAATATGCCGTGGGTTTTCAAGGAATTTTTCCATATAGACAGTGCTGTTGCCAAATGCCGCGCTAGCTTCGGTTTTGGTCATATTAATGAAATTAGTGATTTCTGAAGATTGTCGCACAACACGCATGCCTCGACCGCCTCCGCCGCCAGAAGCTTTAATGATCACTGGCAAGCCGATCCTATTTGCGGTCCTAATGTTTTCTTCCTCATCTGTTCCCAGCGGGCCATCCGAGCCAGGAACGCAAGGAATGCCTGCGGCTTTCATAGCGTGAATAGCAGATACTTTATCGCCCATAGTGCGGATAGTGGCTGCGTCTGGCCCGATAAAGATAAACCCGCTATTTTCAACTTGTTCAGCAAAGTTAGCGTTTTCAGCGAGAAAACCATATCCAGGATGAATTGCATCTGCATCGGTAATTTCTGCAGCGCTAATAATAGCAGGAATGCTGAGATAGCTATCAGAAGGTGGCGCAGAACCAATGCAAATAGACTCATCGGCAAGACGTACATGTTTTAAATCTCTGTCTGCTGTTGAGTGCACGGCAACAGTTTTGATACCCATTTCTTTGCAGGCTCTTAGTATGCGTAGAGCAATTTCACCACGATTGGCGATAACGATTTTTTTTAACATAATATCCTACTATTCAATGATGCTATTCGATAATGAAAAGCGGTTGACCAAATTCTACTGGAGACGCATTTTCGATGAGACGCGCGGTAATAATGCCTGAAACATCAGCTTCAATTTGGTTATACATTTTCATGGCTTCAATTAAACAAATAACTTGGCCTTTTTTAACTGCCTGGCCTACTTCAACAAAAGGATCAGCGCCAGGAGTTGCTGACAGATAAACGGTTCCAACCATCGGCGAAGTCAAGTGATGTTGTTTCGAGTCGTCAACAGGGGTATGTTTATGATGGCTTTCTTTATGCGAGTTTTCCGCAGCAAGTGGCGGTAGCGAAGGCATTAGTGTTGGAGCTGCTGTATAATGTGTGACGGATGAAGAGGGCTTGCAAATTTCAATAGTTTCACCATTTTCACTAATCTTAAGACTAGCAATTTGTGACTCTTCTACAAGTTCAATGAGTTTCTTTATTTTACGCAAATCGATCATGTTATCATCCTCGTGTTAGTAAAAATTGATGAGCCGCTTCTAGAGCCATTAAATAGCCGTTTGTTCCTTTGCCGCTAATGGTTGCGTGGGCAATATCAGAAAAATAAGAATGTTGGCGAAAGGGTTCTCGGTTTTTAATATCGCTGATATGTACCTCGATAAATGGTAAAGCTACGGCTGATAAAGCGTCACGTAATGCAACGCTGGTATGGGTAAATCCGGCTGGATTAAATAGAATAAAGTCTTGTTGCCGTTGAAGTGTGGCGTGAATCAAGTCGATTAGGACATGTTCAGCGTTACTTTGATGGATGGCGAGTTGATGCCCAAGACGCATCGCGGCCAGTGTTAGTTCGGCATTAAGCTCTGTTAGCGTTTTATTACCATAATGCGAAGGCTCTCTCGTTCCCAAAAGATTGAGGTTCGGCCCGTGTAAGACTAGAATGCTTGCCATTCAATTCCATTCATTGCTAAATCAAAAGTGGACGTATTATGCAAGGGGCTGGGTGAAAAGTCTACATGATCGAAGTGGTTGGCAGTGTTTAGGTGTAAATTAACAGAGATTTGTTGGGAGAAATTATTATGGATCATCCAGTAGGATTTTTGGCGTTAGTGCAGCAAGCGAAGCAGTTTGTCAAGGAAATTGCCCCTAATGACGTTTGGTCGGCCATGCATTCTGACGTCCCCCCCGTGTTGGTAGATGTACGAGAAACTTATGAGCGTGAAAGTGGTTATTTGCCAGGGTCAATAGGCTTAAGCAAAGGAGTGCTTGAACGTGATATCGAACAAAGAATCCCCGATAAAAATTCGACCATTATTTTTTATTGTAGCGGCGGTTTTCGATCAGTATTAGCGGCGGATAATGCCCAAAAAATGGGCTATACCCATGTGGCTTCTATGGCAGGAGGAAGTCGTGCTTGGGTGGAGCAGGGATTGCCGTTAGATGTATAAGGTCACTGCATATAGCTAATTTCATGCGACAGAGTTGCCTGTTGCCTGCTAAGCTTTTTTTTGTGCTATGATGCGCGCCCAAATATCAATAATGATTAAGGTAGGTAAGCGTGGCGTGGTTCGATAATTTTATTTACATGATGCTTCATATCGATATTTTCTTAACTCAAATGGTACATATTTTCGGCGCCTGGTCTTATGTCATCCTTTTTTTGGTCGTTTTTTTTGAAATGGCCTGTATTTTGACACCTTTTTTACCAGGGGATTCACTTTTGTTTGCTGCGGGTGCTTTGGCGGCGAACAGTGAGCTGCATATTCTTCCGTTAATGATTGTTTTACTAATTGCTTGTTTTACAGGCATGATGGTGAATTATTGGATCGGTCATAAATTAGGCGACCCCATTTATAAGCGCGCCAACTCACGCTGGCTAAATCGCAAACACTTAGATAAGGCGCATGCGTTTTTTGAAAAATACGGTGCTTCAGCCATTATTGTGTGTTGTTTCATTGCGATTCTCAGGACGTTCACGCCGTTTATTGCCGGCTTAGTCAAAATGAATCATGTCAAGTATACGATTGTTAGTTTATTTGGATCTTGCTTCTGGGTGATTGGATTATTATGGATTAGTTATGCATTTGGAAATATGCCGTTTGTTAAAGAGCATTTTTCTTGGTTTGTTTTAGCAATGATAGTTATTCCGTCTCTAGTGCCGGTGATTGGGCTTTTGAAACATCGCAAAAGTTAAACGGAGTATACACATCATAACGTGTTGATTTTCCGATGATTTGATAATTAGGTGCGTGATTACCTAAAAATGGGGACATCTTGTGCCGTTTTACAACAACGCGTTTTTTTGCTTTTGCTAAAGCTATAGTCAGCAATGTATGAGCATCACTATTTTCGCCAATCAATCCATGCAATAGTTGCATGTCTTTTTTTACTTTGGCGCGCTTATCGACATCAGAAAACATCGGATCTAGATAGATAACATCGTATGAAATATCGTTTGATTGCAAATAGAGAATTGCATCAGAAAAAATAAAGCCCAATTTTTGTTTAAGAGGTTCGTCACTTAACTTTTCTAATGCGGCTTCAATCATGAGTGCCAGGGTGGGGTGACGCTCTAGCATAGTGACGCTTGCTCCCAGTTTTGCAAAAATAAAAGCGTCGCGGGCGAGTCCGGCGGTGGCATCAAGCAGGGTTAATGATTCATTTTGTTTTAATTTATTTAAGCCAATCGCTTTGCAAGCATCATGGTTTTTACCAATGCCTCTATATTTCCAGTCTGCATTCATTTGATTGAAATCAATGATGATGGGGGTGAAATTTGCTTGTGTGTCTTGCAGTGAAAGCCCAGTTTCTTGTGTCGTTAATTTAAATCGTTCCAAAACTGGGCCTGCATTTGCTTAATCTTAAGATGATTATGCTACAATTTTGACTTTTATTGAAATTGGAAACAGGCAAATGCTAAATGTAGGACAATTTCCGATACGCCGTATGCGGCGAATACGTCAAAAACCGTTTGCGCGACGCTTAGTCGCGGAAAACCAAGTGACCGGGAATGATTTAATTTATCCCATATTTGTGATTGAAGGTGCAAATATTCGGCAGCCGATCGCCTCCATGCCTGGGATAGAGCGTTTAAGTATTGATATTTTAATAAAAGAAGCGCAAGACTGTTATGAATTAGGTATTCATGCGATTGCATTGTTTCCTTATATTGAGGCGCCCTATAAATCGCTAGATGCAACATATGCCTATGATGATGACGGCTTAATTCCCCGGGCGATTCGCGCACTTAAAAAAGCCTGTCCGGAGTTAGGAATCATTGCCGATGGTGCTTTGGATCCGTATACCAGTCATGGTCAAGATGGTTTGATTGATGAAAATGGCTTGATTTTAAATGATATCACGATAGAAGTGCTTATTAAGCAAGCGCTGTGTTGTGTGCGTGCCGGCGCGGATGTCATCGCGCCATCGGATATGATGGATGGCCGCATCGGTGCAATTCGTCATGCTTTAGAAAAAGAAAAGTATTCCGATGTGTTAATTCTTGCCTATTCAGCGAAGTATGCTTCGGGTTTTTACGGACCGTTTCGCGATGCTGTTGGCTCCAAAGCTGCCTTAGGAAAAGCGGATAAATTTTCGTATCAAATGTCGTCGTCAAATGGTGATGAAGCCTTGCATGAAGTGGCGTTAGATATTCAAGAAGGCGCAGATATTGTGATGATAAAGCCTGGTATGCCGTATTTAGATATCGTTTATCGTGTCAAAACTCAGTTTGGTATGCCAACATTTGTTTATCAGGTGAGTGGTGAATATGCGATGTTAAAAGCAGCTGCGCAACACGGTTGGATTGATGAAAAGGCCTGCGTGATGGAAGCGCTCATGGGGTGCAAGCGAGCGGGCGCAGATGCGATTTTGACGTATTATGCGAAGCAAGTGGCGGGTTGGTTGCAAAAGTAGCACTTATGTGCTACTTTTAGAAAGTTGTACCACTAAAAAGGTGAGAAAAAATGATAGCCGTTAATATTCGTAAGCAAGGTGGAGCGGCGGTGATGACTATTCCCGCTGATGTTTTAAAAGTGTTGGATTTGCGTATAGGTTCGCAAGTAGTGTTAGATATTACTAAAGGTGATTTGGTGGTTCGCCCGATACGGCCACAGCAAAAGCGATATACTTTACAAGAACTTTTGTTGGGTGTAACACCGAAAGTAATAGAAAAAATGCGCGCTGAAACACTATGGGCGAGAGAGGGTGACCCTGTTGGTCGTGAAATTATATGAAAAGGAATAAGACCGTAAATCGCGGCGATGTGTATTGGGTTGATCCTAATCCTATCGCTGGCCGTGAAATGAAAGATCGTCATCGATTTGTCGTTATCACACCGAAAGAAATTAATGCGTTGGGGGTTGTTATGATGGTTCCCATAACAAGTGGTGGAGTGCTTGTACAAGCGAAAGGTTTAACGGTTCCAATTTTAGGCCACGATACGACAGGTGTTGCAGTTTGCAATCAAGTGCGCACTTTTGATATTGAATCGAGAGTCAGCTCTAAGACGGCATGCTACATCGAAACACTAGATGTTGCTACAATAGATAATATTATTAATCGCGTGATTAGCATTATTGATCCGTATGTAGAGTAAGCAATAGGTTAATTTTTTGATGATCTTGAATGGATCCTGACGCTAGATTTTGCGTTGACCACTTGAGGGGCTACCGGCGGTCGCCCTCTTTGAAATTCAATAGAATGTAAGGCAACAGTGAACGAAACAATAAACCCAAAATTATTTTACCCCAGCACCTGGCCGTATTGGATCGTGCTTGGACTATTGTGGTTAATCACGCAATTACCGTATCGTTGGTTTATGCGTATAGGAAAAACCTTTGGATATTTTGTAAGTTTTGTTCCGCATTATAATCGTGTAGTGACTTTAATTAATCTACAGCTGTGTTTTCCTGAAAAAACCGCACAAGAACGCAGTCACATGATGCGGCGCTGTTATGAGTCATTAGCCATGGCGATGTTGGAGACTTCGTTTTCTTGTTGGGCGAGTGATAAGCGCTTAAGAGGTTTGGTGACTATTCACAACGCAGATTTTCAGAAACAATGTGACTGTCATGGGATTTTATTAATCGTGCCGCATTATCATGTATTAGAGATTTCAGGTCGCTTATGTGCCATGCAAATTTCTAATTTATCAGCAGTATATCGTCCGCATCGTAAACCGGTGATTGAATTCATGAACAAGCGTCATCTTTTACATAATTTTAAAACGATTATCCCTCGCACTAATGGCAAAGGGATGATTCGTTTGCTACGTGACAAAGGATGCTTGTTTTTCCTGCCAGATATTGATGCCGGAAAGAAGCAAAGTATTTTTGCAAAATTTTTTGGTGTTCAAACTGCTTCTGTTGCGAGTGTACCGAAGTTAGTAGAATTAGGAAAAGCTAAAGTAGTTTTGGTGCATGCGTATAGAAAAGCAGATTTATCGGGATATGAATTAACGTTTAGTGCGCCACTGGAAAATTATCCGAGTGGCGATGTATTACAGGATGTTGAGCGGGTCAATGATGCAATGGAGAAGTTAATTCGCCAATATCCCGAGCAATATTTATGGCAGTATCGACGTTTTCGCACCCGTCCACCCGGTGATGCAGATTTTTATCCGAAAAAGAAAGTTCGAAAAAAAATAGATCATAAGTTGAATGGCGTTCAAGACTTCTTGAAATGAAAGAAAAACTGCGCAACAATCCCAAGCTTAAGGTTTTATTAAATCTATTTTAGCCGGTGAGGTATTAAACCATGAGATTTATACAAAAAACGTTTTTTCGTTACTTCGTGGTATGCCTGAGTTTATTGGTGAGCCACCAGGTATCGTCGTGTGGCAATGAATGGGACTATGACGCCAAGCGAGCGACTCCTGGATGTGAACAATTAAAAGTAACCATATTGAATAATACTAATTACACTTTTTCGCCAAATAATGTCAAATTTTCTGCTGGCGGCTATGCGTCAGGCAATACATTTCCGACGCTTAAGCCCAACTCAACGACCATATTTTTTTTAGCGGGTGGCGCCAAAGATTATGATGGAGATGGCAAAAATGAAAAAAAAGATGAAGTAAACGTTAGTATGCGTTATGTTGCTGAATCGGGTGGAAATAAAACCGGTACTTATTTTGATGCTGTGTTTGCAAAAGACTCTTGTAATATTGTTAATACGGAATATGTTAAGGATGACGATCATTGTTATTGGCATAATCCATGCACATGGGATTCAAGTTGTGGTTATTGCACCTATTGTAGCGATTCCACTTGCAGCACAATTTGTGACCCATCTGGTATCTGTTTAACCTATTGTGAGTGGGATTTTACTTGCCATAGTCAAACATGTAAAAGCGATTTAAAGTATGACAGAGTAAAATGCAGTGATTCTGTGAATAACCCACCTGTCAATTCTACTGTTAGTACTTTTCCTGGTTTATATCAGTCAAATTTTTCTAATACAAGTAATTTTACTTGTCAAAAATCAACGGTTTATGAGGGCAGTGATGATTATAATAAACCAGCTACCACTACGTTTACTATTAACCCCTCTCCCATAGAAACGCTAACACTTACATTCCCTTTTAATGCCCAATCTCCTATCGCCAAATTAATGTCGACGACGATTTACAGTAATCTCAGTCCAAAAAATTTAGGAGGTCTTGGCACGTATTACTCAATGACGCCTGTTGCAGTCACAGATACGACGCTGGCGTTTTCGACCTTGTGTAATTCAGCGAGTTGTCCTCAGCCTGAATGAAATGGTGTAATGTAGGGGCGATCCGGCCGGTCGCCCTTTTCTGATGTAAATTATCCCTAACGGCGTGATATACTCCTGCGCAATTCATGCGTAACAAAGGGGTGTTTCTCTTGGCTAATCTTAATTTTCATACGGCGAAAGTTTTGGTGCTTGGCGATGTCATGCTCGACAGCTATTACATGGGTTCGACGGAGAGAATTTCTCCAGAAGCGCCAGTGCCTGTTGTTCAAGTCCACTCTATCGAACAGCGTCCAGGCGGGGCCGCGAATGTGGCGCTTAATGCTGCAGCCTTGGGGGCGCAAGTCAAATTAATTTCTGTGTTGGGCGATGATGCGGCGTGTAAAACTTTAGAAGATGAATTACACGCTGCGGGAGTAGAGACAGCGTTTCTCAAGCTTGCCAATATTCAAACGATTGTGAAGCAGCGTATTTTGTGTCAAAACCAACAACTGCTACGCTTAGATTTTGAGACTCCATTAAAGTTAAACTCACAACAAGAGTTATTTCAGCTATTTCAGCAACATCTTGCTTGGGCAAAGGTAGTGATATTGTCTGATTATGCTAAAGGCGTATTACGCCCCGATGTGCAACTATTTATTATTGCTGCGAAAGCATTAGGTATTCCAGTTTTAGTTGATCCTAAGCATCATGATCTTGATATTTATCGAGGCGCTACTTTAGTGACACCAAATTTGAAGGAATTTAAAGAAGTCGTTGGAGAGTGTTGCGGTGAAGAAGATTTAGTCGAGAAAGGTGCTGCGCTAGTACAGCGCTACGATCTAGAGGCTTTATTAATTACTCGAGGGGGTGAAGGTATGACGCTGCTCGAACGTCATTGTCCTGAATATTATTTGCCCGCTTGTGGTCGCGAAGTGTTTGATGTGACTGGAGCGGGAGATACCGTGATCAGCACGATTGCGGTTGCCTTAGCATCCCAATTGCCTTTGGTCAAAGCCGTGCAATTGGGTAATGCAGCGGCAGGCGTTGTAATTGGAAAATTGGGAACTGCGACGCTTAGCGTACAAGAGCTACAATGCGCTATCCAGGGTGGTCGCGAGCAGACGTCTGGTGTAGTGAATGAAGAATCGTTAATGTTGAGTGTTAAAGAAGCGCGGGCTAGAGGCGAGCGCATTGTTTTTACCAATGGCTGTTTTGATGTGTTACATGCAATGCATGTGGAATATTTGCAATTGGCGCGCAAACAAGGCGATTGTTTAATTGTCGCTGTTAATGATGATGCTTCTATTACTCGATTAAAAGGCCCCGGGCGTCCTGTCAATAAAGCCGAGCATCGTATGGCGGTGCTGGCCGGGTTGCAGGCCGTCGATTGGGTAGTGCAAATGTATGATGACACCCCAAATCGGCTATTGGAGTTGATTCGCCCTGACGTCTTAGCCAAGGGCGGCGATTATGGTTTGGATGGCGTAGTGGGTGCCGATATTGTGCAAGCCTATGGCGGTGAAGTCGTCGTTTTGGGAGGCGTTGCGGACGGTGTGAAGTCTACGGCGATTATCGAAAGAATGAAGAAATTACATGAGACAGGGGGGGGCGACTAATGTCAGGTACATTATTTATTGTTTCATCACCCTCCGGCGGCGGAAAAACCAGCTTGATTCGTGCGTTAATTGAAAGCATGCCTAATTTAGCCACCTCTCTTTCATTTACAACCCGTCCACAGCGACCCGATGAAATTGACGGGGTGCATTATCAATTTATTACTGAACAACAGTTTGTCACTTTGCGTGATCAAGGGGAATTTTTAGAGTGGGCGTTAGTGTTTGGTCATTATTATGGGACTTCAAAATCCTGGATTGATCAGCGTTTAAAGCAAGGTTTAGATTTATTTCTAGCGATTGATTGGCAGGGGGCTAGGCAGCTCAGGAGCGCCTTTAAACATTGTAAGACTATATTTATTTTACCGCCGTCTTTACAAACATTAGAAGCCAGGTTGCTGGCGAGAAAACAAGATTCCCTTGAGGTTATTAAACAGCGCATGGAGAAAGCAAAAGACGAAATCACGCATTATTGTGAATATAACTATGTCATTATTAATGAAGATTTTGATGTGGCAGCGCGCGAATTGGCTGCGATTGTGACTGCGGCACGTTTGACGATTGAAGCGCAGCAGGTTCGTTATCGGGAAGTGTTGTCGAAACTCCTGTAGTCAAGTAAACTGGCAAACATCATGGCCTTAGGCTAGAATAAAAAATGAACAAAGTGGAGATATCATGGCTCGTGTAACCGTAGAAGATTGCTTAAAAGTAATTCCTAATCGTTTTGAGTTGACATTAGTCGCTGCAAAACGTGCGCGTGATATTGCAACAGGCGGGAAAGATGCTTTGCTTGATTGGGAAAATGACAAGCCGACAGTAGTAGCGTTACGTGAAATCGCGGCTGGTCATACGACATTTGAAGAGCCTGAGGAAAGCATTGAAACGATGTTTGCCCGAGAAATCAAGAAAGTAGAAGACGAAAATATAGAATAATTTCGTAGGGGCAGGTCTTGTTCCTGCTCATAAAAAGGGCAGCCATGAGGGATTGTCCCTACGGAAGAGGGCGCATGTGAGATATTTCAAAAAATTACGTAAAGAATTAGAGAAGTATTTAGAGCCTGATTTAATTGAGTTAGTTTATCAGGCTTACGAACTTGCCGTTCGTGCGCATTACGGTCAAACTCGACACACGGGCGAACCTTATGTCACTCATCCGGTTGCTGTTGCAACCATTCTCGCTAAAATGCACCTCGATCATCAAACCATTATTGCTGCGTTACTCCACGACGTCTTAGAAGATACGCTGATTGAAAAACAAGAGCTTATCGATTCTTTTGGCGTAGAGGTGGCCGATCTTGTTGATGGTGTAAGCAAGTTGACGCTGATGGAGTTTGAAACCAAAGCGCATGCACAAGCTGAAAATTTTAGAAAAATGATTATGGCCATGGCGCAAGATATTCGCGTCATTATAGTGAAGTTGGCAGATCGCTTACATAATATGCGAACGCTGGGCGCTGTTTCTCAAGAAAAACGGCGCCGCGTTGTGACAGAAACGTTAGATATTTATGCGCCGATTGCAAATCGTTTAGGCATGAATGCTTTTCGTGTCGCTTATGAAGAGCTTGGTTTTGAAGCGTTATATCCTAGACGTTGTCGTGTTTTAAGAAAAGCGGTTAAGCAATTTACCGGTAATCGAAGCGGTATTCTGAAAGAGATTGAAGATCAATTAAATGCACGTTTAATTGAGTGTGGCTTGCTCTCAGCAGCATTTGAGAGCCGACAAAAATATTTATATAGTATTTATAGCAAAATGCGGGACAAACATTTGTCGTTTTCTGAAGTCATGGATATTTATGGGTTTAGGATTATTGTTGACTCTGTTGATATGTGTTACCGCGTTTTAGGTGCTTTACACACATTTTATAAACCGCTGCACCAACGATTTAAAGATTATATTGCGATCCCAAAATCGAATGGCTATCAATCGTTGCACACGACATTATTTACGCCGTATGGTGTGCCGCTAGAAATTCAAATTCGCACTGAATCAATGAATGAACTGGCGGAGCGCGGAATTGCCGCCCACTGGGCGTATAAGACAGGAGACCCTTCCCCTAATGCTGCGCATTTACGCGCGCGCGAATGGATAAAAAACATTCTCGAATTACAACAAAATGCCGGAAGTTCGCTAGAGTTTATTGAGAGTGTAAAAACCGATTTGTTTCCTCATGAGGTTTATGTGTTTACTCCTAGGGGAAAAATTTTAGAATTACCGGAAGGTGCTACTGCAGTCGATTTTGCGTATGCAATTCACTCTGATATTGGTAATAAATGTGTTGCTGCTAAAATTGACAAAAAAATGATGCCGCTAAGTACTTGCTTGCAAAGCGGTCAAACGGTGGAAATTATCCGGGCTCCTAGCGCGCTTCCTAATCCTACCTGGCTGAATTTTGTTGTGACAGGCAAGGCAAAAAGTAGTATTCGACATTATTTTAAAACTCAGCAAATTACACTGAGTGATAAAGTGGATACGCATTTGTCAGTAAACATGGTATTGGACGTCGCTAAGCGATCAGGATTGTTGGCTGACGTTACCATTGTGCTTAGTCAATTAAGAGTGAATATTACTCGTGTTGATGCGACTGAAACGCATGAGCATGCGGAAGTGAAATTGACTGTGCAAGTAGATGGACGACAACATTTGGCGCAAGTGATTAAGGCGTTGCGCAAGATCAATGGAGTATTGAAAATTAGACGATAAAGTCTAAAATTTTACTATTTTTTAAACCAATCGCGTGGGTTAATCGCTTGCCCGTTGTGACGTAACTCAAAATACAGCGCAGGATCTTGGAAGCCGCCGCTTTGGCCGACAGTTCCAATCACTTCTCCAGTTTCCACGTAATCGCCTACTTTATGGTTTATCGTATCATTTCGGGCGTATAAGCTGAGATAGTGGCCGCCATGGTCGATGATTACCAGTAAGCCGTAGCCACGCAGCCAATCCGCATAAATCACTTTTCCACTGTAGATTGAGTGGACGGGGGTGCCTTTTTTTGCTTCGATCAGATCTCCCTGCCAACGAACGCTGTCATTCGCCATAGGTTGTAAAAATAAATATTTTATCACTCCTTGAGCCGGCCAGCTGAGTTTGCCTTGTTGTTTTGAAAAGCCTAGATGGCTGAGCTGTTGAGTCGTTGCAAGGCGTGTGACAAGTGTGGTTAATTGTTTGCGATCAAGTAAAAGTTGGTCTAACACTTTGCGATGCGTGTTCAAGGTTTTATTAATACTAGACACTGCGGTTTGACGATTTGTCTGTGCTTTTTTAATTTCTTCTACTTTGCTTTTATAATCACTTAAAGAGCGTTGTAATTGAGTGGTTTTAGAAGAAATAGAGACCATGACTTTATTAAGTTGGAGTATGGTGTCGCGCACTTCGTTGATGTGCTTGATGACCGCAACGTCTAATGCTTGATAATACTTAAGAAAGCGTTCTGTCTGATCAGCCGATTTTCCGCTAAAATAAATTCCTAATTGGCCTTGGCGTTGCAAGCTGTAATTGGCTGAAATGAGCTGCTCAAGAGTGTCCTGTTGTTCTTGAATTTTTACGTCGTACGTATGTTTTTTTGCTTTAGAGGTGATTAGCTGGGACTCTTGAGCTTCTATTTTTTTAGACAGTTCTTTTATTTTTAGCGTTAAAGAGCTGATGCTTTTTTCAGAGATTTTTAGTTGGGAGTTAAGGGTGTTAAGATTTTTTTCATCCTGCGAGATTTCATTTTGAACGGCGGCGATTTCTTTTTTAATGGAGGTTAAATTGCGTGGAGCTTCAGCCGAGGCTGATAAAGTGAGCTCAGGCAGACAGAAGAGCCAAAAAGTAACCAGCCAAAAAAAAGGACTATTGCGCATAACTTAATGAGTAATTGAAGGGCTATATTCTAGAGTTTACATCGGATTAGAGAAAATAAACACCAATTAACATCTTACGCGTTTTCTAACTTCGTATTTTATGCGAGCAAGATTACACAGACAGATGAGTGTTTGAGCATAAAAGCCCCTGTAAAATCGAACAATAAATGAGCGATTTTTATTTACAGTTTGCTTAATAATAATCATGGTAAAACTCCTTTTTATTCACCGCGATTGCTAAATTTAAGGCCTAATTATAATAAAAACAAGCATTATTGCAATTATTTAAGACAAAAATTGGATGAAACGTAAAATCCAGTTCTCTCAATTTTCTGTTTCCGATTGATTATTTTCGGGTATTAGCATATCCTTCAAAGGGTTATGGTTATGGGAGCGTATTGGAAACTTGCCAATATTGTGTATAAAAAAACATATGAACAAAAAAAGTCAGCAAAGCTGCTTCGTCGTTGATATTCAAAATAGTTACCCACTAAATTCTCTTTTGACGCTACCGGATGAAAATCAGTTAGAATGCTGGTCGCGCGCAGTTTTTAACCATGAGAATCTGTCAGAAGCCGAAATAACACTTCGTTTAGTGGATGAACTTGAGATGCAGCAATTAAATGCGCGTTATCGGCAGAAAAATCAGCCGACTAATGTTCTTTCTTTTCCAGCAGATATCCCTGCGGAAATTCCATTAGAGTTGCCATTTTTAGGTGACATCGTTTTGTGTGTGCCAGTGATTCATCAAGAAGCTGAGGCTCAAGAAAAACTTCCGTTAGCGCACTGGGCACACATGGTGGTGCATGGTGTATTGCATTTATTAGGCTACGATCATATCAATGATCAAGATGCAAAAATTATGGAACAAAAAGAGATTTTAATTTTGAAAAAACTGGGTTTTACTGATCCCTACTAATGAATTTTTAGAATATTGATAAGGAATAAGTAATGAGTGATGAGCGTTCAGAAAGAACCAAAAGAAGTTGGTTGAATGTTTTGGGTGCAGCCTTTGTTGGAGAGCCGCAAGATCGCGAACAACTGATGGACGTTTTGCGTGATGCTGAGCAGCGAGAATTGCTTGATGGAGAAGCGCTGTCAATGATTGAAAGTACCATGCGACTCTCTGAAATGCGCGTCCGCGAGGCCATGACATTTAGAACGCGCATGGTGTTTGCTAAAGAAGGCCAAAGCTTAGAGGCTTTAGTGGCCATAGCAAATGATTCTGAATATTCACGTCTTCCAGTGTTTGATGAAAATGAAGAGCATGTTAAAGGCGTATTGTTAGTTAAAGATTTGCTAGAGTATTTTTTTGAGCAAAAAAGAAACACTTTTGAATTATCAAAAATTTTACGGCCCGCATTTTTCGTGCCGGAAAGCAAACGTTTAAATAGTCTATTGCGTGAATTTCAAACCAAACATAATCATATGGCTATCGTGATTAATGAGTATGGAGATGTATCTGGTTTGGTGACGATTGAAGATGTCATTGAACAAATTGTTGGCGAAATTGAAGACGAGCACGACGTCGATGAAGATGCCGATAATGTGGTGGCGCGCGATGGTGGTTTCTATACAGTTAAAGCCATGATGCCACTAGAGGACTTTAATGAATATTTTAGTTCGGAATTATCTGGTGGCGGCTTTGATACCATTGGCGGGCTGCTGTTAAGTGAGTTGGGATATTTGCCTAAGCGCGGCGAAGTCATTGAGCTCGAAGGTTTTCGCATTAATATACTGCACGCAGATCATCATCGCTTGCGATTATTAGAAGTGCAGCGTATTTCCCCAGAAGAGGAATAGATGTGATAGAATCTTGGCTTAGGGAATTAGCCTTGAATAAAATAGGAAAGGCGCCATCTGTTAGGTATTAATATAATTACTTGGAGATGAATGATGAGAATGGATAAATTGACACATTCCTTTCAAAGCGCGCTATCTGACGCTCAGTCTTTAGCTTTGGGTAAAAACCATCAAATGATTGAGCCTGCGCATTTATTGGCAGCGATGGTGGAGTCACCCACCAGCACTGTCTATGCATTGCTCAATAAATTAGGGGCAAATGTTTTACAGACTAAAGCAAAACTTGCCGAGGCTATCGATCGCTTTCCTCAGGTCCAAGGTAGTCCTGGAGATATTCATCTTTCAAATGATCTAACACGTTTACTCAACGTCACTGATCAGCTCGCTCAAAAACGCAAAGACCAATATATTGCTTCAGAATTATTTTTATTAGCAGCTTTAGAAGATAGAGGTTCTGTCGGAGCCATTTTAAAACAAGCAGGTATTAAAACAGCAGCGCTTGAGAGCGCGATCAATGAAATACGCGGAGGTGAAAACGTGCAAGAGCAAGGCGCGGAGGGAGCGCGGCAAGCGTTGGAGAAATATACACGTGATTTGACCAAAGATGCCGAAAACGGCAAGCTTGATCCGGTGATTGGCCGCGATAGTGAGATTCGACGTTTGATACAAGTATTACAACGCCGTACAAAAAATAATCCTGTATTAATTGGTGAGCCTGGCGTTGGTAAAACCGCTATTGTTGAAGGATTAGCGCAGCGTATTATTAATCGCGAAGTGCCGGAAGGTTTGCAAGATAAGCGGGTATTGTCACTCGATATGGGAAGTTTGTTGGCCGGCGCGAAATATCGCGGTGATTTTGAAGAGCGCTTAAAGTCAGTGTTGAATGATATCTCGAAACAAAATGGCCAAGTGATTTTGTTTATTGATGAAATTCATACCATGGTAGGGGCGGGTAAAGCCGATGGAGCCATGGATGCAGGTAATATGTTGAAGCCCGCCCTTGCGCGTGGCGAATTGCGTTGCGTTGGCGCAACAACTTTAGATGAATATAGGCAATATATTGAAAAAGATGCAGCATTAGAGCGTCGTTTCCAAAAAGTGCTGGTTGAAGAGCCTTCTGTGCCTGATACCATAGCAATTTTGCGCGGATTAAAAGAACGCTACGCTATTCATCACGGTGTCGAGATTACCGATGATGCAATTGTTGCGGCGGCCACCTTAGCACATCGTTATATTGCCGATCGACAGTTGCCTGATAAAGCGATTGATTTAATTGATGAAGCAGCCAGTCGTATTCGAATTGAAATTGATTCTAAACCAGAGTCCATGGACACACTCGAGCGTCGTTTAATTCAATTAAAAATCGAACGTGAAGCATTAAAAAAAGAATCAGATGATGCCGCTGTGAAACGTCGCGAACATTTAGAAGATGAGATTAAATTGCTTGAAAAACAATTTTCTGATTTAGAAGAAATTTGGAAAGCAGAAAAAGCCTCTCTTCAGGGTGCGCAAGTGATTAAAGAGACTTTAGAAAAAGCACGCGCTGATTTGGAGAGTGCGCATCGTTCTGGTGATTTAGCTAAAATGTCGGAATTGCAATATGGTAAAATCCCCGAATTAGAAAAACAATTAATCGCGGTCTCTTCGGCAGAAAAAGCGGAACATAAATTATTGCGCAATAAAGTCACGGATGAAGAAATTGCGGATGTTGTTTCTCGTTGGACACATATTCCCGTGTCAAAATTATTAGAAGGCGAGCGTGACAAATTATTGGCGATGGAATCTGCGTTGCATAAACGTGTGATTGGACAAGAGGAGGCGGTCGTTGCGGTGTCAAATGCGATCCGTCGTTCGCGAGCGGGTCTTGCGGATCCAAATAGACCCATAGGATCTTTTTTATTTTTAGGGCCGACAGGTGTGGGTAAAACCGAGCTATGTAAAGCTTTAGCGATGTTTTTGTTTGATACTGAAGAGGCGATGGTTCGTATTGATATGTCAGAGTTTATGGAAAAACATTCTGTTGCGCGTTTAATTGGTGCTCCACCGGGATATGTCGGATACGAAGAGGGCGGTTATTTAACAGAAGCGGTGAGACGCAAGCCTTATTCTGTATTGTTGTTAGATGAAGTGGAAAAAGCGCATCACGATGTATTTAATATTTTATTGCAAGTGCTTGATGATGGTCGATTGACAGACGGACAAGGTCGTACCGTTGATTTTCGTAACACGGTGATAGTCATGACGTCAAACTTAGGCTCGGATCGTATTCAGGCAATGTCAGGAAAAGAAGATTATGAAGCAATGAAGCGGGCGGTGATGGAAATCGTCGGGCAACATTTTCGCCCTGAATTTATCAATCGAATTGATGAAACAGTTGTTTTCCATCCTTTGGGCGTGGCACAGATTAAGTTAATTACAGGCATTCAGATTGAATCCTTGAAAAAACGTTTAGCAATTAAGGAAATGCATTTACAGATTTCTGATGATGCCATGGAATTGATTTCAAATGTGGGTTACGATCCTGCATACGGTGCTCGTCCATTAAAAAGAGCGATTCAGCAAGTATTGGAAAATCCTTTAGCGCAGGCGCTTCTTAAAGGGGAATTTTCTGCCGGAGATACAATTTCAGTAACGAGTCAGGTGGGGCGTTTGGCCTTTAGTCATAGTAAGCAATAAGGAGAGAGTTATGTCAGTTTATAAAAACATTTTAATTGCGACGGATTTATCCGAGGAAAATAATGTAGTAATAGAAAAGTCCTTAGCAATTGCCCAATCATTTAATGCTAAAGTTAGCGTGTTACACGTAGTTGAGCCATTGCCAGGTTATGGCTATGCTTACGTTGGCATTGCTGATATTGAGGCTGAATTGTTAGTGGAAGCGAACAAAAGTATGAAAAATTTGGCGACTAAATATAATATTGCAGCAGAATGTTGTCATGTTGAAGTTGGCTCAATCAAAGCAGAAATGATTTCTCTTATTAATAAAGAAAAAATTGATTGTTTGATTTTAGGAAGTCATGGTCGACATGGTTTTTCGGAATTGTTAGGATCAACCGCGCATTCCGCAGTGCATTCAGCGCCGTGTGATGTGATTACGTTGCGGATTAAAGCGGCGTAAGATTTTTTAGGGGCAGACTTGGGTCTGCCCTTTGATGATGCGAGTTTTTATCTTGATTGTCGACTATTGTCATGAAAATACGTTATTGCGAAATCAGTATTTTTTTCTTCGACTCCATACTCTCGCTTGAGTATGAGGCTTGATTTAGCATCATAAGATCTCTAGGCGCCCTGAATTGCCCGGGCTTTAAGTTGAAATATATCTAGAGGGGATTTTTTTATGATAAACCTTTTTAAGAAGCAATTATCTTATGAACTTATAGTTGGCATATGTTTTTTATTTTTTTGGATAATGGCAGTAACTTTAACATTTTTTGACTTATTAGATAATTACCTGGTTGGCGAATATGGCTCAGCTCTCGGATTAATAATTCAGATATTAATCATTTATAATACAAAGAAAATATGCGATGCAAGTTCTTCAGTATACGATAAAAAAACTTTTTTTTGCTTTTTTCTTGCAAGTATAGCGTTGTTTGTAACTGAGGCGGCATTTTATGTGTTGGTATTCTTAAGGGGTATACCTGTTAAAGGGATGCCTTTTAGTTATTTTTTGTTACATTATATCCCGTCTCTTGTTGCATGGGGGTTTTTAACTATCTACTTGTTTAGAATGTTGTCGCCATATATTGTAAAAATAAAACCACTTATAAAGATATTTTTTGCTTTTATAATTTTCAGCATTATTGTTATAAAAATATCTTTTCTCTCTATAAATGTATGCCCTACTATAGCTCCTGATACAGTTGCTCCTCTAAAATTTACAATTATATATAAACTAGTTATATTTGGTTTGACAATGCTATGTTTGATGTATGTAGAGGATATAGGATTTATGTTTCTTTTGACTGGAATTGTTGTTCTAACTGCAGCCACTTTTCTTTTTAATTACTTAACATTTACCCAGAATCAAGAAATGGTTGCTTATGGCGAGCTATTTTGGGACTTAGGAATTTTTCTCATGCTGCTAGGTGTTTTGTTTATAAGAAAAAAGAGGAGCTATGGAATTAGAAAATGCTTTAGAGTCGCAAGATCAATAAAGAGCAAGTTAATACTTTGGACATTTTCAATATCAGTTATAAGTTTTGTATTATTTTTTGTAGCAGCATACTATTTTTCATTTATTGGTAAAGAGTTTCTTTCCATTTTGCCATTTTTTATCATGATATACTCAGTCATTGTTGTAGCTCTATCTGTGTTTATGGGGCAATATTTTGAAACCCCATTTAAAAGATTGACAGAGAATATTAAATTTTTCATATCACATAAAACCAAAAAAGTCGAAAACTTTTCTATAGAAGAATTTTCTTGTTTACAAAAATTTTTATTAGAAATGTTTGAAATTAATGAAGAAAAAGATAGAATGAAAAAACATCTCGGAGAGGTTTCCGCTCAGGTTGCGCATGATATTCGCTCTCCCCTCATGGTTCTAAAAGCTGTTTTAAATGATTTATCTTCTTTGCCTGAACGCAAGCGAATTGATGCTAGAAACGCAATTCAGCGTGTTACGGATATTGCAAATAATTTATTGGCTCAGTATCGTCAAGACTCTCAAGAGCTAGTTAATTCTTCGATTGAATACCGTTCTGAACCTGTCGCTATTATGGTGGAGAGTATTGTTTCTGAGAAAAGAATCCAAATTGCCAGTAGCAGCATTGATATTATTCTTCAGTTTTCCTCCAATATTTACGATGCATTTGTTTACATAGACCTTGTTGAATTTAAACGCGCACTGTCTAATTTAATGAATAATGCTATTGAGGCGCTTAAAGAGGTGTCGGGGGTGATTACGATTCAGCTCAGTCGAAATAAAGAGGGTGTTGTGATTGATATTAGAGACAATGGCTGTGGGATTTCAGAAGAAAAGTTGAGTTCTTTGTTAAAAGAAGGCGGGTCTTTTGATAAAAAAGAAGGATATGGCTTAGGTTTGCCGTATGCGATGAATAAGATTAAAGCGTGGCACGGTACGTATTCACTTACTTCAAGGCTCGGCGAGGGAACACAGTTTGAGATTATATTGCCGGAAGCAAAGCCGGCAGAATGGTTCATGGGTCACATTACCTTAGTGAGTGGCAATGTCATTATCGTGCTAGACGATGATGAATATATTCACCAAATTTGGGACGAACGGTTACCAAAAGAATTTTTATTGGAAAATCGGCTGAAGTTGTTACATTTCACTAATCCTAATGAGTTGATTTTATTTTGCAAAGACAATGTGATTAAAGATACGGTTTTCTTTATCGATTATGAATTAAATCATGAACAAATGACGGGGTTGGATGTTGCGCGAGAACTTGGAATTGGTAATTGCGCCACTTTAGTAACAAGTCGTTATGAAGATGATATTATAAGAGAAAAGTGTCAAAAATTTGGAATGAAGATTATTCCTAAGTTTTTTGCTAAATATGTGCCAATAAATATTCGTAAATCGACTGATATTGTCCTGATTGATAATGAAGAGTTGATTACTTATTATTGGAAAGAAAGTGCTGAGGGTTGTGGAAAAACCATCAGTGTATTTAATGACCCCAATGACTTTATAAAAGTAGCACATCATTACTCTACAGGGACAATGATTTATATTGATTCAGCGTTAAATAATGAATTGAAGGGTGAGGACTTTGCTAAAGTTCTACATGAAAGAGGGTATTGTAATGTGATTCTAGCAACAGGGTATCCCAAGGATCACTTTAAGCACGTAACATGGGTAAAGGATGTGGTGGGGAAAGAGCCGCCTTGGGGCGATCCGCCTAGGAAACGGCGCCACCACCAAAATAAGATAATTCGCTAGCTATTGTTTTTTTAGAGTGGTAAATTATTGCTGATTATTTTAACCATAATGCGGCTGTTAGCCAACGTGTACTTGTAGGTAATGACGTTTATGTCTAAACATGACTTTTATAGCTCTCTGGCTCTGATTCGTATGATATCTAATTTAATGGCCTCTTGGGTCGAAGATATTCTTGACTACATTGAAGATGAAAAAGCTTATCATGTGATGAATGCTAAAAAAATTACCATAATCCGGCGCGCAGTGAACTCATTGCTTGACGAAATAGCGGAGCTTAAGAGTTTATCTAAAAATATTAAATTTCATCAGGGGAAAACTATGATAATCAATAAATCGAGTATTATGCCGGCGTGTTTTTTTCACCCTCTGACGATTTTTTTTTTAGATGATAGAAAAATATTTTTAGACCTTATTTGCTCTGAATTAGAGAATCAAGAAAAAATGCTCACTTTTACCGACCCAAAAAAAGCAATAGAAATTATTAATTCAGAAGAATTTAATATTGGGAGAAACATTTTCAGTTTGTATAATGACATTGATCTAGACAGCCCTGGGATAAAGCATATTGATCTTAATATTGGGAACATAAGGAGTTCGATTTATGATGGCTCTCGATTTAATCATATCGGCGTGCTCGTTGTAGACTATAAAATGCCGGAAATTACGGGGGTTGATGTTTGCCGTTCTATCCTTAATCGGCGTATATATAAAGTAATGCTTACTGCAGAAGCGGGTTTAGATACTGCCGTGGCAGCGTTTAATGAAGGGGTTATTGATAGATTTGTTTCGAAGACAAGCAATAATCTTTGTGAGCACCTTTCTGGGATTCTCTGTGAATTAAAAGAAAAATATTTTCATGATATTTCAAAGCTAATTTTGAGTAATTTAGACGCTAGATTGCGTGACACATTGCAAACAGAAATTTTCATCGAGTTATTTAGTAATGTGTTTCATGAATCAAATGCTGTTGAATATTATTTGCTTGATGCGTCTGGAAGTTATTTGTTTCTTGATAAGTCCGGCTTTCCTACTTGGTTGATTATTCGAAATGACCAAGACTTCCAAGATCAGCTCGAAATTTTATCAGGTTTGGAAGCTTCTTCTCGCATGAAAGCAAGTTTAGAAAATCGTACTCAATTATTATTTTTGCTGGATAGCGAAGAATATCAGCAACCTGTAGAAGAGTGGGAGAGTGGCTTATTTGACGCAAACTTATTAACAAGTTCTTTATGGTATGCTATTGCAAAGGGTCCAATAAAGAGCTCTATTCAATGGGATAGGGTGAAGTCTTACCAGGGGTCTAAGTGACTAGGGGTATGACGTTTACGTTTTCTTATCCATAAAATGGGCGCTGCAGATTTTATTGAGATGTTTTTAGTTTTTTTTGTTAGGCTTGATTTTTTATTAAAAATTTCTAGATGATAAAAATTTTCTTTGTCACCTTTTTTCAGAATTCGCGCATAAGTTTTATTATTGTTATCTGTAATTATACATAGCTGATCAAGTGCAAGTGTTGGGCTTGATACTAAAATTCCAGCGACATAGTCTCCAGAGAAAAGAAAAGGCGTCATGCTATCATCATCAATAATAGTATCTACTGCATTTGAAAGTTCGCGGAAAAGCAACAATTCTTTGGCGATATGTTCATCCTCTTCTTCAGAAATATAGTTGTGATTTGTTAACGGCTTGGGTGAGTTGCCTATGCCATGCATTAACCAAGAGGCTGTAGTATAAATGCCTAGCTTTTTCAAGTGACAGGCCAAGTCTTTAGCGCGTGCTTCATTGAGGCCTCCGCCCCAGCCCAACTCCCAGGCTTTCAGAGACTGTGGTGTTAGAGAAAAATTTTTACAAAAGTCTTCGCGACTTAATTCAAGGAGTTTTTCACGAATGTATCGTACTCTTTGGCCTCTTTCTTGAATTACTGAATTATCTTTAGTCATTTCTTTTGTTTCTCTACAAAATATTTAGGCAACTTATTTAAAAATATGCGTATCTACCACAGATTGCAAGGCTGTTAAAATATATTCCTATGATACTGCATTTTAGGTAAAAAATCACTGATTAATCCAACCATGAAGAGTGACAACATATTGATATTAAAAATATTTAAATGCAAATTAATAGCGCCAAAAAAACTATTATAGTAGTAATTATTTAATTGAAATTCTTACCATTAATTGGTAAGCTCGCCACAATTAAAGATAGCTAATAAAAGTTTCAGCGTCAAATATTAGAGGCACGTCGACGCGTATCAACTTTCATGCCGATGGTAGGGTGTGAGCGTTGTCTAGATTTCTCGTGCCTCATTTTTTTTGAAAGTTTACTAATAATTGGATTGTGAGGTTGTAATGCAAGAAATCAAGGCTCAATTGGCCTACGTTGTCGGTGATAGTTATGCTGAAATATCAAAACTACCGGGGGTGATAACGGCGACACAATTTATTACGCGTGTGCTAGAGGGAACTTTGCCGTTAAATTTGATTTGGATGGCAGGCCAGGGGCTGAATAGTGTTGAGCAGAACTTATTGCGTTTGTGTCAGTCGTATTGTCCTGAAATACGTTTTTATGACTTGGAAGAACACGCTATTTCTGAGAAAACTCAAGCAGTGGTTTTATCTGAACATTCTACTGCTCAAAATGTTTTTTCCAGGGTGTCGCGCATGATTGCTATTATTTTGCACGCAGGAAAAAAATCCATAACGAAGTTACATGTTTTTCGATAAACAAAATGTCTTCATTGAAATTAGGAGTATTTATGAAAGAAGATGTATTGGGCAATACTTTATCGGCGAATGAAAAAGTGGCGTATATTGTGGGGGATGGATATGAGATTTTATCTGGATTATCGCGTGTATTGACGATACGACAATTTACGATTGCAGTGTTAGAGCAGCGCTTACCTTTGCATCGTTTATGGGTGGTGGGTCAAGGGATTAGCCATGATCAAGTGCGCTTTTTACGGCTGTGTGAATCTCATCTTGAGGGCGTGCGATTTCACTTTGGATCTCAGTGTTCGCTTATTTCGGATGCCAATTTGTTAGCAGAATCTCCTAAAACAACTTATGCTGTTTCAAAAGCAGAAAAAAATCTTGCATGGTATAATTTTCATTTTATTGATGCAACACGTGTACAGGCTGAACTCAAGATTTCACAGTTACCTGAAGTGCATTTTTTAGCCCAAGAATTTCTGTTTACTGCAGCGAGAGAATTAAGCGAGCGTGCATGCCAGTCAGCGCTACCAAGCGCAGTGTTAGTCATTAAGCAAGCCAGCTTTCAAAGCTTTCATCGTCTGTTTCCATTGCCAATTATGGTGGAAACCCAATTTCAACTATCACAAGATAATAAAAGGAGTTTGAAAAGTTTAACAAGATTTTATCAAGATTATTCTTGTACGGCAGAAGTCAGTTTATCATTTGATTTATACTCAGAAGAACAGGCGAAAGAGTTTTATCGAGTATTAGCGGAAAAAACGGTAGAGCATTTGTCTGTAAAAATAGAAGAGGGCGATTAAACCGAATCGAAGCAACGGCTACCGTTGACTTTTTACCCTCCAAAACTGACTACGTTTTCAAGTATTCAATTTCTTCTGCTGTTAGCTTTGTTGCCTCAGCAATCATCGTGACGGGAAGGCCTAATAACAACATGTTTCTTGCGATTTCTCTTTTTTCTTCCACTTTACCTTCAGCTAAACCTTCTTCACGTCCTTTTTCTAAGCCTTCTTCCCATTTATCTTCCATCAGCGTTTTTTCAGAACGAATCGCATCCCAGTTTCGCTCATAAGCTTCCAGCTCTTTAGCGGTATAAGCAGATTCTTCCGTCAACGCTAATGCTGCTTTAATTTCAGGGACTTCTAATAATTCTTGGTCCACGGTTTCTGTTTGAGGGTCAATTTCAGTCAGAAAACGTAACCATAATACCGTTAGCTTCTTCTCGTTAATTGTTTTTGGTTTAAATTTAGGCAATTCTAAAAGAACCAATTGAATACCATCAATGGTTTTATCGATATTTTTAGTATCTCGCAATTGATAATGATGCAGGCACTCCGTTTCTTTTGAAAATGAAGCGGCAACAATTGCTAATCCATACATCGGATTAAGCTCTTTGAAATTTTCAGTTGCTTTCAGCTGTCGCACATAAACGGAAGCCGTATTAAATAAAAGTCGTTGCATAAAATGCTTTGACCAGGACATTTGCATTTCAACAATAAAATGTCGGCCGTCTTGGTCAAAACAACGAACATCCACAACGCTATGTTTAAACTCTGGAATTTCAGGGATATTTTCAGAAGATAAATACTCGAGATCTTCAATAAGACAACCTGTCGGCAGTGGTAATACTGCGTTCAGAAAACTTTTAAGCAGTGCCGGATGCCCGCCAAAAATTTTTTTAAATACCAAATCACTTTTAGGGTCAAGATAGCGTGACATTGGAAACTCTCTTTTAAATCAAAAAATTACAGAAAACATGCGCAAATTCTACCATAAGTGACGATACCTGTACATTGAGATTTTGGTACATATTTGACCGCACATTTAGGAGTAGTTATCGAAATAATCACTTTTATATCAGGAAAACGGCTCTGTCAAATCTCAGTACTAATGCCACTTTAAATGTATGTTAATATTTAACAAACTTTTTTGTTAACATTTAATTTGTCGCCCTCAGGAGCCGGTTACAAGAAATCTGTATATCTGGTTATGAGGAGGGGGGGATCAGAGTGATCTGATAGCTCTACTTCAGCTTTAATCGCGGTGCACGAGGGTGGCCATCGGATTGCCCCTACGCTTGATACGCATTTTTTTATTTTTGAAAGTATTTTTTTATTCCATCACGCCAAGGCAATACAGTTATGTTTCCCATGTGTTTGGGATAAGGATCATTGCTGAAACATACTGCTTCACAGATGCCAAAATCTAGGGCTTGTTGTAAGTCAAGGGGCTTTTCTAGCTCTAAGAAAGAGAAGGCGTGTAAATGATAAACGAATGCTCGGCCAGCCAATAAATTTGCCGCGCCTCTTTTTAGCTTGCGTGCGCTAGAGCCAGATAAAACAAAGTATTTTTTCTTTTTTTCAATGAGTAAATGCACAACATCCAATAACTTCGGTATTTTTTGTATTTCATCGATAATGATATGAGTGATTGTTTCAGGCAGTGCTTCAACGATATTGACTAATTCATCTGGATTTCGGCTGAAACGCGTTTCGGTGTCAGTCAGCAACAAATCAATGTACAAGCGCTTATGTTCATCATAAATTTTTTTCAGCAGCGTGCTTTTTCCAAGAGCCTCTGGGCCCAAATACCAGTACATTTTGATTTAGGGGTGGCTCTAGCAGTCGTGATAACATAGGCGCCATTTCCGTGGTGTATTCCAGTTTTTGTCGCATAATTTTGAAGAAATAGAGCATGTGGGTCTTAAATTAAGCAATTAACCGGGGTTTGGGAGGAAAACTCTCGAAAACAGTTCACCAACCGTTCCACCAGCATATCCGCTTGCGTATGTGTAAGAATAATCGGCGGCAATAATCGAATCACATCTTTTCCAGTAAGATTAAAAATTATCCCGTTTTTTATTCCAACAGAAATTATGTTTGGAATGTTGCGTGTTAACTGAATGCCAATCATGAGGCCTTTGCCGCGAATTTTTTCGAAGCAGTCAAAGGATTGTAAATGCGTAGTTAATTTTTCTTGTAAATAATTTCCAACATTGCGGGCATTTTCTAGTAAATTTTCTTGTTCAATAGTATTGAGGACAGTGAGTGCTACTGTGCAAGCAAAGATATTGCCGCCTTGCGTGCTACCATGATCGCCGATTTGAAAGGTATGGGCTAATTTTTCACTGGCAACACACGCGCCAATAGGGATGCCATTGCCTAAACATTTGGCCATAGTCACAATGTCGGGAATAACATCAGCATGCTGATGCGCAAACCATTTTCCGGTGCGTCCTAAACCACTTTGCACTTCGTCGAATATTAATAGCCAATCGCGTTTATCACATAATTTCCGTAATGCTTGAAGATAAGGAATGGTTGCTGGTAATAATCCGCTTTTTCCGAAAATAGGTTCTAGCATAATAGCAACAATCTCAGGGTCATTTAATGCTTCAATGGCTTCTAGTGAATTAAATGGCACGCGAATGAATGCGGGCAATAGCGGGCCAAAAACACTTTCTTTAGGATCGCAAGATGCGCTCCAGGATCCTAAAGATCGGCCGTGATATCCGCCTTCCATGACGATAATTTTTGGGGCTTTATAATTTTTGTTAATACCGAATTTCAAAGCGAGCTTGATCGCGATTTCATTGGCTTCTGTGCCTGAGTTAGCGAAGCTTGCGCGGTTTAGTCCGGTCAATTCACATAGTTTTTTTGCGAGTTGATTTTGGGCGGGATTATTAAAATTATTGGGCACATGCAAGAGTTTATGAATTTGCTCAGTCATTGCGCGATTGATTGTAGGGTGTTGGTGCCCAAGCGCGGTGACTCCAATGCCGGTGATCGCATCGAGATAAGCGCGACCTTCCTCATCGTAAAGCCAAATATTTTCACCACGCACAAAAGTGGTGGGTAATTTATTGTAAAGCGCAATGAGGTGGTCGTGCACGGTCACATCCTTGGTTTTATCGAAAATTCTTGGCAACAAAATCCCAGTTGACTAAGTTCCAAAAATGCTCAATGTATTGCACGCGTGCATTACGATAATCGATGTAATAAGCATGTTCCCAGACATCGCATGTCAATAGCGGCGTTACTTCTTGTTGTAAGGGTGTGCTAGCGTTGCTAGTGCTGACAATCTCTAATTGTCCTTGTTTATTTTTGACTAGCCATGCCCAGCCAGATCCAAATGTGGTTGCTGCCGTAGTCGAAAACTTTTCTTTAAAGCTAGCAAAAGAACCAAATGCGGTTTGAATAGCTTCTGCTAACTGCCCTGTCGGTTCACCGCCGGCGTTTGGGGCCAAGCAATGCCAATAGAAAGTATGGTTCCATACTTGCGCGGCATTGTTGAAAATAGGCCCTGTCGCTGTTTGCACAATGGCTTCTAATGTGCTGTTTTCAAAGGGGGTTCCAGGGATTAGTTTGTTTAAGTTATCAACATACGTTTTGTGATGTTTGCCGTAATGATATTCAAGGGTTTCTTTTGAGATGTGCGGTTCAAGTGCATTCATCGCATAGGGTAGCTGGGGTAGTTCGTGCATCATTTGTTTTCTCCTGGGTTGATGGCTTCGAAGCATATTATACGAGATTTCTATTCTTTCCCAAACAATTAATCCTGTTCGAGGCTAATAACTCATGGTAAATTATGTGTTCATTAGCAAGGGGTAAGCATGAAGTACGCGATTATTTTTTTGAGTGGATTTTTATTGGTGGGCTGTGTTTCAAGCTCAAAAGATATGCTCTCATCGAAAGAGGCTTCGGTGGCGCCAGCGGTTGGGGCAACTAGACCTTTTGTCCCGCACTCTAATACCCTGGCTCTCAATACACAATTGCAGCAAGCTTATTCAAGTTCAGAAGGTCAGATACAAGTGCTGCGACTTGGGAATGAAATTAAAGTGACTTATCCCAGCGACCTATTATTTGGGGTTGGTGGCGTAGATTTGGTGAGTGGTTCTCAGAGCTATTTAGGCGCGTTCATAGCCGCGGCAAAAGCTTATCCTGAAGCGAAGTTGAGAGTGGATAGTTTTACGGATAATAGTGGCATCCAGGCAAACAACTTGACGCGTTCGCAACAACGAGCAGAAAATGTTGCTCGCTATTTGGCTGATAGTGGTCTTACAACAAAAAACATCTCATTGAAGGGCTATGGTAGTGATTATCCGATTGCGAGTAATGAGACGTCTGAAGCAAGAGCCACAAATCGTCGCATTGTGATTACGATTAAGGTGCCAGCTCCAGTCCCAACCCCTGTTCCTCAGCCCGTAAAGTAAGGACTTCGAAGCCTGTTTCGGTGACCAGTATGGTATGTTCCCATTGTGCAGAAAGGCTGTGGTCTTTGGTGACCGCAGTCCAGCCATCTGGTAGTACTTTTGTATCTGCTTTTCCGGCGTTTATCATGGGTTCTATGGTGAAAATCATGCCGGCCTGCAAAGTTAAGCCAGTGCCCGCGGTGCCATAATGCAACACGTTAGGGCCTTCATGCATTGCCGTGCCAATTCCGTGCCCACAAAAATCTCGTACAACCGAAAAGCGGTGTGCCTCAGCATGTTGTTGAATAATAGCTCCAATATCGCCGAATTTAGCCCCAGGCTTCACCAGTTTGATTGCTTTATACATGCATTCTTGGGTGACTTGGACCAAGCGTTGTGCCAGTACAGACCCCTTGCCTACAATAAACATTTTACTGGTATCGCCATGATAGCCGTCTTTTTTGACGACTAAGTCAATGTTGATAATGTCGCCATTTTTAAGCTTTTTGTTGCCAGGAATGCCGTGGCAAACTTGATGATTCACGGAAGTGCAGGTGGTTTTTTGATAACCGTTATATCCAACGCATGCAGGGATAGCTTTTTGATTAAAAACGATATGATCATGGCAAATTTTATCCAACTCTTCCGTGGTAATGCCTACTTTGACATACGGGGTAATCACATCGAGTACTTCCGCAGCCAATTGACCTGCAATACGCATTTTATTAATTTCATCAGCCGTTTTCAAAATAGGCAAGCGGGTTGGCATGTAGTGTTGTCAGCGTTGTTCAAATAGATGGACTATGGTATAAAGGCGAACCTCAATTAGCAAGGGATACTCTTACTAATTGAAGAACGCACGCGTACTAAATGACCTTCTTGGGTGCTTTTAGCTGCATTTTGGTGGTTGAAGGTGAGAATGTTAGGTGCGCGGAGGATTAACCCGACTCAATCAATGCTTTGATGCATTGCTTTGAGCATTTTAACTTTTAGAGGAAGCTATGACTATATCGATACGAGACATGATGAAAGCGGGTGTGCATTTCGGCCACCAAACACGTTACTGGAGCCCGAAAATGGCGCCTTTTCTTTACGGCGCACGCAATGGTATTCATATCATTGACCTTGAAAAAACGCGCAATTTATTTAATGAAGCGGAAGCTTTTGTGCAGCGCATTGCTTCACAAAAAGGCAAAATTTTATTTGTAGGCACGAAGAGAGCTGCATCTTCGATTCTGGCAGAAGAAGCATCACGTTGCGGCATGCCTTATATCAATCATCGTTGGTTAGGCGGTATGTTAACTAATTATAAAACCATTCGTCTGTCTATTCGTCGGTTGCAAGACCTCACCAAGATGTTGGAGAAGCAATCTTTTGGTTTGTTAAAGAAGAAAGAAATTTTGAATTTGACACGTGAGCATGAAAAATTAGAGCGCAATTTAGGCGGTATCAAGAAAATGGGTGGTCTGCCTGACGCAATTTTTATTATTGATGCGAAACACGAACATATTGCTATTGAAGAAGCAAGACGTTTAAGTATTCCTGTGATTGCGATTATCGATTCTAATACTGTGCCTCAGAATGTGGATTATCCTATTCCAGGCAATGATGATTCTCGACGTGCTATTCGTTTGTATACGCAAACTTTGGCTGACGCTATTTTGGCGGCAAAAGCAACCCAAGGCGCGTCTGCTGATGGTGTCGTAGAAGAGTTTGTCGAAATTGATTCTAGCGAATCCGAATCTGTTGCAGCGGTTTCTCAGGACGCAGTGCAAGAATAGGTGTCAAATTATTATGACTGGGTCCCAGCCTGCGCTGGGATGACACAATTGTAAATTGAATTAGGGGAATGAAATGTCAGTAGTGATTTCAGCGAGTTTAGTGAAAGAATTGCGCGAGCGCACAGGTGCCGCCATTATGGATTGCAAAAATGCGCTTGTGACAGCGGGTGGTGATATTGATGTTGCGATTGAAGCAATGCGTGTTTCTGGTCAAGCCAAAGCGGTCAAAAAAGCAAGTCGCGTGGTTGCAGAAGGTATTGTAGTGATTAGACATCAGGGCAAGCTTGGGGTGATGTTAGAAGTTAACTGTGAAACTGACTTTGTTGCGCGTGATGCGAGTTTTCTTGATTTTACCTCTAAGGTTGTCGAAGTAGCGTTGAAAAATGAAATCGATACAACAGAAGCTTTATTGGATGCAAAATTTGCGTCTGGAGAAAGTGTTGAGGACGTGAGACAAGTGCTAATTACTAAAATTGGCGAGAACATTCAGTTGCGTCGTTTAGCGCTTGTTCGTGCTGAGGGAGTTTTAGGCAGTTACTCGCACGGAGGTAAAATTGGTGTGATGGTTGATGTGACGGGTGATAATGAAAGTCTAGCTAAAGATTTGGCTATGCATATTGCTGCGTCAAAACCAGCAGTTATATTGCCTGAGCAAGTGCCACAAGAGCTTGTTGCAGAAGAGAGAAAAGTTCAAGTTGAGCAAGCATTAGAATCTGGCAAGCCTAAAGAATTGGTCGATAAAATGATTGAAGGGCGTATGCGTAAGTTTCTTAACGAAGTGAGTTTGGTTGGCCAACCTTTTGTAAAAGATCCTGCTATAACAGTGGCAGATTTATTAAAACAAAACGCAGCCAAAGTAGTGAGTTTCATTCGTTTTGAAGCAGCAGAAGGCATTGAGAAAAAAGTAGATAATTTTGCAGAAGAAGTTATGGCTCAGGTCAAAGGAAGTTAAGTGATATGAATCCAGTGACAAAATCTTTGCGGTATCAGCGCGTTGTATTAAAAGTCAGCGGTGAGTTTTTTATTGGTAATGGAACGCCTCTTGATCCTGCTCGCGTAAAAAAACTTGCTACTGAAATTGTTGGTATGGTGCGCCGAGAAGTGCAGGTCGCTGTAGTTTTGGGCGCTGGCAACTTTTGTCGCGGAGGAGAGTTATCGCAAGCAGGGGTTGAGCAAATCACTGCTGATCAGATGGGTATGTTAGCCACAGTGATTAATGCTCTTGCGTTAAAAGATGCATTGATGCAACTGAACACAGGGGTTGAAGTATATTCTGCCTTTGGAATTACTGGAATAGTCTCTCCTTTTATGCGAGATGATGCCTTGAATCTACTCGAAAATGGTTTTGTTGTGATTTGTGCTGGTGGAACTGGAAATCCGTTAGTGACCACAGATACCGCAGCAGCTTTACGAGCGATTGAGTTGGGTGCAGATCTTTTATTAAAAGCGACGAAAGTTGATGGTGTTTATTCCGCTGATCCAAAGAAAAATCCAAATGCGCTACGTTTCGCAAAGCTTACTTTTCAAGAAGTGATTACACAGTCGTTAGAAGTCATGGATCTTGGAGCATTTTGTTTGTGCAGAGATCATCGAATGCCTATACGTATTTTCGATATGGAATCACCTGGCATTATCGATCGTATTCTTTCTGGCGTAGAAGAAGGCACCCTAATTAATTAAATTTTGTAGGGGCAGGTCTTGTGCCTGCCCTGGGGCTTCGTGATTGCCCCAATGAAGGAGGGAGTAAAATGAGTTTTGAAATGATGTTTAAAGAGGCTGAAGCGCGCATGCGAAAAAGCATAGACGCATTGCAGCACGAGCTTTCAAAGTTACGTATGGGCAGAGCAAATCCAAGTTTGCTTGCTAATGTGATGGTGGATTATTACGGTTCACCCATGCCCTTAAGTCAAGTTGCTAATATTTCGGTGCTTGATGCTCGTACTTTGACAGTGGCGCCATGGGAAAAGAAGCTTGTTCCCACGATAGAAAAGGCTATTATGACTGCTGGCTTAGGTTTAAATCCTTCTACTTCTGGTGATCTTATTCGTATTCCGTTGCCTGCATTAACTGAAGAGCGGCGTCGTGAGTTGGTCAAGGTTGTTAAAACTGAAGTAGAAAACGCTAAAGTCTCAGTGAGAAATATTCGCAGAGATATTAACAATCAGGTTAAAGACTCGGTAAAAAACAAGACCATGACCGAAGATGAAGAGCGTAGTGGGCAAGACCGAGTCCAAAAATTGACCGACAATCTTGTGGCAGAAATTGATAAAATTTGTCAAAAGAAAGAAGCTGACTTGATGGAAGTTTAGAGACGTACGTTATCCTGGAGTAGGGGCTACCGGCGGTCGCCCTCTTAGAGAATATTAAATGACTGAGCCTACTGAAAAACACATCGTTCCTGCGCATATTGCTATTGTGATGGATGGAAATGGTCGATGGGCACAATCTCGAGGTTTACCTCGAATGGCAGGACATGCCGCAGGTGTGTTGGCAATTAGACGCACAGTGTCTTACTGTTTGCAAAATAATATTAAAACATTGACAGTTTTTGCTTTTAGTAGTGAAAACTGGCATCGTCCACAAAAAGAAGTGGGCAGTTTAATGAAGCTTTTTTTACGATCCTTGAAAAAGGAAGTAAAAGAATTACATAAGCGTCAGGTTCGCATGCGTTTTATTGGCGACCTTAGTCGCTTTAGTGAAGCAATGCAGCAAGAAGCATGTAATGCAACGATGTTGACGCAAGATAACGCTGCATTGACATTTGTGCTTGCGTTTAACTACGGTGGTCGTTGGGATATTTTTCAAGCAGCAAAACAGTTTGCAAAAGAAACGCTTGAACAAAAACTCGATGTCAATACGTTGGAAGAAGCACGCTTTACGAAAAACTTGTCGATGGCGGATTTGCCAGAGCCAGATTTATTTATTCGTACTAGTGGTGAGTGTCGTATTAGTAATTTTTTATTATGGCAAATTGCTTATGCAGAATTATATTTTTGTAATGTTTTTTGGCCAGATTTTTCAGAAAAAGAATTAGATGAGGCGATTCGTGTATTTGCTACACGCAATCGACGCTTTGGAAAGGTGTAATAAATATGTTAATTAAACGCATCATAACTGGCTTGCTTCTTTTGGCAGGATTTTTTTATGTCTTTTTTTACACGACGCCAAATATATTTTTTTGGGTAGTCTTTGCAGTATTGTTAGGGGCGTCTTGGGAGTGGTCGCGTTTAATTGGTCTCACAAATAGAGTGAGGCGTATTTTCTTAGTAGCGGCGTACTTGCTTGCAGCAGTCGGGACCTTTTGGTTACCTGTTGGAGCTCTGCTTATTGTCTATAGTTTATGGTGGTTTTTGGCTTTTGTGATAATTTTATTGTACGCCAAGGGCCGTGCTTTATGGACAAAACGTACTTGGGTAGGCTTTTTAATGGGGTTGCCTGCGTTGGGATCGGCTTTTATAGGGCTCAACGTTTTACGTAACTTTGAAGATGGCGCTGCAATTGTATTTTATCTTATCTTATTAGTTGCAGCTGCTGATAGTTTCGCTTATTTTGCTGGTCGTGCTTTTGGCAAGCGTAAATTGCTTGAAGTGCTTAGCCCAAAGAAAACATGGGAAGGTTTTTTTGGCGGTTTGTTGGGGAGCGCATGCGTTGCGGTTGGCGGCGGCATGTATTTTCATATGTCTCTTAAAATGCTAATTGCTTTTGTTAGCATTTCTTTAATTGCGGTTTTGTTTTCTGTTGTGGGAGATTTATTTATTAGCTTGCTGAAGCGTCAACAGCAGCTAAAAGATACGGGGCGATTATTGCCTGGCCATGGAGGCTTGCTTGATAGAATAGATGGACTTAATGCGGCGGTATCGATATTTACTTTGGGATTAATTCTCATGACGCTTTGGTTGAAATAGTAAGCGAATGAAATACAAAAGGCATTGAGTATGAAAAAAAATGTAGTGGGTCTAATTGTTGTAGGGTGCTTGTTATTAGCAAGTGTTGCGCAAGCGTTTATAGCAAATAAAATCACGATAGAAGGTTTGCAAGGAATTACAACCGGTACAGTATATAGTTATTTGCCAGTGAAGGTGGGCGATGATATTACTACTAAAAGCTCAACGCAAATTATTGATGCTTTGTATAAGACTGGATTTTTCAGCAATGTGACTTTGTATCAGCAAGCGAATAATACGCTCGTCATTAAAGTAAAGGAGCGTCCGATTATTGGCAACATTAATGTTAGTGGGAATAATGCTATCAAAAAGGAAGATTTGGATAAAGCGTTGACGAAGATGGGTATTGGCGAGGGATTAACGTACAACCAGGCCCAAATTAATCAAATTAAAGTTGGCTTGCAAGAGCAGTACTATAGCATGGGGTATTATGGCGCGTCTGTAGATATTGTTAAAACTGATGAACCTAGAAATCGAGTTGCACTTAATATAAAAATTACTGAAGGTGCGTTGGCTATTGTGCGGAATATACATTTCATTGGGAATTCCGCTTTTTCTGATAAAGAACTTTTAAAACAAATGGATCTGTCAACGCCAGGTTGGTGGACGTGGATGACGGATACGGATCGTTATTCAAGAGAAAAGTTGCAAGGAAGCTTGCAGAAAATTGTTGCCTACTATATGGATAATGGATATCTAAAAGTAAAACTTGATTCTGCTACAGTGCAAGTTACTGCTGATAAAGCGAATGTTTATCTTACCGTACATATTTCCGAAGGTGCAAAATATACGGTGAGTGGCTATGGCCTCTCTGGAGATGTCAATAAAGCTGTCAAAGAAAGTGATATGAGGAAGAAAATTAATTTACCTTCTGGTAGTACGTTCTCACTAAAAACGGTGACTGATACAGAAGAAATCATTAAAGGCATGTTTGGGCAAAAAGGTTATTCAGAAGCAAAAGTTGATTTTAAGCCTGAGGTAGATGATAAAACCAATACTGTTTTTGTGCGTTTGAACATAGTGCAAGGTAACTTAATGTATGTTCGACACATTCAGTTTGTTGGCAATAATAAAACAGATGATAAAGCCCTTCGTAGTAATCTTGCGCAAGTGGAAGGTGGTGTTATTAATACCGATAACCTAAAACAATCTAAGCGTCAACTTAGTCAATTGCAGTATATTCGAAATGTGGAAATTAAAACTGAAAACGTTCCTGGCACCAATGATCAAGTCGATGTCAATGTGAAAATGGACGAAATTCCATCTGCACAAGTTTCTGCAGGTATTGGATATTCGCAAGTCGATGGAATGATTCTTAATACTTCGGTGGTGCAGAAGAATTTATTTGGCACGGGAAAAAGTGCCAAGCTGCAACTCGTCTATAGCGCGTATCAACAAACCATTAGTGCGGATTATTTCAACCCTTATTATACAACGAGCGGCATTAGCCGGGGTACTGCTGCATACTATACGCGTACCGATCCAGGTGAGGCGAATATTTCTTCCGATTATGCGTTTGATCAATATGGTACAAGAATGTATTACAACATCCCAATGAGTGCGAGTGTGGGATCATCGGATTCGGTTAATTTGGGTTATGGTTACATGGGGACAAAGTTGGATGTGTATGACACCGCTTCCACTCAGGTGACGAGTTTTGTCAATGAGTATGGCGAGACGTTTAATGAACTGGAATTAACAGCGGGCTGGACTCACAATGGACTAAATCGTTCTATTTTTCCAACGAATGGATTCTATCAGTCCTTAGGTACAGACGTTTTCTTGCCGATGGAAACTAACTCTATTGGATACTACACCACCAAATATCAAAATAAATGGTACATCCCTTTGGGTAAGCAATTCGTTGTGTATACCCGAAGTGAAGCGGGATATGGAGATGGCTTAATTACAGACAATGATTTGCCATTCTATAGTAATTTCTATGCTGGAGGTATGACAACCGTTAAGGGGTATGAAGGTAATACGCTTGGCCCATTGGATTCTAATGGCAATCCATATGGCGGTAATTTTTTACTTGATGGCGCTATTTCATTGATTTTTCCTAACTTTATTAGTCCAGACAATCTTAGAACTTCGCTTTTCTTCGATGCGGGTCAAGTTTATGACCTTGAAGGCGCGACTGAGCAAAGCGGGTTTTCTACTGGAGATTTGCGCTATAGCACAGGTATTGATGTTCAGTGGCTATCACCGTTAGGGGTATTGGAATTTAGTTTGGCAAAAGCGCTAAATCCTAGTGATACAGACCATACTGAGTTCTTTAATTTTAACATTGGCGCATCTTTTTAGTTCTTGTGCCTTACCTTCTAGGCGGGTTAATATTGGACGCTATTTGGATTAATAGAAATAATTGAAATTAGAATAATTGGAGTATTTTAAAAATGAAAAAAATATTAGGTTTAAGTTTAGCGCTGTCAGCAGCATTAGTCTTTGGTAATGTTGCAGTAGCGACAGGCGGTGCTGTTACTTCTGCCCCGCTGCCTCCTCCGGAGCAACGTGTCGCGGTAGTGCAAATTGCAAAAGTATTGCACGACTCCCCTCAGGTCAAAAAAGACGTTGATCAGTTGAAGACGCAATTCAAAAAAGATCAGGATGCGATTCAAGCTAAACAAGATGCTTTACAAAAGAAAATGGCTGACTTGAAGAAAAATGAAGCTGTGATGAGTGCCGCTGATAAAGCAAAAACTGAAAAAGAACTTGCTGAAGAAAGGCAAGCGCTTATTAAAGAGATTGGCGACTTCCAGAAAAAACTAACAACAGCACAAAAATCGATGATGGATGTTGTATTTAAAGAATTGAATGAAGTGATACAAACCGTAGCGAAAGAACGTCATTTCTCTGTTGTGCTTGATAGCCAATTTGTGTTGTATGCAGTTCCTACGCAGGATATTACTGCAGAAGTAGAAAAAGCATTTGATGCGAAAGGGCATAAAAAAGATAAAAAATAAAATATCTGATTGGGCGACCAGCCGGTCGCCCCTACGTGAATAGATGTAATGCAAAAAGAAATTAAATCTTACACCCTAGGTCAGCTCTCCGAAAAATTCGGACTTGAATTACGTGGTGATCCCAGCGTAGAAATTTCAAGCATTGCGGCGATTGAAAAAGCGCAACTTCATCAAGCAACTTTTTTAGAAAATACACGCTATCAAAAATATCTCGCGGAAACAAAAGCAAGTGTTGTTGTACTTTCTAAAATGTACGTAGATCAATGCAAAACAAATGCTTTAATGAGTGAAACGCCTTATTTGGCCTATGCAAAAATAGCAGAGTTATTTACTGAAAGTGATTCTCCTGCTCGAGGAATTCACCCGACTGCTATTGTGGATCCAGAAGCGGTTGTCGATGTGTCCGCGGCGATTGGCCCGTATGTTGTCATCGGCAAGCAGTCAAATATTGCTGCTAATGTAGTGATTGGTGCCGGTTGTTATATTGGTTCGCGTGTGCAAATTGGGGAAAACACACTGCTTTGGCCGCATGTAAATATTTATCACGATACAGAAATTGGTCGAGCTTGCGAAATAAAAAGTGGCGCAGTTTTAGGTGGCGATGGTTTTGGATTTGCCCCGACAAAAGCCGGTTGGCATAAAATACCTCAGCTTGGAAAAGTCATCCTTGGCGATAAAGTTTCAGTAGGTTCGAATACCACGATTGATTGTGGTAGTACGCAAGATACCATTATCAGCAACGGTGTGATTATCGATAATCAAGTGCAAATCGGTCATAATGTTTTTATTGGTGAGCAGACTGCAATTGCAGGTTGTGTCGGTGTAGCCGGAAGCACGCATATTGGCAAGTATTGTCAAATTGGAGGCGGGTGTGGCATAGGCGGACATCTTGTTATTGCAGATTATGTAGCGATTGCCGCTATGTCCGGCATTACTAAATCCATTAATCAATCGGGTCAGTATATTGGTCGCGGTGGGATGGGTGTAGAGCCACTTGGTGTGTGGCTAAAACTTGCTGCAAAATTACGGGGTATTGATAAAATTTTACAAAGAATTAAAGCGTTAGAGGATAGGAAATAATCGTGAGTGATCATACAGATAAAAAAAGCATTGATATTCAAAAAATTATGCAATTAATCCCACATCGTTATCCATTTCTTTTAGTGGATCGCGTGCTTGATTATGTGCCCTCAGTGCGATTGACGGCGATTAAAAATGTCACGGCGAATGAGCCATTTTTCACGGGCCATTTCCCTGCGCGACCAGTAATGCCTGGCGTGCTAATGTTAGAGGCAATTGCTCAAGCGGGCGCGATTTTGTTTTTTCAAACCCATATTGATCTAGGGAAACCTGATGATGGCTTGATGCTTTTTGCAGGGGTCGATAACGCGCGTTTCAAGAAAATTGTGCAGCCTGGCGATCAATTACGGATTGAGGTTGAAGTGCTTAAAATTAGAACGCCAATCTGGCGTATTCAGGGTAAAGTCTTTGTTGAAGACAAATTGGTTTGTTCAGCTGAAATTTTGAGTGCGCAATAATGATCAATAATATAAGTCCGCAAGCGATCGTTTCTGATCAAGCGAGGGTTGCATCCTCTGTGACTATCGGGCCGTGGAGTTGGATTGGTCCAGACGTAGAAATTGGTGAAAACTGCATTATTGGCCCACATGTAGTCATCAAAGGCCCAACAAAAATTGGACCGAATAATCGGTTTTATCAATTTTGCTCCATTGGTGAAGATTGCCAAGATTTAAAATATGCGGGCGAAAAAACTTTTTTGGAAATTGGCGCAGGAAACACGTTTCGAGAATTTGTGTCTGTGCATCGAGGCACAGCGCAAGATCATGCGCTCACTAAAATTGGCGACCATAATTTATTTATTACAGGTTCGCATGTAGCGCATGATTGTGTTATTGGCAATCATTGTATCATTGGCCATCATGTTGGCTTAGCCGGTCATGTATTTATTGATGATTATGCGATTCTGGGCGGCTATGTGGCAGTGCATCAATTTTGTCAAATTGGCGCGCATACTTTTTTAGGCGGTAATGTTGCGTTAGTGAAAGATTTGCCTCCTTTTATGTTAGCTGCGCTGGATGGCGGTGAGACTAAAGTGGTGGGCATTAATGCGGTTGGGTTACGTAGGCGCGGTTTTACTGAAGAAGATATCTTGATGTTAAAGCGCGCGTATAAAGTGCTTTATCGACAAGAGCTGACGATTGATGCTGCTGTGGCCGAGCTTCAAGTATTAGCAAAAACGAATGCTCATGTTCAGTTGTTGATTGATTTTGTCAGCAAAGCTACGCGTGGCATTTTGCGTTAGTTCTGTAAAGTTAAATAAATCATGCTAAAATACTATACATGAGTTAGTGGAGAGTGAAATGACAGCGGTATCAATGGTTGATTATATTCATGACTTAAAACAAGCAGGGTTTACCGATACACAATCTGAGGTGCAGGCACGTAAGTTAGAGCAAATTGTTGCTAGTGTTCAGCAAGAGTTAAGACAAAATATCAAGCGAGAGATTAAACAAGAGTTGCAGGTAGAAGGTTTGGCAACCAAGATGGATGTGCTGGCAGTTAAATCGGATGTATTGGCGGTTAAAACAGATATAGAGTTACTAAAAAAAGGTTTTGACCTTGAAATTGAGAAAGTTCGTTATGATGCCTTAAAATTTACTGTATGGACTGGGGTTGCGGTTGTGGCAACTTTGGTGACTACTCTGGGCGGCATGCTGGCAAAAGGGTTTCATTGGTTTTAATTGCCTCACTAATGAAAAAAACACTATCTGAGTCATTTCGTATCGCCATCATTGTTGGAGAAGCCTCCGGCGATCTACTTGGCGCTGCGCTTATTGAACAACTCCGAAAATTTTATCCGCATCTAACGTTTGACGGTGTTTTAGGTCCACGCTTAAAAGCTTTAGGCGGCAAAGCCCTTTATGATTCAGAACGTTTAGCCATAATGGGGTTTGTTGAACCTTTAAAACGTTTACCTGAACTGTTACGCATGCGCAGTCATTTATGTAAGCATTATCGCGAAAATCCTCCAGATGTGTTTATTGGCATTGATGCCCCAGATTTTACTTTGGGAATAGAGCGCCATTTAAAACGTCACGGCATCAAGACCGTGCATTATGTGAGTCCCAGCGTTTGGGCCTGGCGTCAAGGTCGAATCAAAAAAATTAAACAAGCCGTTGATTTAATGTTGGTATTATTTCCGTTTGAAGCAGAATTTTATGCAAAACATCATGTTCCCGCGATTTATGTCGGGCATCCTATGGCGCGTGATATTGCTTTGGTCTCTTGTAGGGGCTACCGGCGGTCACCCGTTAAACTAGCCATTTTGCCCGGCAGTCGCCACAGCGAAATTGCCCATTTGGCTGAGCCTTTTTTGAAAACTGCTTTACTATTGAAAGCACACTTCCCCGATATTCAATTTATTTCACCTATGGCCTCTCCAGCGATTCAAGAGCATTTTCTCAAGATCAAAGCGCAAATAGCGCCTAGTTTAGAAATTCAATTGCTTGATGGGCAAGCCGATACCGCCTTGGCTGATAGTGACTGTGCATTGATTACCTCGGGAACAGCGACGTTTCAAGCGATGTTGCACCATTGTCCAATGGTAGTGGGCTTTAAAACGACTGGGTTTAACGCATGGTTGATACGCAAGTTGTACAAGCACCGTTTTTTTGCTTTGCCGAATATTTTATTCAATAGAGCTATCGTGCCAGAGTATTTCCAGGAAGCCGCTACTCCTGACCAACTGTTTCAAAGTTTAAAAACATTGCTAAAAGATAAATCGGCAGCAAAAGCGATTGAAGATGAGTTTTTTGCGATGCATCAACGCTTACAAGAGCCTACTCAAGATGCGGCGGCGTGTGCAATTATTGATTTATTAAATAATCGTGCAATCCTCCAGAATTGACCTACAATTAACCAGGCTAATGTCTTACAACTTGGCGATCAAATTTCTTGTATGTTTTGAGCAAATATGGTAAAAAGCCAATCCATGCCCGTAATGATCCTAAAATGGACAAAAAAATTGATCTCTTTAAGTAAGCATTAAGAATGTTTGAGTAAAATGAGGCCGTGTTTGAGAAAAAGTGTACTGAGTTAATCATGGGGGAGTTGCTGCTGTTTACGGAAACTAAGGCGACTAAGTGAGTGCTAGAGTTAAAAAGGTAAAAGTTATGAAGATGAGTAAACTAACGTTTTTGTTGTTAAGTGTATTAAGCACTGCTGCTTTTGCGGGCAGTTATGTGGATAGTGGTACTGAAGGTAACCCACAAAATAATAAAGAATCTGAGACGCACTTCTATATCGATTTAGGTGCGAATGCGTATTATTTCGATCAACCAAGCATGGGTCTTCCTGTGTCAACAGGATTTGGTGATCCTTTTAATGGTACACCTTTTCCGTCAACATCGGGTGCTGATTATGACAGTGATAATTGGGCGTTTATGCCATCTATTACCTTAGGCTATCAATTTTTAACCGATAATCCAGATCTACAAAAAATCTTTGGTCAACAAAACGCCATTGAGTTGCGTGCGTCATATTTCCATACAACAGGTAGCCAAGACGATAACCATGATGGATTATATTATGCGAATGGTTGGTATATCGATGGATCGAGTACAGGATTCACTGATGCGAGTGCCTCAGAGGGTGCTAGCAATGTTGATTTCGATAATACTTATGAAGGTATCGGTTTATATTATACCGGTAATAAAGTGATTAGTAATACGCTGATTAACTCTCCTTATGTAGGCATTGATGTGAGTTATTTAAAACAAGACAGCGATTATACGCAAACCTTATATTATGTTGATAATAACAGCCAGCCGATATACGACACCCCATTGGATGGAGTCGGTTCAGATGATTTAAGCAGTTATTATATGGGCTTGGCATTTGGTGATAAAGCGACATGGTTGTTTGCAAAAAACTATGGCGTGTATGCTAAGTTGGGCGCAGGTCTTTACTGGATGCACACCAGCCTAAGCGCGACACAAACTCCTGTAACGAATCAACCAGATCTAGTTAATGAGGCCCTGTTAGATACGTATACAGTTGATACCACAGATGATCAAGTGACATTTAAAGTCCAAGCTGAAGCGGGTATTAACTATTATTTCCGTAATAACCAAGACCAAATGAGCCCGCGAGTGACTTTATTGGCTGGTTTGGATTATTGGAATGATGTGGCATATGCCGATAACCCAACAGAAGCCAATCAACAAGTGACGATTGCTTATGGCAATAGCCTGAATCCGTATGCAGGTGTGCAGTTGCATATTCCATTGTAATGGTAGGGGTGGGCCTCGTGCCCGCCCATGATAAAATTTTTTAGAAAAAAATGAATAAGTAATTAAGAAGGAAGTGTTCGATGAAACAGGTTCAGTCAATCATGAGTCGATGGATAAAAGGGTTTGTTACCACTGCTTCTATGCTGGTTTTTTCAGTCTCATTAGCAGGTGGTAATGATATGACTACTGCGCCAAATGGCAGTGCTCCATATACTTATTCGGACCCTAATTCAACAGCGCCTTCTTATAATAATGTTGGACGACCCGTAGACGAAGACGCTAGCAGTTTAATGCTAAACAATGAAGCGCTTGGCTTATCAGGCCCTATTAATGTGAGCACTGGATATAGCGAAAGTTTTGGTTATCAAGTTGAAGCGTCATTTTCGCATATGCTAGGCTTTCGTGATGCCATTAGTTTATTAGGAGCTTACGCGCCGCAAGAAAATCGTATTGATATTACTTGGGCACATGCATGGACAGATAATCAACGTACAAAATTAAGCGTTGAGCGTTTATCAGAAGAAATGGATTTTGATTATGATAGTGGTACAGTCAGCGAATGGGTGCCGCAATATGCTTATGGTGCTGGCTATCAATATTTATTCAACAAAAATTGGTTAAAGAGCGCAGAGCTTTCTGGATATTACGCGCAAGCACAAAGCCAAGATTTATCGACAGTTCGTTTCACTGATGAAACGGGCACCTATGACAATTATCGTCATATTGCCGGCGCAACCAGTGAAGGTTCAGAAGCCACATTAAATGTTGCTCCGTGGAAAACAGGATTAGTCGGCTTAGGCTTGAACTATGATAGCGTTAATTACGATACCAAATATGAGAACACCGATGCAGAAGATAGCAAAGGCTTTGGTTTTACATTAAGTTTAGAACAATTACTTTCTAAGCACGTTAAGCTCAATCTAGAGGGCAGTCAACGTGAAGTTTATGATAGTTACACCGCGGGTGTTTCATTTTTAACACCAGTAGATCTTGAAGTGGGTTTAACTGGCGAACGCACCTTGGGTGAGAATGGGTCCAGTAGTGACACTAGTGTCAGTATGAATTTTGCTTACTTTTTAGATGATCATAGTCGTTATCAACATGGTTATAGTCTTGATGATGCGAGTCAAAATGATCTTGCTGCATGGGCGAGTAAATCCTTGGCTTACATGGATATTGTGTTAGCCGCAGCAGATCAAAAAACAGTACGTGTTTTAGAATCTTCACCAGTGCCTGCGAATGATAGTACATCGCAGTCTATCGATGCTGCGCCAGTGATTACTTTAACTGCCGGTGAAATTAACCGCGTCAATATTACGGCTTATATTGAGAGTTCAAATTTAACTGACGTGCAGAAACAAGCGGCACCAACGATTACCGGTGGCCCAACAGATGTAAAATTTGTTTATGAAAATAGTACTGAATCGTTAGTGACAACAACGGAAGTGCCAGAATCTGCCATAGCTCAAGAAGCTACGCCTTTAGTTTTGGTTTTCCCAGCAGATGCTAACACCACACATGATGCGGCTGTTACTAAAGGCGGTTTGCGGGATACGGCTCTTGATAAACTAATATTTAAAGTGACAGTGAGCGGAGGAGCTGCGCCGACGTTAAACCCAGCGTTTGTATCCACTCAGAAAGCAGTATTAACTCATGCTCACACTTGGGTATTCAATTATGAAAACATCAGTCAACCAGCAGGTCCTGCAGATTCGTTGACGATGTTTTTGAATACCAATGCTACACAAGCCAATTTGAAAATGACTAAGTACTACCCGAAGAAAATTAGCGACCCTGGTAATTGTTATACTCCAAGTTTTAACGATGCTGAAACCGTACAAACCGTTACTTTTGTGGGTATAGCTTCTCCTACTTGCCCTGGTAATGCTACCTATCAAGTAGTGACTAACAATGGTGCGTTAAACTCGCCTGTTCAAACCATTACCTTTACGGCTCAACCAGCAGCAGATCCTTATGTGGGTGATGGGCCCATCACATCGCCAGCAATCATAGGCGGTCAAGCTTACTCACCGGGTCATACTTTTACAACGGATGAAGTTTTTCCTGGTCAAGGTGAGACATTTAATACAGCGAGTAGTGAAACTTATTTGAAAGTTTATGATACTAAGAGTGGCTGTCTTGATGTTACTTCAACGTCAAATCTAGGCTTAGGTTTTACAAATGGCAACACGCAAGTTATTTTACAATCGACAGCGGCGATTCCGGAGAGCCTAATAGGCCATCCGCTTAAAATTTATTTGCATGTAACGAATACTCCTGACGAAAAAACAGATGATAATGGCACGACATCGAATTGTGGCGGGTCACCTTTCACTGCGACAGTTGAAGGCGCTCCAGTGATTCCTGATAACATTAATTTAGGTGCTGCGGCAATTGATACTTCCTATAGCTATGACTTTATGAGTCAAGGTGGTGTCACGACAGGATCGTCATCTCTTAACACCGGAGCATCGAGTTACTCATTTACAATTAATGGCACTCCAGTCTCAAGTGCAGATCTTGGATTAACAGTTAATATTGCATCTACTGATGTGACTTTGAGTGGTATTGTTAACCCAGGCTATGCGGGCGACACAGTTAAAGTGACATTAAACTTAACTAACACGCAAGGTTATTCTGCTACTAATACGAGTGCACCTGCGACGTTGACAGTGAGTGCCAACTCATCGTATGCACCCAGTGTTGCGGGCGGTCAAACCTTAACGGCAGGTAATCAATACGCGACTTACACGTATACCTTCCCAAATACTGGAGCAGAAGCGGTAACAGCAGGTACTAATGAAAAGTTTAATACTGATCCTGCGGCAACTTATGCAACAGTGACTAACAGCGTAACCAAAGAAGACTTATCTTCGAAGTTTGCGTTGACATTTAACTCAGACCAAACGCAAGTTACCTTAACTTCAGGAAGCAATACATTAGCGACGCAAGATACAATCAACGTGGTATTACATGTTGAAAACATCGATGGACAAAAAGCTGATAATGCGGCGGATCCTGATCACTTTGATGTGAATCCTAGTGTTGATCCGACGTATCAACCGACGGTAAACGGTGGCTTGGCGTTAACCAATGGCGTTCAATACGCGGATTACACGACGTATACGTTCTCAACGACGGATGTGAACGCAGGTGCGGAAGGTTCAGGGGAGTACTTTATTCCTGAGTCAACGACGGTAACGGTGACCGATCCGAACGGTGTGGATCAATCGAATGCATTTGCCTTGAGTTACAATGCGGATAAAACGCAGATCACGCTAAACGGTGTGAGCGGTAAAGCGTTGCAAACCCAAGGTCAATGGAAGGTCGTGTTGCATGTCACCAATAAAGATGGTGGCACAGCGGATAACGTTGCGAATCCGGACACATTCAATGTGACAGAAAATACAGATCCGACGTATCAACCGACAGTGACTGGCGGCTTGGCGTTAACGAATGGCACGCAATACACGGATTACACGACGTATACCTTCTCAACGACGGATGTAAACGCAGGAGCTGCGGGCTCCGGGGAATCGTTTGATTCTGATGCAACCACAGTTATGGTCACTGACCCGAATGGTCTGGATCAATCGAATGCATTTGCTTTGAGTTACAATGCGGATAAGACTCAGATCACGCTAAACGGTGTGAGCGGTAAAGCGTTGCAAACGCAAGGTCAATGGAAGGTCGTGTTGCATGTGACGAATAAAGATGGCGGCAAGGCGGATAACGTCGCGAATCCGGATACCTTTACTGTGACAGAAAATACGGATCCGACGTATCAACCGACAGTGACGGGCGGTTTGGCGTTAACCAATGGCACGCAATATAGTGATTACAC
>JAIXPZ010000020.1 GCA_027486005.1 Legionellales bacterium
CCAAACGAAGTGTCATTCCTGCGAAGGCAGGAACCTAGTCTTATCAATGAGTTAAAAATGCTGACTAGGCCCCAGCCTGCGCTGGGGTGACACCCGCCCTGGTTTATGTAGCGGATACAATTTTTGCGTTGGATGTCAATTCAAAAAAACAGTCGCTGTTTTTTTCGCATCATTAGAACTATTTCCAAACGTCCCGTAAGGGACGTCATTGCGAGCGTAGCGCGCCAATCCATCCGAAAAAACAGAGATAAAATGGATTGCTTCGAGTACTCGCAATGACGACAGCAAGGCTTTGGAAAGAGATTGGTTAAATAAAAACACTCACGTCTTCACTTGATCGCGTTGAACCGTTAATTAACGGTGTATCGTCAAGAGAAGATCTTTTATTTCCAAAAAATCCGCACCATTTCCCCCCTGAAATGGCATCATTTTTTTTGAGACCGTAATGTCCTAAAAAGTACAAAGTTGCAAGCAACGCAGTTCCACTAGCTGTATAGATATAAAGTGCGATAGTACTAAAATAATTTTGTGCTGGATCAGATTCACTAGGGCTTCGTGTTGGCGCAGCGCTAGGATTTTTTGATGATAAACTAATTAAGAAGCGTTCTCGATTTTTCGGATTGCTAACATTCTGAAATCCTTGGGTCATTTGTAATTGCGATATGTTATGGATAGGCGCTAGATACAACGGATTCTCTACATTGCCATTAAAGTCTACCCAAACATGTCCTGCGGTCACCATGCCTATTCCAGTGATATTGTATTGCATCATGGCCCACATGGTTCCTTGATTAATGCAAATAATACATGTTGAACTATTGGTGCCTCCTGTTTGGCTAAGAAGTACTTGAATGCCAGTTTCTTGCATCCAGCGAATAAAATTTTCTGGAGCTTGCATTTGAACACAGGATTGTGGGGAATCATTGGCGATAGCAATGCACCCTTGTTCAGGTGATTCTTCAGATTCAGGATAAAACATTTGTGTTTCAATAGCATAATGTGTATCGGTGATATTTTCAGGTGTAAATGTATTGCTATTAGAGTCACCGTAATCTGTGCTGTCCCAAGTTGAAACTTTTGATTCGCCATTACCTGAATACAAAATTAATTGTTTGGCACCTGTAGAGCGTATCGCTCTTGCCGCTGCATTTTGATTATTGAGCACGATGATGGTGCCGTTGTTTTTACCATCAATAACGTCAAAAACATTAGGTTGATTCATTAATCCAAAAACGACGCGCGGATTATTAATAAACTGTACTGCAATTTGTTTCCATGCGCGTGCATATCTTTCTTGGCTTACCCAGCAATCAGAAGCACCAATGGCACAATAGCTATAACGCATATGATCGTACATCGAGAGAATGACAGTGAAGTTTTTAGCTGTCCAAGCGTCGATTAGTTTAATTATTTGCGCGCCATAGCCACCTTTTTCCCAATTGATGGGAATATCTTGTCCTAAAAAACATTGCAAGTAATCCCATTTAAAGGATAGTCGAACAGTATTAACACCGACTTGTGCGAAATAAAATAAATCACAAATATTCGGAAATTGCGGTTCTAAGAGTGTCGCTCCTTCTAAACTAACAATCCGCCATTTTCCATCAGCATATTGCATGGGGTAGGGTAAATCACATTCAGGCGGAGGTAAAGTTGTGGCGCTAATGGCATAAGGAGGAAAGTCGCCAGCGACTGAGATGCTATTAATAGCCGTATTTTTAACAGCTCTTGCAGTGACCCCATAAGGCGTGACAGAGATATTTATCATCGCCCCTGAATAAACTGCACACATCTCTCCCGGGCCATTGACATATAGTACAGAAGCTTGTCCCGACGTATCACATACTTGATAGATAAAATTTTTAGTCAGATTGTTTGCTTCAAGCCACTGCTGTTTGCCAGGAGGTAAAACTAAATCATAGTGAGTAATGATATAATCTATATCATCTCCTGTGCTTTTTAATATCCAAGTGTTATCCGGGCTAGTATTTTCAAATCCCATAATTGGATTATCTTGATAACTTTGGAGCGATGGTTGAATGAGATTTTTTGCAGAAGAAAAAAAATTGATAAATTGATTGAGTGCTAACGATGCCATAAAAAATTCTTGAAAATTCATAATAGGGTTCCCTTTATCGAGTGATGTATAAATTTTTTGAAATTATTGAATTTATCGTTTAATGAAACGAATAAGGGGGAGTGGGTATTTTTTCTATAAGATAAGAGTTTGGGTGAGGCGATAATTCTTACAACATTTTTTTTATTTGTCTAGAAGTATTTTTGAATTTTCTAATGATCTTCGTTCTTTTCGGGCACATACCCCGCAGGTGCTTCGCTGCCTTCCCCCCAAAAAAACTTCTCCATTTCTTTGACAAGAAAAACCCGTGCGCTGGTATCTAACATATTTAAGCGATATTCATTAATGAGCATGGTTTGATGGTTTAGCCATTGCTGCCATGCGGGTTTGGAAATCTGCGCAAAAATGCGTTGACCTAATTCTCCAGGGTAAGGTGGTATAGCGAGCGCTTCGGCTTCAACTTTTAATTTTTCACAAAAAATGGTCTTAGTTATCATAGTGACTCTCTTGCAAGATGAAGTAATAATTTTTTTATCGGCGCAGGGACGCCTTTAGGTAAAGGATGAATGGGATTATGCCAGACAATAGACGTATTGGACATAGCCCGTGCGTTGGTACTTTTAACAAGATGTTCGACAGGTGTCGCAATCAGTTTAAAATGACTGAAAGTGTGTTTAATAGGTTCGAGTATTTGAGTTTTGTTTTTAGTGATAATCCCGTAATGAGTTAAGCATTGAAATGGCAGGTCGGGGTTTGTCGTTTCAGGCAGGCTCCATAACCCTCCCCAAATACCGGTTTCAGGCCTTTTTTCTAATAAAATTTCACCTTTCTGATTTTTTAATAATAGAAAAAAGGTGCGTTTAGTAGGCAGCGCCTTTTTGGGAGATTTATTAGGATAAAGTGCTGTTTCATTTTTTATAAAAGCGGCACATTCATCCGAGACCGGGCATTCGGAACATTTGGGAGAGCTACGTGTGCATACGGTAGCGCCTAAATCCATAATGGCTTGAGTGTAATCAACAATATAGCGACTCGTCGGCGTATAGGCTTCAGCAATTTGCCATAGTTGCTTTTCGACATTTGGCTTGCTCGGCCATCCTGCTACAGCGTGTAATCGTGCGAGAACACGTTTAACATTGCCATCTAAAATCGTCAACGCTTGTTTTTCACTGAAAGCCAGTATGGCACTGGCAGTTGAGCGACCAATACCCGGCAATGCTATCATCTGATTAACATCAGATGGAAATTTTCCATTATATTCTGTTTGAATAATAACGGCAGTTTTATACAAATTTCTTGCGCGTGTGTAATAACCTAATCCGGCCCAAAGAGCTAAAATAGAATCAAGAGAGGCCTTTGCTAGTGTTTCAATATTAGGAAAATTTTCCATAAATCGCAAATAGTAAGGGATAGCTGTTTTGACTTGTGTTTGTTGTAGCATGATTTCGGAAACCCAGACACGATAAGCTGTTTTATTTTTTTGCCATGGAAGGTCTGTTCGGCCATTTTTTTTGTACCAGGCTAACAGCTTTTGAGTGAAAGATTGCATGCTATGACCGACCGAGTAATTTTTTTATTTTTTCACTCAAAGATTTTCTATCGGATTTAAAAAATTGATTTAAGGGTTGAGAGATGTCAACAGAAATTTCAGGAGAGTCGATAGGGCCAGATATTTCTGCAGGAATTGCAATTTCTTTTGTTTTTTCAGAGCGAGTGTAATAGCTATCAAAATGTAAATTCAAGGTTTGTTTGATGAGATTAATTTTTCCTGTTCCTTGTGAGCGGTAATTCTTTGCCAATAGCTTAAGCGTTGTGTCTGCAGTTCCATTGATGATTAACGCATCTGCCTGGAGCGTGCTAAAAACATCTATATCTTTGGGCGGTGAAGACACGAGCACCGGCATTAATTGATCGAGGTGAATAGTATTAAGTTTCCCGTTTTTCACAAGAATAGAGGTTTTGCCGTTCAAGTTCTCAATGAATTCAGAAGAATTTTTTCCTTGACTAGAAAAATCAGCAGTCACATCCATTTTTCCGGAAACATAAGCGCTGTGGGCAATGTCAGACAGAATTCCGGAGATTTCTGCTTGATTAGCGTTCAGTGTGATATCAATTTTTGGAGATGAGTTATTAAAATCTATTTTTGCATTTCCCTGTATATTTCCTTGATAAAAATCTGCTGAAAATTTTGACAGAATAAATGTATTGTTTTTAATCTCCACATGGCTTTGACCATTTGAAAAGCGCAGTTGATTTTGTTGCCATTGTTGAAAAGAAATCTCAGCTGAATATTCAGCGGGTTTTTTTATTTTAACTGCTGTTAGCAAACTAATTTGGGCGTTTTTGTTTTTATAAGACAGTTGATCAATTTGTAAGGATTCGAGTAAAGGGGGTTTTTCGAAGAGTGAGCTGAGTTGTATTTTTAAATTGACATTTTTCAGTGTAATAATTTGTTCATCGTCTGAGGTGAGAGTTATTTCTTCAATAACCACACTAGGGTGAAGTGAGAAATGCCAGTGTAATTCGCCTCTGATCGTAACATCGTTGCCCGTGAGAGTTTCCAGTTTTTCAATGATGAGTTGCTTTGGAAGATTGGCAGTAGCTGCTCGATCCAGCAATATATATCCAACTAAAAATAGAACTATAAAACTAATCAAGAGTCCAATAGAAATTTTTTTAAATTTAGACATGCTGCTACCTCTCTTTTGGCGAGTTTTTTTAACTGACTTTAGGATTATGATGCAGTTTAGTCTTCTTGGCTAATTTTTTTGATATTTTTTCTTTTCTAATGCGACCACTTGAGCTTCGGTCAAAGCATCTATCAATGGAATATACATAGTTGGTTCCAACGTCAATTGATAGCTCATATTGAGAATTCGAGTGATAATTTCGACAATTACACCTAAATTTGCGGTCAAATATGTACCAAAATCTCAATGTACAGGTATCGTCACTTATGGTAGAATTTGCGCATGTTTTCTGTAATTTGTTGATTTAAAAGAGAGTTTCCAATGCCACGCTATCTTGACCCAAAAAGTGATTTGGTATTTAAAAAAATTTTTGGCGGG
>JAIXPZ010000079.1 GCA_027486005.1 Legionellales bacterium
AATCCCATTATCCACCTGCTTTTTTACAAAAATCAGGCGAAGTTTACGAAAAAATAATTCAAATAGCTCGTGAAACCCGCATTATATCGAGGTTTTTAATGGGGGCGGGAATCGCTGATTCTTGGTTAATAGCAGAAATATGATGGTATAACCAATGTAAAATAAGGCTCCCTTCTTTTTGTCTTGCTACATTCAAGTTTCCTTGAGGTTTCCCTCCTTGCTTTGCAGAGCCATCATGTGTCATTGAATGACTTCCGCCCATGCGTTGTGGCCCTGTTGCACTTGAGTTATCTGGTATCTTATCTCCGTACAAATCATAAACTCTTTGTGTGGGTTGAGCATTATATGGATGTATTAATACGTATCGCCATTCATACACATTAAACCCATTAATTCTCAACGAAACTCCACTTTCTATTAAGTCAACAAGCATCATACTCGTAAGGATAGTGCTATGATTTCTTGCGCCTTCGGCAATGAGCCAAGCAACAGTTAAATTAGGCAGGAATGATAATTGATCGTCTTTTAAATCGTCACCTGAAATAACACTACGCATAGCCGCGGCAAAGGCTTGTTGAGAAATGGCATCAGGGTGTGAAAAATAGGATTGAACAGTAAGAGAAAACTCATGATAAGCATCACCGATTTCCTTTCTTCCGTAACTGGACATGGGGCGATATAGAGGTTCACGTTTACCAAGATTGATTTCTTTAGAAATTTCTGCGAGTACAAAACGTTTCATATAACTGTCTAATATAATATAAAAAGGTATTTCGTCAGCATCGCTCCCACTGTCTGAGGAAGAAATTTCTTCAGATAAACCGCCTAATGATGAGTTAGAGTTATCTGAATCAGGTTCTTCTTCACCATTTTCTTGAATTTCCTTGCGAAAATATTTGTAGACTTCCCTTAATTTTGCAACCTCGTTATCTTCACTACTAAAAACTAATTCACAAAATTTATTTGCTATGGTTTCAATAAGATAGGTAGTTATTTCAACGCTTCTCATAAACTCCAAATCAACATAGCCAGGGTCGTTTCGATATTTTTCTTGAATCTCGAAAAATTCTTCTTCTGTTTTACTAGGATCTAGTATTTTTACAGTTTCATAAGAATCACTAATTACCATTCTAGCGTATTTATTTTTTATATCTTTCACTTCTCTTTCTATGTCTGAAAAACTTTTAGTGTCGCCAAAATTAAACGTTGTGGTTATTAATGACATCTTTTCTTCTAATGTTAATCTCTGGCCAAATTTCTTTGATGCAACTTTTTGTCTAATCGAATTATAATATTTTTTCTCCATATTTGTTTGAGTTAATTCTCTAGTTACTAAAGTACCTTGTGTGCCTATGACTTTATATTTAAGTATATTGGTTCCATTTACTTGAGTTTCAAGATAAAGATAAATTGTTTTCTCATGCGCCTCATTTTGTGGTGGAATAAATAGGATAGTATACCCATCAAAAGCTTGCTTTAATTTTAAAATTCCTTGCATTATCTGTGGATTGGTAATCCATGGGAGATCTATAGCTGTTTCTTGAACATCTCGAATAATGTCGCTTAATATGCCATGCTCAGAAACGTACCAAAATTTATCAGCAAGATCGAGATGTATCAATCTTGAAGCAATAACAAACCACCAACCATGAATATCTTTTCTGTCCTTATTGGCAGCACAGTATTTTGCTATAAACAGCCATTGCTTTAAACTCTGAATTCCGCCAATATGTGCAGGGACAAAAATTAAATTATCCAACATGCCTTGATGCCACAATTCAACAAAATTAAAATTCTGCATTATTTCAATAGATTGATTTAATGAATTCGGTTCCAAAATTGTTTCTGGAGGTATACCTGATTCGCCACTTGTTAGATCTATAATTATCTGAACCACTTCATGTGAGTGAAGTACAACATCATTTCCATCAATATTAAAAATTAATTTTGTAAACATTGCTAATCCCCATTAAAATTTATTAATTAAAGCTATTTCAAATTAAAGTAATCGAATCCTTACCTGTCAAGGGCATTGCATTGACACTTTTTTCAAGAATTCTACTCAACACTTCGACCACATGATCGACATTAATAGTCGTTGGCGTTTCACTGAAGGCATAGAGCCCACCTAGCTGTAAATGTTGAGACGCGACCGGTGATATTTTTTTTAGAAAATTGATAGCAGCAGTATTTTTGTTGGTAAGAGCAGCGTCATATAATTTTGATAGCAGATGCATATTATAATAAATAATCATGAGCGCAATCAAACGCGTGCATTCATTCCAAATTTCGACTTCCAATTCCGACATGCCTCTAAATTCACCGCCCCCTATTTTCATGATGTTTTTCAAAAGTAAGTGGTATGCCTCACCTCTGTTTAATGCGGTGCGAATGTCACGTCGATATTGCATGTCATCGATGTATTTTAGCAAATGAATGCTCTTTAATATGTTATTCAATTCCCACAAGGCTTCTTTGACTTCGCTTTTATAGTCGTGAGAACAGAGTTTTTTAATCACGTTTTCTTGACTGACATCGTGCGACAAAATAGACGCCAGTATCGGTACCAATTCAGGCCAATATTTTTTTATCTTTTTGGTATCCACTGTACTTTCCGGCTTAATCAAACAGCCTTTATAATGCTCTTCTGTTTTAAATCCGCAAATGGTCTTTACCTTTCTCGGAGTTGAACGATAACAAGGCGCATGGGTTTTTCCAATCAAATAATACATGAAGTCATTCACATTGTTTGTACCTGCCGTATCAGTAGAAATAATATCAGGATCAATCAAGGAAGTATTTTGAAAAACCATTGGATAGAGGGTGTGACTTTCATGCTCATTGGGACTAATAATGCGCGTGGAAAACGGTACATGATTTAAAGTCATCGTCATGATCACCACGCCAATATCGGTACCAAAATATTTGGTAGAATGCCGTGCCTTAATCACGCGTCGTCGCGTTTTCTTTTTGCTGCCATCGCTACTTCCATGCTTTTGTTTGCTTAAGTCATACCCATCAAAGATCGTCAAATTAATCATGCAATTGACGATTTTATCAGCTGCCGCGCGTAAGGTCGCTAAGCGAATATTATTTTGCTCTGCAGTTTGTAATCGTTGATAACTGATATTAGAAAGTTTTGAAAAAGCATGCGTGCCGTGGGTGGTTCCATTGGCAAATATTACGCCCTTATGCGCGATGGTATCGAGGGTATTTTTAGGACCTCGTGGTTTGATGTGGGTGAAGAGTCCTGCAAAGCCGGTTTCTTTGGCCACAAAATCATAAATTTCTGAGATTAATTTGATATCGAGCTGATCATAAAACGGATTGTCTATCTCAACATTGCGTTTGGGGTAAGGGAGCGTCCATTCCACGTGACCATCACGAAAATGCTTAATGTTAATATGTTTGTTTTCACCGTTTAACGCACGTCGATTGGTTCGCTCGATTAAAGGTTCTAAAATATTTTTGAGCTCAGTGAGCGTGTCGTCAATCGGTCTGCTCAATATCGTGTTATTTAGTGTTTTTAGTATTTGCTTTTCTTGTTTCGCCCAATCCTTGGGGATTTTTATTTCTGCTTCAAAGCTTTTGTAATCGATAGAATTGTCAACATGAATGGTACTGCTTTTGATATTTTTGCGTATCATCTGATACAGATAAAATTCATATTGATACGGGTTCATGGTTTTCTTGGAGGCTATTTTTTTTGACGTGCTTTCAGTGAAATATTGCACGAGAAAAGCTGGCTTGATATGCGCCGTGGGAATTTGTGTTAATGGAAAATCGCGCAAGGTTTTGTTCTTCTTCAACAGTTTTTTCAAGAACTCTGTTGCTTTGAGTAATGGTTTTAAGCCTGCTTGACCGGTAAAGTCAATGGCTAAAAATAAGGGGCGTAAATTGATGAGAAGTGCTTGATAATTCTCTTTATGGAAGGTCCAGATGAGCTTTTCTTCTTGGCGTTTTCGATTTCTTTCACCGTGTAAAAGTTGTTCGCTCACGGCGGCAATTTCTTCTTCTGGCATCACCTTGAACGCCACTTTTTCTATGTGTGCGCCGGATTGTCGCATCACGTTTTTATCGGTAAAAATTCCCATCAGCTTGCCAATTTCAGTTCGATGTTCTTCTAAGGGTGTCTCTGTAACCGATAATGCCTCTTTAGCGATTTTCTTGCCTTCGCTATAATATTTGTCGACATAAAAAGCAAATCCTTGAGTCACATTATTCATTAATCGTTCGTAGCGACGATAGACATAGCACATCATGTAAAGATAGGCCGTTTCTTTAGAAAGCTCTTGTAATCGTTGTACCGTGTAGAGATTCACCAAGTCTGCATAGTAATCGATGATGCTGCGCGATAATGCCAGTGTAGGCAAAAACGTTTGTGCAAAATCAAAGATAGGTTGGCACATCATCAGTTTATCAATTTCAGCACTCATTTCTTTAGTTTGAAAGCTTTTGGCATCAAACTGAAGTGTTGTGATTGCGTAAAAATCCTCTTTCATTTTTAATAAATTGCCTAAGGATTGATGCACTTTTTTAGGCAGTGCGTGATTAATCTGTTGATTGAGATGCTGAGAATAGCTTTTCATAGCGGCGCCCATTTTATTTTGCAATCGAGAGTATTTGGGCAATATCAATTTTTCAGTTTCTAAGGCATGCAGGGTTTCTTCAAATATCGCGACTAAATCGGGTGTTGTTTTTGCCAGTTGATGTGTTTTTTCTAAAATAATGCGATCCACCTTTTCCATGCTATCGCTAAACCCCATGAACTCCGCGATTTGTAATTTCATTGCGCGTTGTGTTTTGCGAATGGGCAGTTGATGCGGTGTGTTATCTTTTGGGAAATACTGCGCCATAATAAACACGACATCGTGTTTGACATCCTGGTAACTGAAATTAAAAAATTGATGTTTTGCTTTAAAATAACCGTACTGCAAAATAAAATAAAGTTTGGCAGATGTATTTTTACCGTTGGTTTTGGTGATTTTTAACGATTTCAAAAGCACAGGCGGCAAGGCAAAAAAATGACTGCGTTCGGTTGCATTGAATTCGGGAGCAGCATAGAGCGCCGCAATGTCGTTGTCGTTTAGAATATGTAATCGTTGCGCTGTCATCAAATCTCTTTTTGTTTTACGTGTAGTAATAAACCGGCGGCATTCTGATCAAAGCGCTTACCTTCATCAATATAGCACAATACGGTGCCCTCATGACGCCAACGGCCTTGACGCATAATGGAACCAAACGGCGCACCATTTTTACTGGCTTCTGTGGCAAATCCGCGGCGCAAACTATGACTGCTGTAATCGTTTGCGGACGGCAATTTGGATTCACGCGCGATGGCTTTGATGATAATATTCAAGTGTTGCGCTTTAATGGCTGATGCTTTTATTTGTTCATTGCGAATGAGTTGTCGAAAAATAGGCCCGGTAGAGCATTGTGAACGTTCTTGCCAGGCAAGTAATGCTGAAACAGGACAGAGCGTATTATCACCATACGGAATGGCGCAGGTTTGGCCTGCACCGGCTTGATCGGTTTTGGAACGCGGCAGAAGTATTTCGATGCCTTCCGAGACAAAATGAATGTTGTCCCAGGTGAGAGTAACGACTTCGCTGCGGCGAAACGCGCCGAAAAAACCGAGTTGTAATAATGCTTTGTTGCGACAGTCGATGAGGCGATTAGATTTTTTTAAGTGCATAATCATTTGCGTGAGTGATTCGAGAGTTATGGCGGGTGCTTTGTCTTTCGGTTTACCGTGGACATTGCGAATACCAGAAAGCGTTTTGTGAACTAAAGGATGCGATGTCGGATCAGGATGACCTTGTAAAATGTGCCACTGTTTTAGAGCAGTTAAGCGGCGGGTTAGCGTACGTGGATTAAGTGTCGTCGCATAGTCGTGCAAATAATCGAGAATTGACTCGGCCGCGGCAGGAAGCACCCGCAGTGATTGCAAAAAATGGCGAATGTCGGCTTGATACGCTTTGCGCGTGTTCGCACTTGTCGCAGCATGCACGTAATCATGCGGTGAAGGAACCGTGAGTTTGCCGACTTTTTCGGGGTGTAATAGAACGAGTTCGGTTGAAACTGAGCTCATGGCAGTAAAATTCCTGTTCTGGCTGAAATAAACTAAAAATTGAGGTTTGAAACACAAAGTACAGCAGTGTACCAGAGGCTATGATTAAAAATAAGCGATAATCTCCATTATCGATGAATAATAGTACGGCAAATAATTGTTTGTATTTTAAAAACCAATGTTTTAATATTCGTTACAGTCTATAGTACAAAATAACAGTGGATCAAAAAAATGGGCAGAAACGGCGTTACTTTTCACGATATCGCAGAAACTGTGCCAAAACTCATTGAACAACGCAAAACACCGTCCATTGATAACATTCGCGAATACCTCGGCACTGGCAGCAAAAGCACGATTGCAAAATTGCTGCGAGAATGGAAAGCCCGGCAAGGGCTGCGACCGGAAGATGATAGTCATTTACCACCAGATCTCACCGAACTCGTTAAGTTACTTTGGGATCGCTTACGACAAAAAGCTGACACTCAAATTACGAATGAACGCCAAGAATTTGACGCGAAAATCGCAGAAACTCAGCAGCAATACCACCAAGAACTTAAGCTGCACAAAGACCTACAACACAAGCATCATGCGTTAGAAGAACAGCTTCACCAACAAATTGAAGAAAACAAACAGCTCAGAGCAACGTTTATTATTGAGCAACAAGAAAAAGTAAAACTGACGGAGCGTGTCGCGTCTTTTGAGTCTCGCCGTCAAGAAAATATCGCTGAAAATGAACGACTACATCAGCTGTTAAAACACGCACAGGATAGCTTAGAACACTACCAAACAGCGACACAGCAAGTGCGACAAGAACAATCACTTCTCATTGAAAAACAGCGTAGTGAGTACGAACAAAAACTCATTCAATGGCAGACCCAAGCGCAAACAGCTGTCAATGAAAAATCAATTTTTGAAACTCAATATCATCAGCTTCATAAAGCACATGAAACATTAGAAAAAGCACATAGTGTCCTTGTTTTACAGCAATCACCTTTAAAAATTGCGCATGATCAACTGCAAAAAGACCATGAGAAATTGAGTCAGCAATATCAGGAACAAGCACGACAATTAGAAGCCAAGCAGCATACAATTATTGAATTGCAAGTGACATTAAAAACAGACACTCATAAAATTGCAGGACTAGAAGAAACCATCAAAAAGGCTAATGATAAAGTCGACACACTCAGGCATGAGTTGCAGTTCGTTTCTCAGGAAAAGGCTAATTTAGAAGGTCAATTCAAACAATTACAAACGATGTTACCTGGCAAGCTAGGCTAGAGAAAAGTTGCAGGAAACATTTTGGGGGGAAAATCGTGGAACCCCTAACATCTGTTTGCATTTCAAACGTCGAATTATAGAGAAAATTGAAAACTGTGCAATTAGGTCAAAAAGATGTGTGCATCGGATAGCTCGTAGAAGCCTTTAAAAACGCTGGCATTCATGAAACGATCATCAGTCAATCTGGCATACAACTTATTTATGTGGCCTCCAAAGGACGTCTACGATATGCACATCGCATTCTCACTGCAGCATTGCAAACTGCCGCTATACAAAATTGTAATCATTTGTCCGATGATGTGATTCAAAAGGCGATCGAGGAGTTGGCAGCATAGCTAGAAAAAGTGGAGAGGAAAATGTTAGCACTCATCGTCACAGCACGATGAGTGTCTCACCTACAATAGGTTGAGACATTGAGTGTCAATTAGCTTGGGACGTAACACCTTGTGTGCATCCGGGTGTGTTACGGGCATTTTAACAACTCGCAAAGTAAACTATTTTTTCTCCCAATTTTTTAATCTATCTTATCTTTATGCTTTTAATGCGGCTCCTTGAGGTATTTCACCGGCTTCAACATAACGCCACAGTGCAATTAAAAGCTTTCTAGCTAATGCCACAATCCCCACACGTTTTAAGCGCTTACCTTGATTAAAGCGTTCATTGAACCAACGTGATAATTCACTCTCTGGCTGATAACGCAACCAACACCAAGCAAGTTCTATCGACAGCGTTCGAATCCGATAATTACCCGCCTTTGTAATACCTTGCTCTCGCCGGCTTTCTCCGCTGTCGTAGGGCGCGCCCACTAATCCTGCCACCGCGCCTACTTCGCGCCGATTTTTAAATTGTCGCCAACCAAACCATTCCATCACAAAGACCCACGCACCAATATCACCGATACCCTTTAATCCTTTTAACAAATTCACTTTTTTATAAGCCTCTTCGTTCTGTGTTTCTAAACGCTTTAGTCTCAGTGATTCCAGTTCTTTAAGTTGTGTTTC